>NZ_JBFRHF010000002.1:0-411047 GCF_052115705.1 Inquilinus sp. 2KB_23 | reverse complement strand
CGCCGGTGCCGCGCCGGCCAGGCCGGGCATGGCGAAGCCCAGCGCCTCGATCACCGCCCCGGTCGCCGCCCGCCACAGCCAGGTGCGATGGGCGATGATCGGATGCGGCACCGCCAGGGTCAGGGCGCCGCCGGCCAGCGGCACGCCGTCCTCGACCAGCCGGCCCCCGAGCAGGGCGAGGAATTGGTCCGGGCCCGGCGCGGCGCCGGCCTCGTCCACCAGCCAGGCGAGAGTCGTGGGCAGGTCCATGGCCCGATCATGCGGCCGGGCGCCCAGCCTGTCACCCCGCGGTGGCGAATCCGGCCGCGGCGCCGTATCCTGCCGCCACGGCGCCGCCGCGCGACCAGGAGGAACCCGATGACCGAGCCGACCGTCGTCCGGCGTGAGATCCGGATCCCGGCGCCGCCCGCCACCATCTTCGCCTTCCTGACCGATCCGGAGAAGATCGTGCGCTGGATGGGCCTGCAGGCGACGCTGGACCCGCAGCCGGGCGGCCTGTACCTGCTCGACGTCAACGGCACCGATGTGGCGCGCGGCACGTTCCGCGAGGTGGTGCCGGTGCATCGCCTGGCCTACAGCTTCGGCTGGGACGGCAACGCGATGGGGGTGTCGCCAGGGTCGAGCCTGGTCGAGATCGACCTGATCGAGCAGCCGGACGGCACGCTGCTGCGTCTGACCCACAGCGGCCTGCCGCCCGTGGCGGTCCCCGCCCACGAGACCGGCTGGGCGCATTACATGGGACGGCTCGCCGTGGTCGCTGCCGGCGGCGATCCCGGCCCCGACCGCATGCACAAGGACCCGGGGGCCTGACCGCCGCGGCCGCAGGGCCCGCAACCAGGAGGACCGCCATGGCTGATCCGCTCGTCGTCCACCGCGAGACCCGCGTCGCCGCACCGCCTGCGGCAGTCTTCGCCCTGTTGACCGATCCGCAGCAGATCCTGCGCTGGATGGGCACCGAGGCGCAGACCGAGCCGCATCCCGGCGGGCTCTATCTGGTCAACGTCACCGGCGCCCGCTTCGCCCGCGGCAGCTTCCGCGAGGTGGTGCCGGTGCATCGCCTGGCCTACAGCTTCGGCTGGGACGGCAGCACGGTGGTGCCGCCGGGGTCGAGCCTGGTCGAGATCGACCTGATCGAGCAGCCGCCCGACGGCACGCTGCTGCGCATGACCCACAGCGGCTTGCCCACCGCCGAGCAATGCGCCGGCCATGCCGAAGGCTGGGCCCACTACATCGAGCGGCTGGCCGAGGTCGCCGCCGGCCGCGACCCTGGCCCGGACCCCTGGCTGGGCCGGGACGGCCGGGACTAATCCTCGCCCTTGCGCACCAGCCGGGCCTCGCCGGCCTTGTTGATGTATTGCGCGGCGACCAGCCAGCCCTTCAGCGGGCGCAGCAGCGCCAGGCAGCCGCCGATCAGCAGTGGCGCCGAGGTCAGCAGATGCACCCAGATCGGCGGCGAATAGGTCAGCTCAAGCCAGGCGGCGAAGGCGATGACCGGGAAGCTGACGATCGAGATGACGAAGAAGGCCGGCCCGTCCGCCGGGTCGGCGAAGGAATAGTCCAGTCCGCACACCTCGCAGCTCGGCGCCAGGGTCAGGAAGCCGTGGAACAGATGCCCCTGGCCGCAGCGCGGACAGCGCGCCCGGATGCCGACGGCGAAGGGCGTCAGCACGGGATAGGATGCGGGGTCGGCCATGGTCCACCTCTCAGGTGCGCGCCGTCGGATGGCGATCCGATGGCCAGCTGTATGACGCGACACATCTAACATTGCCATACACTTTTATCAAGTGTATGGTTTTGCGATGAACCGTCGCAGTGCCTGACCGATGTCGAAATCCCAATCGATCGTCTCCAGCCTCGTCCAACGGATTCAGTCCGGCGAACTGGCCGTGGGCGTCCGCCTGCCGCCGCAGCGCCAGCTCGCGGCGCAGCTCGGCGTCGACCTGACCACGGTGACCCGTGCATACAATGAGCTGAAGCGTATGGGTCTGGTGGAGGGGCGGGCCGGCAGCGGCAGCTTCGTCCGCGATGCCGCCGCCGCATCCGATCCGGGCTTCGACCTCAGCATGAACGTGCCGCCGCAGCCGCCCGGGCTGGCGGAGCGGATGGCGCAGGACCTCGGCCTGCTGCTGGCGGCCGGCGGCGGTACCCTCGGCTACCAGCCCAGCGGCGGGACGGCGCGCGACCGGGCGGCGGGGGCGCGCTGGCTGGCCCGGCGCCTCGGCGCGGTGGTGGAGGAGCGGGTGGTGGTGGCGGCGGGGGCGCAGAGCGCGCTGTTCGCCCTGCTCGACCTGCTGCTGCAGCGTGGCGAGACCCTGGCCTGCGCCGCGCTGACCTATCCCGGCGTCCGGGCGATCGCCCTGCGTCTCGGCCTGCGCCTGGTCGGCCTGGCCCAGGATGCCGACGGCATCGACCCCGGGGCCTTCGAGGATCTGTGCCGCAAGGCTCCGCCCAAGGCGCTGTACCTGGTGCCGACCATCGCCAGCCCGACCACGGCGACCATGCCGCTGGCGCGCCGCCAGGCGATCGCGGCCACCGCCCGCCGCCACGGCGTCGCCCTGGTCGAGGACGATGCCTATGGCGCGCTGGCCGAATCGGCGCCGCCGCCGCTGGCCGCCCTGGCGCCGGAGATCGCCTGGCATGTCGCCTCGCTGTCGAAATGCGCCACGCCGGCGCTGCGCATCGCCTATGTCGCCGCCCCGGATCCGCGGGCGGCGGTGCAGCTGACCATGGGGCTGCGCGCCGTCAGCCTGATGCCGTCACCGCTGCTGGCCGCCCTGGCGACGCGCTGGATCGGGGACGGCGCGCTGGACGCCTTCACCGCGGCGATCCGGGCCGAGAACCGGGCCCGCCAGAGCCTCGCTGCCGGGGCCCTGCCGGGCGCCGACCTGTCGGCGAAACCGGACGGCAACCACCTCTGGCTCGGCCTGCCGGCGGGCTGGACCGGCGCCGGCTTCGCCGCGGCGGCTTGGGAATCCGGGCTGCTGGTGGTCCCGGCCGACGCCTTCGACGTCACCGGCTCGGCACCGGAAGCGGTGCGCCTGTCGCTCGGCGGCGCGCCGGACCGCGCCGGCCTCGGCCGGGCCCTGGCGCGCCTGGGCGAGCTGCTGGCCTGGCCCGGCACGCCGGTCTCGGCGATCGTTTGAGGTCGGCCTAGCCCGCGGGCGGCACCGCCAGCCAGCGGGCCTTCACCTTCTCGAAGCTCAGCGCCGGCATCGGCGTGAACCGGCTGCCGTCCCAGCGCCGCGGCTCCAGCGTCAGCCGGGCGCCGTCGACCACGATGCGGTTGTAGGCGTTGGGCTCGTCGCGTAGCCGGGTCGAGGTCGCGGTCGCCGCCTGCGCCACCAGGATCGGCCGGCGCACCCGGCCGTGATGGGCGGTGACGTCGCCGGTGAAGCCCCGGTGCAGGTGCCCGGTCAGGATCAGGTCGACCCCGGCGGCGGCGAAGAAGCGCAGCGCCGTCTCCGCCCGCGCGATCAGCCGGGTCTCCGGCGCGTCCGGCGGCGGCAGGAAGGGGTGGTGCGCCACCACGATCTTCAGCATGCCGCGCGGCAGCGCCCGCACCGTGTCGCTGACCCGTTCGATCTGGCCCAGGCTGATCGCGCCATGCGACCAGTTCCAATGCGCCACCAGGCGGCGGGCGGTGTTGACGCCGACCAGGGCGATGCCGCCCTCGACCAGCACCGGCGCGGTGTCGGTGGTGATGTAGCGGCGGTAGCGGGAAAAGGGCTTGGCGAAGCGCGACAGCAGGTTCAGCCGCGGGATGTCGTGGTTGCCCGGCACCACGATGATCGGCGCCTCCAGCCGGTCCAGGAAGGCCCGCGCGGCCAGGAACTCCTCGGTGCGCGCATCCTGGGTCAGGTCGCCCGACACGGCGATGACCGACGGCGCGATCTCCTTGAGGTCGGCCACCAGCGCCTCGACCAGCGCCGGGTCGGTGCGGCCGAAATGCAGGTCGGAGATGTGGGCGACGATCTTCATGACTCTGGCCTGTCCGTCCCGCTGCGGGGCACCAGCACGGTCAGCGCCCGCGGCAGGATGCGATAGCGCAGCGGCATGGCCAAGAGATGGTTCTCGCCGTCATTGGCGACCCACAGATGCCGGCGCCGGGCGACCACATTGACCCGGCGGGCGATCAGCGCGGCGGTGGCCGGATCATGCTGCCAGGTGCCGGCGACGACGCGGGCCAGGATGCGCCACAGGTCGACCCGGCGTTCGAGCCGTGCGGCGTAGACGCCCAACTGCCCGCCATCCAGCGCGGTGCGGCTGTGGATCGCGGCAAAGCCCTCGGCCAGCGGGTTGTTGGACACGGCCAGGGTGCGGGTGACCAGCCGCATCGGCCGGCCCTCGGCCTGCAGCACCACATGCAGCCGCGGGGTGCGGTCCAGCGCGCGGAAGAAGGCGCGGGCCAGCAGCAGCCATTTCAGCGGCCCGCGCCGGCGGCGCATGCGCTCGCGCTGCTGCACCATCAGCGGCGCCACGCCGAGCAGCGAGCTGTTCAGGAAGATCCGGCCATTGACCACGGCGACGTCGATCCGCCGCGTGGTGCCGGACAGCAGGGCCGGCACCGCCGCCTCGGGCGTCAGCGGGATGCCCAGGTCGCGGGCCAGCAGGTTGGCGGTGCCCAGCGGCAGGATGCCCAGCGGCCGGGCCGGCCCGATCCGGTTCTCCGGCAGCAGCCGCTCCGCTGCTGCGATCAGGGTGCCGTCGCCGCCGCCGATCAGGATCGCCTGGGCGTCGGAGGCGAGGGCGGCGTCGATCGCCAGGTCCAGCGCCGGGCCCTCGGCCACCGCCACCCGGGCCTCGGCCCCGCCGGCGGCCAGCAGCCGCTCGAATCTGTCGATGATCGCGGCGGGCGCCTGGCCCAGCAGGGCGCCCGAGGCGCCGTTCAGCACCAGGGCCACCCGCATGGCCCGCGCCTCAGCGGCCGGCCACGGTCACCGCGCCGTGCCGGTGGTGGAGCCGCAGCTGCAGCCGGTGCTGGGGATCGAGCCGCCGGGGATGGCGCAGCTGCCGTATGGGGTGACGCAGCGCTGGGCCGCCCCGGCCGACGGCAGCGGCAGCAGCGGGTTGCTCGGGGCCTTGCGGCTCAGGCTCTCGGCCTGGCGCGGCGCCGGAATCGGGATCGGCTGGTAGGGCTGGGGCTGCGGCGGCGGCGTGATCTCCTGGAACGCCGGGCGCTGGCCGTTGATGATTGCCGGCGAACCGATGCCGCCGGCGCAGGGGCTGCCGATGATGTTCGGGTTGACGATGCATTGCGCCATCGCGGCCGGTGCGGCGGCAAGGGCGAGGGCGGCGACCAGCGCCACGCGGATGAGGCGGCTCATCCCTAAGAGATGCGCCGGGACCGGCCGGCTTCAATGGGGACGGGCCGCGACACTTGTTTCGCTGCGTTGCGGCTGGCCTTGGCTTAAACTGATGGCGGACAATAAGAGCCGCAGGCCGGACCAGTTGCCGGACCTTGCAGCCAAGCTTCAAAGGCCATCGCCGATTGCGCGCGTTATCGCGACGGTCACGACGGTATAGACAGCGTTCACTGCCGGCCTTTTTTGCCGGATCAGCCCCCAGCCACCCGCGAGGCAGCCATGGCATTCACCATCAAGGTCAACGGAACCGCCCACGAGGTCGATGTCGACGGCGACACACCCTTGCTGTGGGTCCTGCGCGACGTGCTCGGCATGACCGGCACCAAGTTCGGCTGCGGCGCGGCGCTGTGCGGCGCCTGCACCGTGCATGTCGACGGCGCGGCGACGCGCTCCTGCATCACCACGGTCGACAGCATCGGCGACAGCGCCGTGACCACGATCGAGGCGGTCGGCCAGTCGCCGCAGGGCAAGGCGCTGCAGCAGGCCTGGCTGGAGCTCGAGGTGGTGCAGTGCGGCTACTGCCAGTCCGGGCAGATCATGTCGGCGGCGGCGCTGCTGACCGACACGCCGAAGCCGACCGACGACGACATCGATGCCGCCATGTCCGGCAATGTCTGCCGCTGCGGCACCTATCAGCGCATCCGCGCCGCGATCCACAAAGCCGCGGCGTAAGGGAGGGACAGACCATGCCTGATGGTTCGCACACCCTCGACCGCCGTGGGTTCCTCAAGGTCGGCGCCGCGCTCGGCGGCGGCCTCGCCCTCACCGTCGCCCTGGCGCCGTCGCTGCGGCCGGCCTGGGCCGCCGTCGAGGCGGCCGGCTTCGCCCCGAACGCCTTCATCCGCATCGACCGCCAGGGGCTGGTCACGCTGGTGATGCCCTCGGCCGAGATGGGGCAGGGCATCTACACCGCCGAAGCCATGCTGCTGGCGGAGGAGCTGGAGGTCGGGCTCGACCAGGTCAAGCTCGAGCATTCCCCGGCCAACGACGCGCTCTATGCCAACCCGCTGATCGGGATCCAGCTCACCGGCGGTTCGACCGCGATCCGCGCCTTCTGGACGCCGCTGCGGCAGGCCGGCGCGGTGGCCCGCACCCTGCTGATCGCCGCGGCGGCGAAGCAGTGGGGCGTCGACCCGGCCGGGCTGAAGGCGAAGGCTGGCACGGTCACCGACGGCAAGCGGACACTGGGATATGGCGAACTGGCCGACGCCGCGGCGGCGCTGCCGGCGCCGGACGCGAAGACGGTGGCGCTGAAGGACCCCAAGGACTTCACCTTGATCGGCACCCGCGCCAAGCGGCTGGATTCGCCCGACAAGGTGAATGGCCGCGCCGAATACGGCATCGACACCAAGTTGCCGG
Source organism: Inquilinus sp. 2KB_23 (assembly GCF_052115705.1). Lineage (NCBI taxonomy): Bacteria > Pseudomonadati > Pseudomonadota > Alphaproteobacteria > Rhodospirillales > Rhodospirillaceae > Inquilinus > Inquilinus sp. 2KB_23. The sequence continues at coordinate 404,325 of NZ_JBFRHF010000002.1, read as the reverse complement.
GCCTGAAGGTCGCGGCGATCGCGATCTCGCCGGTCTATGGCGGCAAGCCGAAGTCGGTGGACGAGGCGGCCGCCATGGCGGTCAAGGGCGTGCGCCAGGTGGTGAAGACCGACGAATCCGTGGCCGTGGTCGCCGACCATATGGGCGCGGCCAAGAAGGGTCTGGAGGCCGCCGCCATCCAGTGGGATGACGGCCCGAACGCCACGGTCAACAGCGCCGACCTGATCCGCCAGCTCGAGGAGGAATCCAAGAAGCCGGGGGCGGTGGCGCGCAACGAGGGCGACGCCGAAAAGGCCCTGGCCGGCGCGGCGCAGCGGATCGACGCGATCTACCAGATGCCGTTCCTGGCGCATGCGGCGATGGAGCCGATGAACTGCACCGTGCATGTCCGCAAGGACAGCTGCGAGATCTGGGTGGGCACCCAGGTGCCGACCCTGGCCCAGGGGATCGCCGCCGAGGTCACCGGCCTGCCGAAGGAGAAGGTGCAGGTCCACAACCACCTGATCGGCGGCGGCTTCGGCCGGCGGCTGGAGGTGGACGGCGTCGGCCGCGCCGTGAAGGTGGCGATGCAGGTGGACGGCCCGGTGAAGGTGGTGTGGAGCCGGGAGGAGGACATCCAGCACGACATGTACCGGCCCTACTACTACGACCGGTTCTCGGCCGGGCTGGACGCCGACGGCAAGCCGGTGGCCTGGACCCATCGGATCGCCGGGTCCTCGATCATGGCGCGCTACTTCCCCGCAGGCTTCAAGGACGGGGTCGATGCGGACGCGGTGGAGGCCGCCGCCGAGCCGCCCTATGCCTTCCCGTCCATCCGCGTCGAATATGTCCGGGTCGAGCCGCAGGGCGTCCCGACCTCCTGGTGGCGCGGCGTTGGCCCGACCCACAACGTCTTCGTGGTCGAAAGCTTCATCGACGAGTTGGCGGCGGCCGCCAAGCAGGACCCGGTGGCCTATCGCAAGTCGCTGTTGGGCCACAATCCGCGCGCACTCGGCGTGCTGACCCTGGCGGCGGAGAAGGCTGGCTGGGGCACGCCGATGCCGAAGGGCCACGGCCGTGGCGTTTCGGTCCAGTTCGCCTTCGGCAGCTACGTCTCCCAGGTGGCGGAGGTGGAGGTCGCGGCCGACGGGTCGGTCAAGGTCCACCGCATCGTCTGCGCCGTGGACAGCGGCATCGTGGTCAACCCGGACACGATCGAGGCCCAGGTCCAGGGCGGCGCGCTGTTCGGCCTGACCGCGGTGCTGCACGGATCGATCACCTTCAAGGACGGGCGGGTCGAGCAGGGCAACTTCGACACCTACCTGCCGATGCGGATCGACGAGGTGCCGGTGATCGAGACCCACCTGGTGAAGAGCGCCGAGGCCCCCGGCGGCATCGGCGAAACCGCCACTGCCGCGATCGCCCCGGCGGTGATGAATGCGGTCTTCGCCGCCACCGGCAAGCGCCTGCGCACCCTGCCGATCGACACCGACCTGTTGAAATCCTCGGCCTGATCCCGGACGGAGAGCACGACCATCATGAGACTGACGCATTGGGCGCTCGCGGCCCTTCTGACCGCCGGCGGCGTGACGCCGGCCCTGGCCGATGGCGACGCGGCACGGGGCCAGACCCTGTTCTCGCGCTGCAGCGCCTGCCACACGGTGACCGAACAGAACAAGATCGGGCCGCACCTGTCCGGCGTGTTCGGCCGCACCGCCGGCACCGTGGCCGGCTTCAACTACTCCAAAGGCATGGCCGCCTACGGCAAGGTCTGGGACGAGGCCAGCCTCGACACCTTCCTGTCCGGGCCGAACAAGCTCGTGCCCGGCACCAAGATGGCGGCCGGCGCGATCGCCAACCCGCAGGACCGCGCCGACATCATCGCCTATCTCAAGACGCTGACGACACCGTAGTCGGCCGCAGGCCCGATGGGCCCGTCATCGCGAGCCCGGCAGAGGCGTGGCGCTCGCGATGACGGGGCGGGGTGCGGGCCTCACCCCATCCACACCGCCTCGACATTGTTGCCGTCGGGGTCGGTCAGGAAGGCGGCATAGTAGGTCGGGCTATAGTCTGCGCGCAGGCCCGGGGCGCCATGGTCGCGGCCGCCGGCCGCAAGCCCGCGGGCATGGAAGCGGTCGACCGCCGCCCGGTCCGGGGCGCGGAAGGCGACATGGGCGCCGGGGCCCGACGCGTCGGACGGGTACAGCCACAGCGCCGCCGCAGCCGGCGGGCCGAAGCCGGCGCCGGACTCGTCGCGGCTGACCAGCCCGTGGCCGAGGGGTGCCAGCACCGCCTCGTAGAAGCGCAGGCTGGCGTCGAGATCGCGGACCTTCAGGCCGATGTGATCGTACATGGATGACCTCCGTTGATCGGGCGGTCATCCTGCGGCGGGCGCGGCCAGCCGTTCTTGGAGGATCTTGCGGTCGCCCTTCGCCGCCTGGCGGAAGCGGCGGGGCGACACCCCGGCGGCGCGGTGGAAGCTGCGCACGAAGTTCGAGAGGTCGCCGAAGCCGACGTCGTAGGCGATGTCGGTGACCGACCGCCCGTCCTCGGCCAGCAGCCGGGCGGCGTGGCGCAGCCGGGCGCGGACGAGATGCTGGTGCGGGGTGACGCCGAGCGACCGGGCGAAGAGGCGCAGGAAGTGGAACGGGCTCAGCCCGGCCGCCCGGGCGGCGCCGTCCAGATCGATCGGTTCGGCGGCATGGGCCTCGATCCACAGCGCCGCCTCGACCGCGCGGCGGCGGTCGCGCGGCGGGGCCTCCGCCGTGGTCCGCGGCCGTCCGGCAACCAGGGCGGTGAAGCGGGCGGCGAAGGCCATGCCGATCTCATCGAGGCCGAGGTCGCTGCGCCCCTCGGCCGCGGCCTGGGCCAGCTCGCCCAGCACCACCAGCCCGGGCAGCGGCGGCAGGGCACCGGCGCGCCAGGTCTCGCTATCGTCGCCGATGGCGTGGACCAGCGCCGGGTCCAGCTCGAAGGACAGGCACTCGTCGCCGCCGGCGTGATGGTCGTGGGTGCAGGTGAACTCGTCGCCGGGATGGCCGACCAGCACCGACCCGGCCACCAGCTCGAAGGCCTCGCCGCGCTGGCGGCAGCCGAAGCTGCCGCGGCGGACATAGGAGACCGAGAAGCCGTCATGCCGCTCGGCGAAGGGCGCGTCGCCCGGCCGCGCGGTGCAGATGTAGTCGAACACCGTGATCGACGGGCGCTGCAGGATCGTCTCGGCGGGCATGCGGCCGAGTCTGCCCCCGGCGGCCCGGCCGGGCAACGGTTTCGTCGGAGGTCAGAACAGCGACGGCTGGCCGCCGGGGGCGGCGCCCTCGATCTGCAGCATGCGCAGCTTGGTGTCGACCCCGCCGGGGGCGGAGAAGCCGCCGGGCTTGCCGCCGGCTGCCAGCACGCGGTGGCAGGGCACGATGATCGGGAACGGGTTGTGGCCCATGGCCTGGCCGACGTCGCGGGCCAGCAGCGGGTCGCCCAGCCGCCTGGCGATCTCGCCATAGGTCATGGTCGACCCCGGCTGGATCTCGCGGGCGATCTCGTAGACCTGGCGCTCGAAGGGCGAAACCCGGTCGAGGTCCAGCGGCACCGCGGTCAGGTCGATCGGCTCGCCCCGCAGCAGGGCGGTGATGCGGCCGATCACCTGCTGGATCTCGGGTGGGGCCGCGGCCTCCTCGGCGCCGGGGCAGCGCCGCAGCAGCCGCATCCGCGTCGTCTCCGCGCTGGACCCCGGCAGCTGCACGCCGGTGACGCCGCGCGGGCCCCAGGCGATGCCGCAGGGCCCGATCGCGGTCTCGAACAGGGTGAAGTGATGCTCGCTCATGGGCCGCATCTTACCGCAGCGGCGCGGGGCCGGCCGCCCGATTCTTGCGGTGGAACCGGTCGGGCAGAGGCTCCCGTCGAGACGGCAGGCATGTCCGCTGTCATCCGAGCGGCCACATGAGAATCCCGCCCCTTCATGGCTTCGCGCCCCGGCGCGCCCAGGCCGCGACGAACAGGCAAAGCGCGATGACCGCCCCGAGCTCGGCCCAGAAGAAGACGAGGACATCGAGCCGGACACCCAGCGGCGGCGCGCCCGGCAACGCCATGCGCAGCGCGGGCAGAGCAAAGATCACGGCGCCGAGCGCGCCGACGAGCGTGACCTCGATCCGCCGGACGCCGATGAACACCAGGCTGCCGATGACCAGGGCGCAGAGCACCATGACGATGATGGCGCCATAGATCGCGATGCCGAAGAACGCGACGGCCCCCGTGCGACGGACCGCGAATTGGAGCTGCAGTTCATCGGCGGTCTGTGCCGTCGCCTGCTGCGCCTTCACGGTGTAGCCGAGGAGACCTTCCCAGACCGTGACACGGATCGGCAGCGGCACCTCAGTGCCGTCCTGGCTTCGTTCACTCGCCGCCAGCGTCATGGCCGATACATACCGGTCGAGGGGATAGTCGCGCACGGTTCCGTCATCGAGATCGAATTCGAAGGTGACCTCGGGGAGAGGCTGGCCAGCCCCGATATGCACATGCTCGATCTGCTTGCCACGCGTGATCCGGATCAGGAAATCGCGATCAGCGGCCGTCGACGCTGCATCCACCAGGGACGGATTAGGCGTCATGCTGATCCGCATCTGGAGAGAATCATTGACCGGATCGACCTGAATCGGCTGCAGGTAGAGCCTGACCCTGGCGTCGCCGGCCGAGGTGCCGAATTCGGTTTCAACCGGTGCGGTCGACACATCGATCCAGGCAAGCGTGAGAGCGTAGGCGATCACACACCCGGCCAGCAGCGCGGCCAGCACCAGGGCCCGGCGCGGCAGCGAAGCGGGTCGTGCCGGTGAAGCGTGTTCTCCGGTTGCATCGGCTGCCGATTTGTCGGAGACGTCCATGACTTCGCGCCGCAGTTTTCGGGATCATTTCAAAGCCGAGGCTAGGCCGGCAAGCCCGATCAACCCACTACCTCCTAAGCCTTAGTCCCGGTCCAGCCCCGGAATGGCCGGCAGGGCGGCGGCGAGGTGGTCGACGAAGGCGCGGACCTTGCGCGGCTGGAAGCGGCCGGGCGGGGTCACCGCCTGCACCTCCAGCGGCGCATAGGCGTAGCCCCGCATCACGCGCACCAGCGCGCCGCTCTCCAGCAGCGTCTGCACCAGCGGCAGTTGGGCGCCGCCGACGCCCAGGCCCTCGCGGATCGCCTCGACCAGCACGAAGGCGTTGTTGGCCAGGAAATGCGACCGCACCCGCACCTCCAGCGGGCCGTCTGGGCCGATCAGCGGCACCGCCTCGCCGCCTGGGGTCCAGCTGAAGCGGATATGGGGGTGCTGCGCCAACTCCTCCGGCGTCTCCGGGCTGCCATGGGCGGCGATATAGTCCGGGGACGCGACCAGGATCCGGCGCAGCGTCGCCAGCCGGCGCGCCACCAGCCCCGACGGCTTCAGCGCGCCCAGGCGGATGGCGACATCGACGCCCTCGCCGATCAGGTCGGCATAGCGGTCGTCCAGGATCAGCTCGACCGTCAGGCCGGGGTGGCGGCGGTGGAAGCCGATCAGGATCGACGCCAGATGCGCCTGGCCGAAACCCACCGGCGCATGCACGCGCAAGGCCCCCTGCAGCGCGTCGGCCGGCCCGGCCAGCCCGTCCTCGGCCTCGGCCAGCGCCTCCAGGATGCGAGTGGCCTGGGCATAATAGCGCTCGCCGGCCTCGGTCAGGGCCAGGCGGCGGGTGGTGCGGTTGATCAGCCGGACGGCCAGCCGTCGCTCCAGCGCCGCGACCTGCTGGCTCACCGCCGGCTGGGTCAGGCCCAGCGCCCGCGCCGCCGCCGACAGGCTGCCCAGCTCCGCGACCCGGACGAAGGTCACCATGGCGGTGAAGCGGTCCACGATCCAATCATCTCAAAGCAGTTCTTATGGATGATAGCATTTTCCCGCGTCTACTCGCGCTAGGCTGAATGGATCATCTCTGGTGCCAGGAGCCGCCACCGGCGGCGATCGGCAACGGAGACCGAAGATGGATCGCAAGGTGGCGCTGGTGGTCGGCGCGCGGGGGGTGATCGGCCGCAACCTGGTCGGGCATCTGGCGACGCTGGAGGATTGGGAGGTCATCGGCCTGTCGCGCCGCGGCGGCGAGGATGCTGGCCGGGTCCGGCATGTCGCGGTGGATCTGCTGGACCGTGACGACGCCAGGGCCAGGCTGGGTGGCCTGCGCGAGGTCACCCACATCTTCTACGCCGCCTTCCAGGACCGGCCGAGCTGGGCCGAGCTGGTGCCGCCCAACCTCGCCATGCTGGTCAACGCGGTCGAGGCGGTCGAAGCCGCGGCGCCGGGCCTGCGCCATATCAGCCTGATGCAGGGCTACAAGGTCTATGGCGGCCATCTCGGCCCGTTCAAGACGCCGGCGCGGGAGGACGACCCCGGGCCGATGCCGCCGGAATTCATGATCGACCAGCTGGCCTGGCTGCAGGCGCGGGCCGGGGGCTGGAGCTGGTCGGCGATCCGCCCCTCGGTGGTCGGCGGCACGGCGCTGGGCAACCCGATGAACCTGGCCGTCGCCATCGCCGTCTACGCGTCGATGTCGAAGGAGCTGGGCCTGCCGCTGCGCTTCCCGGGCAAGCCGGGCGCCCACGACAAGCTGCTGGAAATGACCGATGCCGGCCTCTTGGCCCGGGCCACGCTGTGGGCGGCGACCGACCCGCGCGCCGCCGGCCAGGCCTTCAACATCGCCAATGGCGACCTGTTCCGCTGGAACGACCTGTGGCCGCGGCTGGCCCGCTTCTTCGACCTCGATGTGGCGCCGCCGCTGCCGATGCCGCTCGCCACCATGATGGCGGACAAGGAACCGCTCTGGGCGGCGATGGCGGCGAAGCACGGCCTGGCGCCGGTGCCTTACCAGGACGTGTCGTCCTGGCGCTTCGCCGATTTCGTGTTCGGCTTCGATTACGACATGTTCGCCGACAGCTCCAAGGCGCGGCGCTTCGGCTTCCACGATTTCGTCGACACCGAGGCCATGTTCCTGGGCCTGTTCCAGGACCTGCGCCGGCGCCGGATCATCCCCTGAGGCGCGGGCAGCGACCAAGGCGAGGGCTGTCGGAGACGAGTCTCCGGCAGTCGCGGCATAACAAAACCACAATCGAGTCGTAGGATTACATATTATATTATTGAATGGAGGGAATCATTGACCCATGACGGTACCAAATTCCAAGGAAACCTGAAGAATCGGTAGGAGCGTGTGCGCTCCCTGATACGCCGAATATCAATATATTCATCAAGAAAATGATCATCCCGGCGGCCGCTGAAGGACCGCCCCGGATGTCTCCTGGGCAATGCGAGACGAGGACAGGCTGTGGCGCCCGTGCCGGTTCCGGCATGACGACGGCGCCTGGCCGACGGCGCAGCCAGGGACGACCGCGCAACCTGCCTCCCATCCCTATCCGCGCGTGACGGCGGGACCGGAACCCTCCGGCGCCCCGGTCCGCGACCAGGAGGCTTATCATGGCGAAGAGACCCGACACTCCCAAGGATCACGGCATCGCCGTCCGCGTGGCGCTGCCGGAGGATGAGCGCGCCCGCAAGGCGTCGCTCGCCGTCTACGCGTTCTCGCAAGGCGGCAGGCTGCTTGACATGAAGCCGGTGGAGGCGAAGGGCGAGGCCGCCCTCCGCGTCCCGATCGGTGCCGAGGGCACCAATCTGCGGCTGCTGGTCGGTCCGCGGCTGGAGGGCGACGACCGCTCGCTGGCCGAGCTGGTGCGCCGCGGCGCGGTCGAGCGTCATCTGCGCGTCGATCTCGGCGCCGAGCGCCTGGCGATCGATATCCCGGTGCGGATCGACCAGATCCTGTGCTGGCTGCGCGGCCTGTGCTTCGTCAACGGCACCGTGCTGAAGCGCACCACGCTGGGCGGGCAGAGCATCGACCTGCCGGTCTGCGACGCCACCGTCGAGGTCTATGAGGTCGACCGCTTCATCATCATCCTGCCGAAGCTGCCGAAATGGGTGATCGACCGGCTGCGCGACATCATCCTGCATCCGGTGCCGTTGCCCGACCCGATCCCGGACCCGCTGCCCGGCCCGTTCCCCGGCCCGTTCCCCCCGGGACCCGGCCCGGACCCGGCGCCGCTCCAGGCCGGCGCGGGGCTGCGGCGCCTCGACCCCGCGGCCGCGCCGCAGCTCGCCCACACCCATGCCGAGGCGGCGACCGCCCTGGCCGGGCTGGAGCAGGCCAGCACCCTGCGCTTCGCGGCACGGACCGCCAGCGACCTCGACTTCCAGCGCGCCCTTCTGGACCACGAGCTGCTGCTGCGGCCGATCTTCTGCATCCTGTTCCCCGGCTTCTTCACCATGCAGCGGGTGGCCACCGCGCACACCGACGATTGCGGCCACTTCCACACGCTGTTCTTCCAGGGCTGCAACAACCACGACACGCCGGACCTGTACTTCAAGGTCAAGCAGCGCTTCCTGTTCTGGGACATCACCATCTACGCGCCGACCCCGGTGCCCTGCTACACGTGGTGGAACTACATGTGCGGGTCCGAGGTCACGCTGGTCACCCACCATCCGCTGGCGCGGACCTGCCCGCCCTGCGCCCCGGTGGTGGCCGGCGACAACTGGGTGCTGTTCACCGCCATCGGCCAGACCTCGATGAACGCGATCTTCGGTGATTCCGCTGCGCTGCAGGGCACCACGACCGTGGCCAACCGCGGCCTGACCAGCGGCGGCGCGCCCTTCGGTGGCACACTGCGGCCGCAGCTGCTGTTCGACAACAGCCTGCGCGAATCCCTGGGCGTGAAGTACTACCGCCTGTTCTGGCGCCGCGCCGGCACCGTCGACTGGTTCCAGATGCTGGACGATGTCGGCCGCCACTACACCTATGACGGCGGCGGCGGGCAGCCGGTCAGCGCGCTGTACAAGCTGGGGCCGCTGTCGCCGCCCGAGGCGCCGGTCGCCAACCTGTTCGAGATCCCGCCGTCGCTGCCGCCGCAGGGCGTCTGGGGGCCGGTGATCGCGCCGGTCGACTACCAGAACGGGGTCTTCGACACGACGCTGCCGGCGCCGGGCATCAGCTACGACGCCAACGGCGCCGAGGTCGGCACCGACCATTCCGGCAAGTTCGAGATCCGGCTCGAGCTGTTCGACACCGCCGGCGCCCCGGTGAACATCGGCGCGCTCGGCATCCGCTACTTCGTGCCGGATGTCGACAACCTGGCCGGCGCGATCACCACGGTGGAGGCGGCCCCGCTGGGCCTGGTCGACGGCAACGCCATGGTCGTGACCGTCCATGTCGACAACAACCCGACCTATGCCGAGATCGATGCGCCGACCATCGGCATGGCCTCGGCCGACCCGTGCTGCGGCGTGCTCGGCTTCTCGGCCGGCGACATGGTCACGCTGCCGTGGCGGGCGAAGCACAAGAATGGCTTCGCCAGCTACAGCTTCACCACCAAGCGGGTCGACCAGGTGGTGTTCGCGACATCCGGGCCGGTCGGGCTGGTCGGCAACCACAGCACGGTGCAGAGCGCCCAGGGGCTGATGGACCTGAACCTGCCGGTCGGCTGCCTGCCGGGCGGCTGCAACGTCGCTGCCTTCGCCTCCCTCGAATACGTCACGGCGATGGCGACCGACGGCTGGGGCCGGCTGCAATACCTCGACAGCGGCGACTTCGAGGCCTTCACCCTCAGCCGGAGCGGGCCGGCCTAGGATCTGCAGGGATGAAGACAGGAGGGCTCCCCGCTCCGGCGGGGGGCCTTCTCGGGCCGCGGCCTAGAACGTCACCGTCGTGCGCAGGCCGAGGACGGCGGCGTCGCCGATCGGCCGCGACGGATCCTCCGGGTCGGGGATATGGCCGCCGGGGCTGAAGACGTACTGAAAATCCGGCTGCAGCGTCCACCAGGGGGCGATCTGCGCCTGGTAGGTCGCCTCCAGCACGGTCTCGCCGCTGCGGATCGGGCGGCCGCTGCCGGAGAACGCGGCGACGTCTGCGTCCAGGTCCCTGGCCCTGGCGCCGATCCGGGCATAGACCACGCCGAGGCCGGCGGTGTCGTCCGGCCGCCCCGCAAGCAGGCCCTTGTAGCTGGCGCCGGCATTGACGAAGAGGTCGACCTCGTTGCGGTCGCCGGGCGCGGCCATGATACGCGCGAACAGACCGAGGCCCTGGTCCTTGGTGCCCGGCACCCGATAGATCATCTGGTCCGCCAGGGCGTAGAGGCCCCAGTCGTCGCGGTGCAGCAGGGCGACGCCGTCGCTCGCCGGGTCGGCCAGGGACAGGCCGTTGTCGTCGAAGCGCTGGTCGGCAAAACGGTTCGAATTGTACCAGGCCCCGAGCTTGTAGGTGCCGGGCAGGCCGTCCCCGTCGCCATTGACCGCGTATTGGGCCTCGCCGATCAGGAAGGCGCCCTTGTCGACACGGAACGACGTGCCGGAGCCGTTGTCGTCGGGATCGCCGTTATAGAGGCCGACCAGCAGCGTCAGCGCATCCGTCGGCTGGGCCTTCACCCGGATGCCGGGCGTCGCCAGGGGATAGGCGGGGCCGCCCGAAGGCAGGTCGATTGCCGCCAGGGTCGGCCAGCCGAAGCCGGAATTGACGAACAGGGCGCCGTACTGGCTGACGGCGAATTCCTGGTCCGCCGCCTGCTGGCCGACGCGGATCGCCGCCTTGCCGCCCAGCAGGGATTGTTCGTACCACAGCTCGAACAGCCGGGTGGAGGGCGGTGCCTCGATGCCGCTGACGGTGTTCAGATTGTCCAGGTTGGTGGCGCTCAGCCCCCGGCCATGGATCTGGAAGGCGCTGGCATTGATGGTGCCGCCATCGATCCCCAGCAGCTTGCCGGTGTCGACCGACAGGGTGGCCAGCGTGGCGCCTTCATAGATCGCACCGCGATGGACCCCGCCGGTGACGTTGCCCAGCACCTCGCTGGTCTCCTGCAGGCTCAGCTGGACTCCCGCATCGCCCAGCCGGCTGCGGATGCCGCCGAGATCCCCGAACAGCGTATCCCGGCCCCACAGGCCGTCATCGGCCGCGGGTGCGGAGCCCGCATCCGGAACGGTCTGCGCGAAAGCGGACGGGATGGCCGGCAAGCCGCCGGCCACGCAGGACAACGCCAGAAGCCAGCGCCGGACCGCCGGGGGCCCACCCATAATCTTTACCATCTGGTCCATCCTGCCGAAGGCGCTCGGCCGGCCACCATGAGCAGCGCGGACCGGACCGGCAAGTGACAAGAAGGCAAGCTTCACCCTCCGCAGGGCCACGCCGCAGCTCCTCCACCCCCTCGGCCGGCAGCGGATAGCCGGCCAGCCTCTCGACCCCTCAGCCCGCTCGTGCCGCAAATCCTGAAAGTGCATAAAGCCAGCCCAGCAGCGTCGCGACCGACAGCAGCGTCGTGATCGAGACCGTGGCCGCGACCAGCGGCTGCTCCACCTTGTATTCGCCGGCCAGGATATACACCGTCTTCGCGGTCGGCACGGCCGCACAGACCACGGCGGCGATCGTGTAGAGCGGGTTGAGGCCCGACGCTGCGCTCAGCCCGTAGACGATCAGCGGCATCACCAGAAGCTTCACAGCCGCCAGGCCGAAGGACGCCGCGAGGTTCGAGCGCATGCCCTCGACCGACAGGCCGAGCCCGATGGCGAAAAGCGCGCACGGGGTGAGCGCGGCGGCAAGGATGTTCAGATAGGCCGCGACCGGGGCCGGGATCGGCAGGCCTGTGATCGCCCCGGCCAGGCCGATGATGGTCGAGAGCACCATCGGATTGAGCAGAATCTGCTTCGCCAGGACGACCGGGCGTGCCGACCGCCCGCGTGCGGCGTGTTCCCCGCTTTCCAGGAGGACCACGGTCACGGGGAACATCACCGCCGCCACGAACACGGTGGCGATGGCGGCGGGCAGGACGGCGGGCTGGCCGTAGATGGCGTGCAGGACCGGCAGCGCCACGAAGCCGGTGTTGGTCATCGCCGCCGCCATGCCGTGGATGGTGCTGCTGGCGAGATCACGTCCCCACCCGATGCGGACGGCCAGGAACACCAGTGCGAAGCACAGGATGGACCCGCCGCCGAAGGCCAGCAGGAACCGCCATTCCAGAAGATTGCGCGCCGGCTCCTGCGCGATGGTGACGATCAGCAGCGCCGGCATGGCGATGTTGTAGGCGAAATGCACCAGGCCATCGGCCAGGGACCGCGAGAGGTAGCCAGACCAGCCGGCCAGCCATCCGGTGACGATGATCGCAAACACGGGAAGGACCAGGTCGGCAACGTCCATCTTGGCTCCCCCTGGGCGGTGGGCTGATCAGCCGCGTCATGCGCGCACACCGAAGCATACCGCGCCCAGCCGAATTCGCCCTGATGTCGCAGCCGGGGTGCCCTGGATCCGGCCGGGAGGTCCGGCCGCTCACCGCGCCAGCCTGGCCGCGATGCCGTCGAGCAGCAGGCCGAGGCCGAAATCGAACGCGGCATCCGGGTCGGCGTCGCGCACCACCGCCATGCCCTCGGCCAGCCGGGGATAGGCGGCCAGCTCCGCGGCGGACATCCGCTCGCCCTCGCGCTCGCCGGCATCGGCGGCGTCGGCCTGCTCCTCCAGCACCCAGCCGACGACATAGCGGCCGATCGCGATCTCGGCGCGCAGCGCGTCGGCCGGGCTGAGGCCGTGCGCGCACAACAGGGCGGTCTCGGATTCGACCGCGGCGAACTCCGCCGGCTCCGGCCGGGTGCCGGCATGCAGCCGGGCGCCGTCGCGCCGCGCCAGCAGCCCCCGGCGGAACCGGCGCGCATCCTCGGCGATCCAATCCCGCCAGTCGGCGCCGGGGTCGACCGGCCGGTCCATCCCGGCCGCCTCCATCATCGCCTTGGCCATGGCGTCCAAGAGCGCGCGCTTGTTCTTGAAGTGCCAGTACAGGGCCGGCGACTGCACGCCCAGCCGCTCAGCCAGGCGGCGGGTGGTCAACCCGTCGATGCCGACCTCGTCCAGCAGATCCAGCGCCGTCCGGATCACCACGTCCCGCTGCAGCTTCATCGTCTGGTCTCCGGGCCGTCCACTCTCCCGACGTCATTGCGAGGAGGCGCAGCCGACGAATCCATCCATGCCAGGCGGCGCCATGGATTGCTTCGCTGCGCTCGCAATGACGGTGTGGGGCGGGGCATCGGGTGTGTCCTGGTCAGTCGGCTCTGCGGTCGAGGCGCTTGACATCCTAGCCGCGTTCAGTTCCTTATCGATGATAAATTTATCATCGATAAGGAACCTTGCCATGGTCTCCATCGCCCCTGCGGCGGCCGCAACGCTGGACAGGATCCCGGCCGCGCTGTGGCGCCAGGCCGCGATCCTGGTCGGCGGCGGCTTCCTGTCACGGCTCACCACCTCGATCGTGAACATCGGCCTGGCGCCGATGGGCGAGGGCTTCGGCGTGTCGCTCGACACCATGCAATGGGTTGCGACCGGCTATCTGCTGGCCCTGGCCGCCTCGATCCCGATCTGCAGCTGGGCGGCGCGACGGGTCGGGCCGACCCGGCTGTGGTTCGCCAGCCTGGCCCTGTTCACCCTGGCCTCGGTCGCCTGCGCCCTGTCGGCCACGGCCGGGCAGCTGATCGCGGCGCGGGTGCTGCTGGGCCTGTGCGGCGGCCTCCTGGTGCCGGTCGGGCAGATGCTGCTGGGCATGGCGGCCGGGCCGCGGCGGATGGGCCGGATGATGGGCACGATGGGCCTGGTCGTGGTGCTGGCCCCGGCGATCGGCTCCACCGTCGGCAGCGCGCTCCTGGCGTGGCAGGGCTGGCCCTGGCTGTTCTGGATCAACGTGCCGGTCGGCCTCGCCGCCCTTTTGGCCGGCTGGCTCTGGCTGCCGCGCGTCGGGCCCGGCGCCGCGGGGCCCGCCGGCCGGCTCGACCTCCCCGGCCTGGTGCTGATGACCCTCGGCCTGCCGCTGATGACCTGGGGCGTCGTCGCCATCGCCCAGGCCGGCGGCTTCGGCGCCGCGGCGGCGGATGGCGCGCTGCTGCTGGGCCTGACCCTTATCGTCGGCTTCGCGCTGCGGGCGCGGCGGATGGAGGCGCCGCTGATCCGCATCCGCCTGCTGCGCGAGCGCGTCTTCGGTTCGGCCGGGCTGATCCTGCTCTGCGGCGGCTTCACCGTGTACGGGGCGCAGATCGCCCTGCCGCTCTACTACCTGCTGGTGCGCCACGAGACGGTGTTCATGACCGGCCTCTTGATCCTGCCGCAGGATCTCGGCATCGCCCTGGCCATGCCGCTGGCCGGGCGGCTGGCCGACCGCTTCGGCGGCGGCCGGCTGGTGGTGGCCGGCGTCATCCTGACCGTGCTCGGCACCGTGCCGCTGGCCCTGCTGGAGATCCACACCAGCTATCTCTGGCTCTCCGCCGTGCTGGCGGTGCGCGGCTTCGGCATGGTGCTGTCGGGCATGCCGGCGATGACCGCGGCCCTGGCCTCGCTGCCGAAGGAGCGGGTGCCGGACGGGGTGCCGCTGCTGAACATCCTCGACCGCACCGGCGCCTCGATCGGGGCGGCGCTGGCGGTGGCGCTGTTCGGCCTGTTCCTGCCGCCGGGGCCGGCCTACCCGATGGGGGCGCTGGTTGCCTTCGACGCCACGCACGGCATCCTGGCACTGGTCGCGGCGCTGCCGCTGCTGCCGGCGCTCATGCTGCTGCGGGCGGAGCGCGGTGCCAGGGCCTAGGAGGCGCGGGACCGGCCGCGGCGCTGCTGCGGCCGGCGGCGATCGGGGCGCGGACCGTCTGCCCGGGGTGGCCGCGCCGGCTGGGTGGCGCGGTAGCGGTCGAGCATCCGGGCGAAGCTGGCCAGCAGTGCGGTCTCGATCTCCGGCCGCCCCTCCAGCCGGCTCAGCAGCAGGGCGGAGGATTCCAGCGTCGACAGCGCCTCGCGCCGGGGCTCGCGCCGCAGCTTGCCGTACAGCGAGGGGCGCTGCGGCCGCAGCGCGATGCGCTTGCCCTTCAGCATCCAGGCGTTGCGCCACCACAGGGTCTTTGCCTGGCTCCAGGTGCCGTCCAGCACCACCACGCCCTCGATCTCGGCCAGCGCCTCATCCTGCTCGGGCAGGGCCTCGCCCTTCTTGTCCAGCACCACCAGCTCGCGGCCCGGCGGGAAATCCTCCGGCCGCATCGAGCCGAGATACAGCACGGCCCAGCGCTTCGGGTCGGCCGGCCGGCCCAGGGCGGCCGCCAGGCTGGGCCAGGACAGGCCGATCTTGAACACCGCATCCTTGAAGTGCAGCGCCGTCAGCCGGGCGGTGCCCAGCTCCTTCACCTGCTCCTGCGGGTGCTGCAGGATCAGGAGCGCGATGCGGTTGTCGATCGGCTCCACGCCGTCGCAGACGCACAGCGCCATCGGCTTCACGCAGCGCGGGCATTCCGCCTCCGTCGCGCCCGGCTGGGGTGCGTCGTCGGCGGCGGCGAGGGGATCTTCGGCTCCGGTCATCCCGGTGTTGAACCGCACTCCGGCCGCCGACGCAAGCCGCGCGGCCCTGCGACGCGTCGGCGTCGCGTCGGGAAATGCTTCAACTCTGGCGTCCCTGTGTCATGCTCGCGAGACAGAAGAGGGACATCCGGCCAAGCGGTGCCCAGACAGAACAGGGATCCTGCCGGGACGGCCGACGATCTGCCGGACGCCCTGGTCCTCGCAGAGCTTTCGTCCGATGCCATGATCGCCACCGATGATGGCGGCCGGATCCTGTTTGCCAACCCGGCCGCGGCGGTCCTGTTCGGGCGGGCGGACCTGCTCGGCCGCAGGGCGGATACGCTGGTCGTCCCCTGGGCGGCCGGACCGGACGGCACCCGGGTCCGGGCGACGATCCTGCCGCACGGGGCCCCGCCGATTCCGGTCGAACTGGCCTTCGCCGCCTGGCACAAGGGCGCGCGGCGGATCCTGGGGGCGGTCATCCGCACCGTATCGGCCGCCGGCGATGCCCTGGCCGCGGCGCTCGACCGGGCCGACCGTGCCGAGGCCGAGCTGCAGCAGCGCGACCGGCGCCTGCAAGACCTGGTCGAGATGCTGCCGGAGGCGATCGCCGTGTTCGATGCCGAGGACCGCTACGTCCTGTGGAACCGGAAATACGCCGAGCTGTACCCCGAGATCGCGCCGCTGCTGGGCGCCGGGGTGCCATTCGTCGACATCCTGCGGGCCAGCATCGCCACCGGCGAGATGCCGGAGCGGACGGACGACCCCGAGGCCTGGCTGGCGTGGCGGATGGCCCAGCACGGCAAGCCGCAGAGCCAGGACGAGCAGCAGTTCCGCGACGGCCGCTGGGTCCGCCACGACGAGCGGCGCACCGCCGATGGCGGCGTCATCGGCGTGCGCGTCGACATCACCGACCTGAAGCGCCGGGAAGCCTCGCTGCGGCTGCTGTTCGAGGCCAATCCGGTGCCGATGGTGCTGGCGGATGCCGACGGTTTCGCCATCTTCTCGGCCAATGAAGCGGCGATCGAACGCTACGGCTACGACCTCGACCGCTTCATCGGGCTGACGCTGCTGGACCTCTACCTGCCGGCGCAGCGCAAGGCCGCCTCCGCCCGGCTGCTCGCCCCCGGCGACGGCCATGACGACGAGCGGGTGTGGGCACAGCGCACGGCGGCGGGGGAGGAGGTCAAGGTGCTGACCTTCGTCCGGTCGCTGACCCATGACGGGCGCCAGGCCCTGCTGGTGGCGCTGATCGACGTCACCGAGCGGGTGCGGTCCGAGGCGCACATCACCCATCTGGCGCATCACGATCCGCTGACCGGCCTGGCCAACCGCTTCCACTTCTCCGGCCGGCTGGCGGAGATCCTGGGCCGGCCGCGGCCGGCGGGCGAGGCAGTGCTGCTGCTGTATCTCGACCTCGACGGCTTCAAGCCGGTGAACGACGCCTTTGGTCACGCGGTCGGCGACATGGTGCTGCAGCTGGTGGCGCGCCGTCTGACCGAAGCGGTGGGCGAGGATCATGTGGTGGCGCGGCTCGGCGGCGACGAATTCGCCGTCATCCTCACCGTACAGTCCGAGCCGCCGGAGACCGCGGCGGCGCGGCTGCTGGCGCTGCTGTCGCAGCCCTTCGAGGCGGACGAGGCGCGGGTGACGATCGGGGTCAGCATCGGCGTCGCGGTCGCCCGCGACCGGCACATCGACCCGGACCGGCTGATGGTCCAGGCCGACACCGCGCTGTACCGGGCCAAGGCCGCCGGCCGCAACCGCTGGTGCGTCTACACCCCAGACATGGAACTCGCCTCGACCCGGGCATCGGACCCCAAGACCGCCGGCTGACCCGGCCCATCCGCTTGCATCCGCCCGCCGGCCGGCGGACTATGGTTCCGTCGTTCCCTGATCGGATGTCGTCCATGCCCCCCCTCCGCCGCGCCCCACGAATGCGCCGGCCCGACCTGCAGGAGACCTGCCGGAGGGGGTGACGCGCGCCTGGATGGTGCGCGTGCGAGCGCTCGGACCCACGCCCTCCCGGTTCCCCGCGGAGGGTTTTTCATGTCCGGAGTCCGGCGCCCCACCCATGCGATCCCGGGAGATCCCCATGGCCAAGGTCCTGATCACCAGCGCGCTGCCCTACATCAACGGCGTCAAGCATCTCGGCAACCTCGCGGGATCGTTGCTGCCCGCTGATATCCATGCCCGCTTCCGCCGCCAGATTGGCGACGAGGTGCTGTTCCTCTGCGCCACCGACGAACACGGCACCCCGGCGGAGCTCGCCGCCGCCGCGGCTGGCTTGGATGTCGCCGCCTACTGCGCCCGCCAGCATGACGTTCAGGCGGAGATCTATCGTCGCTTCGCCCTGTCCTTCGACCATTTCGACCGGTCCTCCGGCCCGCGCAACCACGCCCTGACCCGGCACTTCTTCGAGCGCCTCGATGCCCGCGGCCTGATCGAGGAGCGGGTGCTGAGCCAAGTCTATTCCCCGACCGACGGCCGCTTCCTGCCCGACCGCTACGTCATCGGCACCTGCCCGCATTGCGGCCATGGCGGCGCCCGCGGCGACCAGTGCGAGGCCTGCACCCGGCCGCTCGACCCCACCGACCTGGTCGCGCCGCGCTCGGCCCTGTCCGGCGCCGCCGACCTGGAGCATCGGCCCACCCGCCACCTGTTCCTGCGCCAATCGGCCCTGGTCGACGTGCTGGAGCGCTGGCTCGGCAGCCGCAGCGGCTGGCCGCCGCTGGTGACCGCGATCGCGCGCAAATGGCTGGACGAGGGCCTGCGGGACCGCTGCATCACCCGCGACCTGTCCTGGGGCGTGCCGGTGCCGCGGCCGGGCTATGAGGGCAAGGTGTTCTATGTCTGGTTCGACGCGCCGATCGCCTATATCGCCGCGACCCAGGGCTGGGCCGACGCCGACCCGGCGCGACGCGACTGGCGGGCCTGGTGGTGGGCGGCGGAGGATGTCGAATACCTCCAGTTCCTGGGCAAGGACAACGTGCCGTTCCACGCCGTCAGCTTCCCCTGCACCCTGCTGGGCTCCGGCGAGCCATGGAAGACGGTCGATGTGATCAAGGGCGTGAACTGGCTGACCTATGAGGGCGGCAAGTTCTCCACCAGCGAGGGGCGCGGCGTGTTCCTCGACCGGGCGCTCGAGCTGGCGCCGGCGGACAGCTGGCGCTGGTGGCTGGCCGCCAACGCGCCGGAGGGCGGCGACACGGATTTCAGCTTCCAGCGCTTCGCCGCGGAGGTGAACCACGACCTCGCCGACAGCTTCGGCAATCTCGTCCACCGGGTGCTGAGCTTCGTCGCAGCCCGCCATGGCGGGCTGGTCCCCGAGGCCGGAGAGCCGGCCGAACCCGAACACCGGCTCGCTCTGGCGCTGGACCGGCACCTGGCGGCGCTGCGCGGCCATCACCGGGCGCTCGCCCTGCGCCGCGCGGCGGAGGAGGTGCGGGCGATCTGGCGCCTTGCCAACACCTATCTGGCGGCCGAGGCGCCCTGGACTGTCATCCGCACCGATCCCGATCGCGCCGCCGCGGTGCTGCGCGCCGGGGTCAACCTGGTCCGGATCGCGGCGGCCGTCGCCTGGCCCTTCATCCCCGACGCCGCCGGCCGGGTGCTGCGGTTGCTCGGTGTCGACGATGCGGTGCCGGCCTTGCCGGAGACCGGTGCGGCGGCGCTGAACCGGACCGTGCCCGGCGGCCGGGTCGCCGCGCCGCCGATCCTGTTCGCGAAATTCCCGCCCGGCTGGGCCGAGGCGCAGAGCCGGACCTTCGCCGGCGCGTCGCCGTGACGGCTGGATCGCGGCGCCGGCGATCATGTCGCGGCCAATTTCGCGCCAGGATGGAATCGGTGGTGTTACGGTTGCGTTACAGGCCCGAGGCCTGCACCGATTCGGCCGGGGGCGAGGGACGATGCATTTGACGCGGTGGGTCTACTATGTCGACTTCTTCGCCTACCCGGTCGTGCTGTTCGGCCTGGCCGGCGGGGCCCTCGCAACCATCCCTCCCGCCGCCTGGCTGTTCTGGTTCTCGACCGTCGGGATCGGCCTGTTCGCCTGGACGCTGATCGAATACATCGCCCACCGCGCCTTCCTGCACCACATCCCGGTCCTGGCGGCGATGCATGACGAGCACCACCGCCGGCCGAGCGCCATGATCGGCACTCCGATCTGGGTCAGCGGCGCGCTGCTGGGCGTGGCCTTCCTGGCGCTGTGGGCGCTGCTGGGCCTCGACCTCGCCAGCGGCGTCAGCGCCGGGCTGGTGGCGGGATACCTCTGGTATGTCGTGGTGCACCACAAGTCGCATCACGCGCGGCCGGACCCCGCCAGCTACATGTACCGCGCCAAGCGGCGCCATGGGCTGCACCATCACGGGCGGCGGCCGGGCAATTTCGGCGTGACCACGGCGCTGTGGGACCATGTCTTCCGCACCGCCGTCGAGGCCGACCGCCGCTCCTGACCGCAGGTCCGGTCGCGACGCTCGCCGCCGATCGGCTGGCGCGGCGGGCTACAGCCAGCCCCAGCGCTTGAACCGCCAGTAGAGGAAGCCGCACAGCCCGACGATGACGCCGAGCACCATGTAGTAGCCGTAGGGCAGCCGCAGCTCCGGCATGTTGTCGAAGTTCATGCCGTAGATGCCGGCGATCGCGGTCGGGCAGGCCAGGATCGCGGCCCAGGCGGCGAATTTGCGCTGCACCTGATTCTGGCGCGAGGATTCCAGCAGCAGGCCGGCCTCGAAGGTGTGGGTGACGATCTCGCGCAGCGCGTCGATGTGGTCGCTGACCCGCTTCACATGGTCGGCCACATCGCGGAAATAGGGGTGGATCACCGGGTCGATGCACCCGGATTCCGTGTGCTCCAGCTGCTTGCAGACCTCGGCCGTCGGCGTCACCGTGCGGCGGATCACCATCAGCTCGCGGCGCAGCGCGTGGATGCGCTCGATGTCCTCGGCGGTCAGCGGCTGCTTCAGCACCCGCCGCTCCATCTCCGTGACCTCGGCCTCGATCGCTTCGACCACCGGGGTGTAGTTGTCGACCACGAAGTCGAGTATCGAATACAGCACGAAATCCTCGCCGTGCTTCAGCAGCGAGGGGTTGCACTCCGTCCGCTCCCGCACCTTGGAGTAGGAGGAGGACGGGCCGTGCCGCACCGAGATGACGTAGCCGGTGCCGATGAAGATGTGGGTCTCGCCGAACTCGGTCGTCTCCTTCACCCGGTGCGCGGTGCGCAGCACCACGAACAGGGCGTCGCCATAGGTCTCGAGCTTGGGCCGCTGATGCGCGTTCAGCGCGTCCTCTATCGCCAGCGGGTGCAGCCCGAACTGCTGCGCCAGGTCGCGCAGCTCGGCCTCCTCCGGCTCATGGATGCCGATCCAGACGAAATGGCCCGGCTTCTCCGACCAGCTCTTGCCCTCCGACAGGGCGAACTCGGCGACCCGCCGCCCGTTCTCATAGGCGACGGCCGCAACCACGCGACCCAAAGGCGTTCTCCGTCGTTCCGGCGATCGCGCACGATAGCACGCGGCCGCGGCGCCGCCAGCCGGGGCCTGGGGCGGGCTGGTCCCGCAGTTGAGGACAATTAAGGTTCTGCATTCATCGACATTCGTAACAAACTGATGTTACGGTGATTCGTGCCTCACCCTGGACTCTCCAAGATCGCTGCCCGACACGGTGCAATGACAATCAAAACGTGCAGGGCCAGTATTGGCCTTCTACTGATGGTTTCAGCGTTGTCGCTGGCCGGCTGTGGCTCACTGATGCATGAAGGCACGGCGGATCTTGCCGGCATCGGCGGCACTGCCGCCGCCGCGGCGGTCACCAAGAATGCGCTGGTGGCGTCCGGCATCGGCCTCGGCGTCCGGTCGCTGGCCAGCGCCGGCCTGCAATATGGCGAGCGCAAGGTGCACCGGGCGGAACAGGACAGCATCGCCGCCTCGGCCGGCCCGCTGGCGGTCGGCCAAGTCGCGCGCTGGAGCATATCGCATGATGTCCCGATCGAGGATGACGAACAGGGCGACGTCACGGTCAGCCGGCTGATCGGGGCGCCGCCCCTGGCCTGCAAGGAGATCGTGTTCTCGGTGGAAGGGGAACAGCGCGCCTTCTACACCGCGATCGTCTGCCAGAATGGCACGGCCTGGAAATGGGCTTCGGCCGAGCCGGCCACCGAGCGGTGGGGCTCGCTGCAGTGAGGGCGCCCCGGCGCCGCCGCCTGCGGGCCGCCCTGCTGCTGCCGGCCCTGGCCCTGCTGTCGGGCTGTGCCAGCGTGGCCGGCGATGTCACCGGCATCGCGGCCGGGGGCACAGTCGGCGCCATCACCGCCAACCCGATCGTCGGCTACAGCGTCGCCCTGGGCACGCGCGCCGCGGTCAATGCCGGGGTGGCCTATGCGATGCGCAGCCTGCACCAGGACGAACAGGACACGATCGCCGCCATCGCCGGGCAGATGGGGCCGGGCGAGACCAAGCTATGGCGGGCCGATCACGACCTGCCCTTCGGCTATGCCGACGAGAACGGCGCGGTCCAGGTCACCCGGCTGATCGAGACGCCGATCGCCAGCTGCAAGGAGATTCTGGTGACGGTGGAGAGCGGCGAGGGGGCGAAGGCCACGCGCGACATCCTGGTCGCCACCGTCTGCCGTCAGGGCCAGACCTGGAAATGGGCCACGGCCGAACCCGCCGTGGAGCGCTGGGGGTACCTGCAATAGAGGGTCGAGGCCTCGGTCGCGGCTCACTCCCGCGGCATCGCCGCGATCATCTCGATCTCGACCCGGGCGCCGAGCGGCAGGGCGGCGACGCCGATGGTCGAGCGGGCGGGGTAGGGGGCGCGGAAGTGCCGCTCGTACACCGCGTTCATCGCCGCGAAATCATCCATGTCGGTCAGGAACACGTTGACCTTCACCACGGCGTCGAAGGTTAGGTCGGCGGCATCCAGCACATGGCTGAGATTGGCCAGGCACTGCTCGGTCTGCGCCGCGGCATCGCCCTCGACCAGCAGCCCGGTGATCGGATCGATCGGGGTCTGGCCGGACAGGAACAGCAGGTCGCTGCGCCCGACCACCCCATGCGAATAGGGGCCGATGGCCCGAGCCTGCGCACTCGTCACAGTCTTGCGCGCCATCGCACCCCCATCTCGCCCCCTCAGGCGTGTGCCGCACCACTCGGATGCGCGGCGATGATGCCGTGAGAGCGCGGCGGTTGGAAGACAGTTTTGTGAAGACCGCCAAGGTTTCGTGACGACTGTCACATTCCGCGTTCGGAAGCCTTGCCGAAAGTCGCTCCCCAACCCCCGGATTCCCTGGGGAACCGGAGGTTGGGAGCGTGTGCCGGACTACTCCGCGGCCTCGGTCGCGGACTATTCCGCGGCCTGGGCCAGCGGGGCGTCGGGCGTCCAGCGCAGCACCGGCTTGCGGGCGGCGCCGGTCTCGTCCAGGCGGCGGCGCGGGGCGTGGTACGGCGCACCCCGGAACCATTCGGCCTGGCCGGCCTTCGCCTTCTCCACCAGCGACCGCATCATGCCGATGAACTGGTCCAGCGTGGCCTTGCTCTCGGTCTCGGTCGGCTCGATCAGCATGGCGCCGTGGACGACCAGCGGGAAGTACATGGTCATCGGGTGGAAGCCCTCGTCGATCATCGCCTTGGCGATGTCGAGCGTGGACACGCCCGTGTCCTTCAGCGCGCTGTCGTCGAACAGCGCCTCATGCATGCAGAAGCCGCCGAAGGCCGGGCTCAGCACATCCTTCAGCCCGGCCTGGACATAGTTGGCGTTCAGCACGGCGTCGCTGGCCACCTGCCACAGCCCGTCGGCACCGTGGCTCATCATGTAGCTCAGCGCGCGGACGAACATGCCCATCTGGCCGTGGAAGGCCTTCAGCCGGCCGAAGCTGTGCTCCGGCGCGCCGTCGCGGCCCTTGTGCTCGGCGACGCGGAAGCCGCTCGCGTCATGCACCACGGCCGAGATCGGGGCATAGGGCGCCAGCGCCGCCGACAGCACCACCGGGCCGGAGCCCGGGCCGCCGCCGCCATGCGGGGTCGAGAAGGTCTTGTGCAGGTTGATGTGCATGGCGTCGACGCCCAGGTCGCCCGGGCGCACCCGGCCGACGATGGCGTTGAAGTTGGCGCCGTCGCAGTAGAAGAAGGCGCCGGCCTCATGCACCAGCCGCGCGATCTCGACGATGTCGCGCTCGAACAGGCCGCAGGTGTTCGGGTTGGTCAGCATGATCGCCGCCACATCCGGTCCCAGCTTGGCCTTCAGCGCGGCCAGATCGACCCGGCCCTCCGAGGTCGCCGGGATCGGGTCGACGGTGTAGCCGATCGCCGCCGCCGTCGCCGGGTTGGTGCCATGGGCCGATTCCGGCACCAGCACCCGCCGGCGATGGCCCTCGCCGCGGGCCTCCTGGGCGGCGTGGATCGCCATCATGCCGCACAGCTCGCCATGCGCGCCGGCGGCCGGGGACAGGGCCACGGCCGGCATGTTGGTCAGCGTCTTCAGCCAATGCGCCAGGGTGTCGATCAGCTCCAGCGCGCCCTGCACGGTCGAAACCGGCTGCAGCGGGTGGATGTCGGCGAAGCCGGGCAGCCGCGCCATCCGCTCGTTCAGGCGCGGATTGTGCTTCATGGTGCAGGAGCCGAGCGGATACAGCGCCGTGTCGATCGCCATGTTCATGCGGCTGAGGCGGGTGTAGTGCCGCATCACCGTCGGTTCGGCCAGGCCGGGCAGCCCGACCCGGGCGCGCGGCTTGACCCCGCCCAGGCGCAGTTCGGCGGTCGCTGGCTCGGGCAGGTCGACGCCGCAATGGCCGGGGCTGTCCTGCTCGAAGATCAGCGCCTCGTCGATGTCGAGGGCGCGGTTCCCGGTGAAGGTGTCCGTCTTGGTCATCGCAGCACCTCCGACAGGCCGGCGCACAGCGCGTCGATATCGGCCTCGGTGTTGGTCTCGGTCACGGCCACCAGCAGCAGGTCGGCCAGGGCCGGGCGGTTGGCGTAGATCCGGCTGACCGGCACGCCGCCGATGATCCGCTTCGCCGCCAGCGCGTCGATCACCGGCTCGGCCGGCTTCGGCAGCTTGACCGTGATCTCGTTGAAGAAGCTGTCGTTCAGCACCGTGACGCCCGGCACCTTGGCCAGCTTGGCCGCCAGCGACACGGCCTTGGCGTGGTTGATCCGGGCCAGCCTGGTGAAGCCGGCCTCGCCCAGCAGCGACAGGTGGATGGTGAAGGCCAGGGCGCACAATCCGCTGTTGGTGCAGATGTTGCTGGTCGCCTTCTCGCGGCGGATGTGCTGCTCGCGGGTCGACAGGGTCAGCACATAGCCGCGCTTGCCCTCGGCGTCGACGGTCTGGCCGCAGAGGCGCCCGGGCATCTGGCGCAGGAACTTCTCGCGGGTGGCGAACAGGCCGACATAGGGGCCGCCGAAGTTCAGCGAATTGCCGATCGACTGGCCCTCGCAGACCACGATGTCCGCGCCCATATCGCCCGGCGGGGTCATCAGGCCCAGCGACACCACCTCGGTGACCACCACGACCAGCAGCGCACCCTTGGCGTGGCACGCCTCGGCCAGGGCCGACAGGTCCAGGACATGGCCGAACACCGACGGGTTCTGGACCACGACGCAGGAGGTCTCGCCGTCGATCCGGCTGGCCAGGTCCTCGACCCCCTCGGGGCAGGGCGCCGCCTCGTCCAGGGTGAAGCCGGTGAAGTCGGCATGGGTGCGGCAGACGTCGCGGTACTGCGGGTGCAGGCCGCCGGAGATCACCGCGCGGCTGCGCCGGGTGACCCGGTTCGCCATCATGATCGCCTCGGCGCAGCCGGTGGAGCCGTCATACATCGAGGCGTTGGCGACCTCCATCCCGGTCAGCAGCGCGACCTGGGTCTGGAACTCGAACAGGTACTGCAGCGTGCCCTGGGTGACCTCGGGCTGGTACGGCGTGTAGCTGGTCAGGAATTCGCCGCGCTGGATCAGGTAGTCGACCGTCGCCGGCACGTGGTGGCGATAGGCGCCGGCGCCGCAGAAGAACGGCACCGACCCGGCCGGCACGTTCTTCGCCGCCATGGCGCCCAGGGTGCGCTCGACCTCCAGCTCGCCCTGGTGCGGCGGCAGCTCGGTCAGCGGGCCGGGCAGGCGCGCGCTGGCCGGGACGTCGCGGAACAACTCATCGACCGAGCCGGCGCCGATCGTCGCGATCATCGCGCCGCGATCGGCCTCGGTCAGGGGCAGGTAACGCATCAGTGCAGACCCTCGACATAGGCGTCATAGGCGGCCTGGTCCATCAGCGCGTCGGCCGCGGCGGGGTCCGCCAGCTTCAGCTGCATGAACCAGCCCTCGCCGGTCGGGTCGTCATTGACCAAAGCCGGGGTGTCGACCAGCGCCTGGTTGACGGCGACGACCTCGCCGGCCAGCGGGGCGTAGACCTCGCTCGCCGCCTTGACCGATTCGACCACCGCGGCGTCGCCGCCGGCCTCGAGCTGCTTGCCGACCGCCGGCAGCTCGACGAACACCACATCGCCCAACTGCTCCTGGGCATAGGCGGTGATGCCGATGGTGGCGGTGGCGCCCTCGACGCGGACCCATTCATGGTCCTTGGTGTAGCGGAGCGTGCTCATGTGCTGGCGTCCCTGTCTGGTCAGCGGTGGAAATTGGGGGCGACGAAGGGCAGGGCGGCCACCACGGCCGGGTGCGCCTTGTCGCGGATGAGAAGGGAAAGCGGCGTGCCGGTGGCGGCGAAGCCGGCCTCGACATAGCCCATGGCGACCGGGCCGCCGACGGACGGGCCGAAGCCGCCCGAGGTGATGCGGCCGATCTCGCGGCCGTCGGTCGACAGGATCGGCGTGCCCTCGCGCGCCGGGGCCCGGCCCTCGGGCTTCAGCCCGACCCGCCTGCGCGCCGGGCCGTCGGCCAGCTGCTTCAGGATGCGGGCGGCGCCGGGGAAGCCGCCCTCGGCCCGTCGGCGCTTGCCGATGGTCCAAGACAGGCCGGCCTCGACCGGGCTGGTGGTGGTGTCGATGTCATGGCCGTAGAGGCACAGGCCCGCCTCCAGCCGCAGCGAATCGCGGGCGCCCAGGCCGATCGGCGCCACTTCGGGCTCCGACAGCAGCAGGCGGGCGACGCGCTCGGCATCGGCCTCGGCGACCGAGATCTCGAACCCTTCCTCGCCGGTGTAGCCGGACCGGCTGATCATGCACTCCACCCGGTCGAGGGCGAAGGTGCCGGATTCCATGAAGGCCAGGGCGTCGGCGCCGAAGGCGTGGCGGCCCAGCACCTCGGCCGCCTTGGGGCCCTGCAGGGCGATCAGGCCGCGATC
This sequence comes from Inquilinus sp. 2KB_23, assembly GCF_052115705.1. Taxonomy (NCBI): domain Bacteria; kingdom Pseudomonadati; phylum Pseudomonadota; class Alphaproteobacteria; order Rhodospirillales; family Rhodospirillaceae; genus Inquilinus; species Inquilinus sp. 2KB_23. The sequence continues at coordinate 377,682 of NZ_JBFRHF010000002.1, read as the reverse complement.
GTCCAGCCGGACCACGCGGGCGCGGCCGGCCAGCTTCGCCGCGATATGGGCGAAGTCGGCGTCCTTGCAGGCGGCGTTGACCACCAGGAACAGCCGCGCCGGGTCGGCAGTGCGGGTGATCATCAGGTCATCCAGGATGCCGCCGTCGTCGTTCAGCAGCAGGGAATAGCGGATGCGGCCGGGCGCCAGCCCGGCGACGTCGCCCGGCACCAGCGTCTCGATCAGCGCGGCGGCGTCCTGGCCCGGCTCGGCCTCCAGCCAGGCCTGGCCCATATGGCTGACATCGAACAGCCCGGCCTCGGCCCGGGTGTGCAGGTGTTCCTTCAGGATGCCGGCCGGATACTGCACCGGCATCTCATAGCCGGCGAAGGGCACCAGCTTGCCGCCGAGTTCGACATGCAGCTCGTGAAGCGGGGTACGCAGCAGGGGGTTTTCGGTCACGGGGTCCCGGTCCTCACAGACAAAAGGTGGGCGTGCGAGACCATTCTCGCGCGCCACCCCCTCTGTCTGGGACCTGAGAGAATCGCCGGGAACTCTGTCCGGCTTACCCCATCGGTGAGGTCGCGGCTGGGCCGCTTCCTGCTCTCCAGAGTGCCTTACCCTGACGGTCCTTTGGCCTGAGAGTTTCCGGGGCGTTTGCTCCTTCGGCGCCGGTTCCGCGGTGACGCGGTTCCAGTCTCTCCCGCCAGGGTCGTAGGCCTGTATCAATGCGCGGCCGGAGACTCTCCTGCCGCGTCGCAAAAGTCAATCGCAACGACGCTTTCAGACGATCATTCCGCCGGCGGCGTGGTCCGCGGGTCGGGAATCACCGGGGCGATGGTCTTGCGGCCGGCGGCTGCGGCCGCGGCGCCGGGCACCTCCGGCAGGGCGCCGCGGTGCCGGTTGAACTCCAGCTGCTGCGGCGACAGCTGGAAGCCGACCACGATCTTGTAGCTGCTGCCGCTCGCGAGGTTGGACAGGGGGATCACCTGCTCCAGCGGCTCGCGGGTGGTCTCGCGCGGCGTGATGCCCTCCTTGGGCACCGGCAGGTTGACGGTGAAGACGGCCTTGTCCAGGACCTTGCCCTGCGCGTCGGTCACGGCGACGAAATAATTGGCCGGGACACTCGTCTGAAGCCCGGCGGCGGGGCCGCGCACCGAGGTGAATTCGATGTCGACGCCCACCGTGACGTCCTTGTCGCCGTAGTTGCAGCCGCCGTAGTAGTTGCTGATCTTGCTCTCGACGATCAGATCCCGCGGGCTGGTGCTGCCGTTCCGGGTCAGGTCATAGATCGAGAGCTCCTTGGGGATATCGATATGCGGACATTTCAGCGCAGCGGTCTGTGCCGCATTGTCGCCACCACAGCCTGCTAGTCCCATCAGCAGCAGGACGGAACCGCCGGCGCGGAGTCGTCCAGAGATGGCGGACCGCGCTTTTTTTGGGAGAGCACCTATATTAGGGTCGCGGCGCAACAGTTCGGCGGGCATCGCCCTCTCCTTCAACCAACGGTTTCAGGACCATAGGAAATGGCACAGGCTGGCACAAGCGCAGGCGCGAACACGCGGGACGCGCGCTCGCCCTTGACGGTGATGCTGGCCTCGCCGCGCGGGTTCTGCGCCGGGGTCGACCGCGCCATCCAGATCGTCGAGCGCGCCATCGAGAAATACGGCGCGCCGGTCTATGTCCGGCACGAGATCGTGCACAACCGCTTCGTGGTCGAGACGCTGGAGGCCAAGGGCGCCATCTTCGTCGAGGAGCTGGACGAGGTGCCGGACGACGCTCCGGTGGTGTTCTCCGCCCATGGCGTGCCGAAGGCGGTGCCGGCCGAGGCCGAGCGGCGCAAGCTGCTGTATCTCGACGCCACCTGTCCGCTGGTCAGCAAGGTGCATCGCGAGGCCGAGCGCCACTTCAAGACCGGCCACACCGTGCTGCTGATCGGCCATGCCGGGCATCCCGAGGTGGTCGGCACCATGGGCCAGCTGCCGCCGGGCGCGGTGCGCCTGGTCGAATCGGTCGAGGATGTGGCGACGCTGGAGATCGAGGACGCCGGCAACCTCGCCTTCGCCACCCAGACCACCCTGTCGCTGGACGACACCACCGAGATCGTCGAGGCGCTCAAGGCCCGCTTCCCCAGCATCTCGGCGCCGAACAAGCAGGACATCTGCTACGCCACCACCAACCGGCAGGAGGCGATCAAGGTGATCGCCCCGCATTGCGACGCGGTGCTGGTGATCGGGGCGCCGAACTCCTCGAACTCGGTGCGACTGGTCGAGGTGGCGCGCCGCGCCGGCTGCGCCAAGTCGATGCTGGTGCAGCGCGCCGCCGAGCTGGACTGGTCGTGGTTCGACGGCATCGCCACCCTCGGCATCACCGCCGGCGCCTCGGCGCCCGAGGTCCTGGTCGAGGAGGTGATGAAGGCGCTGCACGAGCGCTATGTCGTCACCATCCAGTCGGAACCGACCACGGTCGAGACCATCACCTTCAAGCTGCCGCGCGAGCTCAGCCCCGCCTGATCATGCCCAAAGACGGACACCTGCTTCCGCAGCAGCGCCTGCGGACCCCCGAGGCATTGGTCGAAGCCGGGCTGGCCGGGCATGAGCGCCTGGGCGAACTGCGCGCCGTGGCCCAGCGCTACGCCATCGCCGTGACCCCTGCGATGGCCGATCTGATCGACCCGGCGGACCCGGCCGACCCGATCGCGCGCCAGTTCGTGCCCGACGCGGCCGAGCTGGACACCCGGCCCGACGAGCTGTCCGACCCGATCGGCGACGACGCCCACAGCCCGCTTCCGGGCCTGGTCCATCGCTACCCCGACCGGGTGCTGCTGAAGCTGCTGCACGCCTGCCCGGTCTATTGCCGCTTCTGCTTCCGGCGCGAGATGGTGGGGCCCGGCGGCGACGCGATGGGCGAGGCCGAGCTGGCGGCGGCGGTCGACTACATCCGCACCCGGCCGCAGATCTGGGAAGCCATCCTGACCGGCGGCGACCCGCTGATGCTGGCGCCGCGGCGCCTGGCCGACGCTGTGGCGCGGCTCGATGCGGTGCCGCATCTCGGCGTGATCCGGCTGCACAGCCGGGTGCCGGTGGTCGAGCCCGAGCGGGTGACGCCGGAGCTGATCGCGGCGCTGCGCACCTCGGACAGCGCGGTCTGGCTGGCCATCCACAGCAACCATCCGCGCGAGCTGACGCCAGCGGCGCGGGGCGCCATCCGGCGCCTGGCCGATGCCGGCGTCGCGCTGGTGTCGCAGACCGTGCTGCTGCGCGGCGTCAACGACGACCCGGCGGTGCTGGAGCAGCTGTTCCGCGACCTCGTTCGCCTGCGGGTCAAGCCCTACTACCTGCACCACGGCGACCTCGCCCCCGGCACCGCCCAGTTCCGCACCGGCATCGCGGACGGGCGGCGGATCATGCGCGTCCTGCGCGGCCGCCTGTCGGGGCTGGCCCAGCCGACCTATGTGCTCGACATCCCCGGCGGCCAGGGCAAGGTGCCGATCGGACCGGACTACCTCGACGGCTCGGACGCCGAGGGCTGGACGGTCGAGGACCCGAACGGCCGCCGGCACGAGTATCCGCCGAAGGCTTAACCATCTGTTTTGATTGTCATGCCACGGCTTGACTGTGGCATCGAGGGGCGGCCGGAGCGGCGCTTGGTGGCCCCTGGATTGCCCGGTCAAGCCGGGCAATGACAGTCAAAAAGGGACTTACTCCCCCGCCGCCGGCGCCCCCTCCAGGACCGGGTGCGGGGCCAGCGTGCCGGCCGCCTTGCCGCGGCGGGCCAGCCAGACCCGGAAGCGGTCGAGGTACAGGTAGACCACCGGCGTCGTGTACAGGGTCAGGGCCTGGCTCAGGATCAGGCCGCCGACGATGGAATAGCCCAGCGGCTGCCGCAGCTCCGACCCGGTGCCGGCGCCCAGCATCAGCGGCAGGCCGCCCAGCAGCGCCGCCATCGTCGTCATCATGATCGGGCGGAAGCGCAGCAGGCAGGCCTGGCGGATCGCCTCCAGGGGCGTCAGCCCCTGGTCGCGCTCCGCCTGGATGGCGAAGTCCACCATCATGATGCCGTTCTTCTTGACGATGCCGATCAGCAGGATGACGCCGATCAGCGCGATGACGCTGAAGTCGAAGCCGAACAGCATCAGCATCACCAGCGCGCCGGCCCCGGCCGAGGGCAGGGTCGACAGGATGGTCAGCGGGTGGATGTAGCTCTCATAGAGCACGCCGAGGATGATGTAGATCACGATCAGCGCGGCGGCGACCAGGTAGGGCTCGCTGGCCAGCGACGACTGGAAGGCCTGGGCGTTGCCCTGGAAGGCGCCGGTCAGCGAGGGCGGCACGCCCAGCTCGGTCTCCGCCTGCTGGATCGCGGTCACCGCCTGGCCCAGCGCCACGCCGGGCGCCAGGTTGAAGCTGACCGTCACCGCCGGGAACTGCCCCTGGTGGTTGATCGACAGGAACGCGGTCGGCCGTGTCGTCCATTTCGCCAGCGCGCTGATCGGCACCTGCTCCCCCGTCAGCGGCGACTTGATGTAGATCCGGTCGATCGCCGAGGGCTTGTCCTGCAGCTCCGGCAGCACCTCCATCACCACGTGGTAGCTGTTGATCTGGGTGAAGTACTGCGCGGCCTGGCGCTGGCCGAAGGCGTCGTACAGCGTGTCGTCGATCAACTGCGGCTGGATGCCGTAGCGGGCGGCGGCGTCACGGTCGATGTCGAGGGTCAGGGTGGTGCCGCCGGTCTGCTGGTCGGTGGCGACGTCGCGCAGCTCCGGCAGCGATTTCAGCTTGGTGTAGATCTTGGGCGCCCACTGGTTCAGCTCGTCGATGCCAGCGTCCTGCAGGGTGTATTGGTACAGGGTCCGGCTCAGCCGGCCGCCGATGTTGATGTCCTGCGAGGGCTGCAGGAACAGGGCGGCGCCTTCGACCTTGGCCAGTTGCGGCCGCAGCCGGTCGATGATCTGGGCGGCCGAGGCTTCGCGGTCGTCGCGCGGCTTCAGGTTGATGTACATGCGGCCGTTGTTCAGGGTCTGGCCGCCGCCGGCGCCCAGCGACATGACGACGCCGGCGACATCCGGGTCGGCGGCCACGATCTTCCCGAGCTCGACCTGCTTGCGGCTCATCTCGGCAAAGGAGATGTCCTGCGACGCCTCGGAGGTGCCGACGATGATGCCGATGTCCTGCTGGGGGAAGAAGCCCTTGGGGATTATGACGAAGAGATAGCCGGTGCAGGCGACGGTCAGCAGGAACACGCCCAGGGTGATGCGGCGGTGCTTCAGGGCGGCGTCGAGCGACCGGCGGTAGCCGGCGAGCATCAGGTCGAAACCGCGTTCCGACAGCATGTACAGCCGGCCGTGCTTGCCGGTGTCGTGCTTCATGAAGCGCGAGCACATCATCGGCGTCAGCGTCAGCGCCACGATCGCCGAGACCAGGATGGTCATGGTCACGGTGACGGCGAATTCGCGGAACACGCGGCCGACGATGCCGCCCATCAGCAGCAGCGGGATGAACACGGCGACCAGGGACAGGCTGATCGACAGGATGGTGAAGCCGATCTCGCCGGCGCCCTTGATCGCGGCCTGCACGGGCGACAGGCCCGCCTCGATGTGGCGGTGGATGTTCTCCAGCATGACGATGGCGTCGTCGACCACGAAGCCGACTGCGATGCTGAGGCCCATCAGCGACAGGTTGTCCAGGCTGTAGCCGAACACGTACATCAGCGCGAAGGTGCCGACCAGCGCCAGCGGCACCGTGATGCTGGGGATCAGCGTCGCCCAGAAGTTGCGCAGGAACACGAAGATCACCATCACCACCAGGGCGATGGTCAGCACCAGGGTGAACTGGACGTCGCTGACCGAGGCGCGGATCGTCGTGGTGCGGTCGCTGATGATGTCGACCTTGACCGCCGGCGGCACGGCCGCCTGCAGCTGGGGCAGCAGGGCCTTGATGTGGTCGACGACGTCGATGACGTTGGACCCGGGCTGCTTCAGCACGATCAGGATGATGGCCCGCTGGCCGTTGGCCCAGCCGGCCAGCTTGTTGTTCTCCGGCCCTTCCACCGCCTTGCCGACGTCGCGGATGCGGACCGGCGCGCCGTTCTTGTAGGCGATGATGACGTCGTTCCAGGGGTCGGCCTTCAGCTCCTGGTCGTTGTCGTAGATGGTGAAGGTACGGGTCGCGCCGTCGATGCTGCCCTTCGGGCTGTCGGTGGTCGCGGCGGTGATGACGCTGCGCACATCCTCCAGCCCGATGCCCAGCGCCGCCAGCTTCTGCGGGTCCAGCTGGACCCGGACGGCCGGCTTCTGCTGGCCGCCGATATTGACCTGGGCGACGCCCGGGACCTGGCTGATGGCCTGGCCCAGGATGTTTTCGGCGTAGTCGTCGACGGTGGTCAGCGGCAGCGTGTCGGACCGCACGGCGATCAGCAGGATCGGGCTGTCGGCCGGGTTCACCTTGCGGTAGGTCGGCGGCGACGGCAGGGTCTTTGGCAGCTGGCCGCCGGCGGCGTTGATCGCGGTCTGCACGTCCTGGGCCGCGCCGTCGATGTTGCGGTCGAGGTCGAACTGCAGGGTGATCGAGGTGTTGCCCAGCGTGCTGCTGGACGTCATCTGCGACACGCCGGGGATCTCGGCGAATTGCCGCTCCAGCGGCGCCGTGACCGACGAGGCCATGGTGGTGGGGTCGGCGCCGGGCAGCTGGGCCGACACCTGGATGGTCGGGAAATCGACCTGGGGCAGGGGGGCGACCGGCAGCAGCGGATAGGCGACCAGCCCGACCAGCAGCACCCCGGCCATGATCAGCGACGTGGCGATCGGCTTCTTGATGAACAGGGCCGAGATGCTCATGGCTCAGGCTCCCGGCGCGGCGGCCGGCCGTGATGCGGCGGCGGCCTCGCGGATCTCGACATGGGTTCCCGGCTGCAGCCGGTACTGGCCGGCGGTGACGACCCTGTCGCCGGCCTCCAGGCCCTGCTGGATCACGGCGACGCCGTCGGCGATGCGGTCGACATCGACCGGCTTGGTGTCGACCGTGCCGTCGGGCTTGACGACATAGACATACAGGCCGTCCTGGCTGCGCTGCACCGCGGTCGCCGGCACCGTCACCGCATCGTGCTGGGTGCGCAGCAGCAGCTTGGCGTCGACGAACTGGCCGGGCCACAGCGTGTTGCTCTTGTTCGGGAAGGTCGCCTTCAGCCGGATCGTGCCGGTGCCCTGGTCGATCTCGTTGTCGATCAGGGTCAGGGTGCCCTGGTCCAGCGGCTTCTCGTCGCCGCGGGTGTCGGCGAAGACCTGCAGCGTGCCCTGCGCCATCGCCGCGGAGATGTCCGGCAGGTTCTCCTCGGGCAGGGTGAAGATCACCGTGATCGGGTGCAATTGGGTGATCACCACCAGCCCGCCGGTGTCGGTGGCGTGGACGATGTTGCCCTGGTCGACCAGCCGGATGCCGGTGCGGCCGTTCAGCGGCGAGGTGATGGTGGTGTAGCTTAGCTGGGTGGCGGCGTTGTCGATGGTCGCCTGGTCGCCCTCGATCTGGGCCTGGATCTGCGCGATCAGCGCCTTCTGGGTGTCGACGCTCTGCACCGTCGCGTACTGGTGCAGGTTCTCGAAGCGCTGCAGGTCGAGCTGGGCGTTGGTCAGCTGGGCCTCGTCCTTGGCCTTGGCCGCCTTGGCCTGGTCCAGCGCCGCCTGGAACGGCCGCGGGTCGATCTGCGCCAGCACCTGGCCGGCGGTCACGTCCTGGCCCTCCTGGTAGGACACGGCCTGCAGCTGGCCGTCGACCCGGCTCTTCACCGTCACCGTGTTCTGGGCCTGCACCGTGCCGAGGCCGGTGAGGTAGACCGGCACGTCGCTGCGCTGCGCCGTCGCCGCCTCGATCGGCACGGTCGCCACCGGGGCAGCGGCCTTCAGCGCCGCGGCCGATGCCGCGGTGCTGGTCAGCTCCCGCCCTGCCAGAACGGCGCCGACGACGACAAGGATGGCGATCGGGGCACCGATGCGGAGCATCGTCCGGCGGGCGACTAGGGGCATCTGCATCTCTCCAGCGGGACAATCGGAAGGCGAGCGAACAGCGGGCGCCGCGGCCTGGCTGGCGGCGGCGCCCGCAATCGACGTCTCCTCCCGATCATTCGGGCCAGTCCGATGCGTGCCCCGAGGCCCGGCCGAAGGCCGGGACGGGTCTCTGCTTCGCGGACCGGTGCAAGCGTCAGTTGGTGGCGGGCATCCGCCCCCGCCAATGCAACGTCTTCACGGTGCCATGCAGGCCTTGCATGGTGTTCGGCGGCGTCGGCCAGGGGCCGTTCACAGGGCATGGGCGACCTCCGCCACGGTGTCGCGCAGCCAGCGATGGGCCAGCAGCCCGTCGGCCCGCCGGTGCCAGTGCATCGCGGTCTCGATCCGCGGCGACGGGTGCGGCAGCGGCAGGACCTCCAGCCCATGGGCTTGCGCCAGCCGATCCGCCATGCGCCGCCGCAGCGCCGCCACCGTCGGCAATCCGGCCAGGACCGGGCCGGCCGAGAGATAGGGCATGCGCAACGCGATCCGGCGCTTCAGGCCGCGGGCGGCCAGGGCGCGGTCGATGAACCGCAGGTCGTCGTCGAGGGTGGAGATCTCGAGATGCGGCAGGGTCGCGAAGGCGTCGGCGCCGAGGGCCGCCGCCGGCCCGCGCAGCACCGCGACGAAATCGTCATGCAGCAGCGGCTGGTGGGCGAAGCGTTCGCCGTCCGGGTCGGGCGCACCGATCGCCAGGTCCAGGTCGCCACGGTCGAGCCGTTCGGTCAGGTCGAGGCTGCCGCTGGCGCGGATGTCGAGGGTCAGGCCGGGGGCGAGGGCGATGCAGCGCGCCACGATCGGCGCCGCCAGCACGGCGGCGGCATAGGGGTCGACCGCGATCCGGAAGGTCCGCGTCGCCAGCGCCGGGTCGAACTCGGCGGCGTGCAGCGACAGCTGCAGGTCGCCCAGCGCCCGCCGGATCGGCACTGCGATCTCCTCGGCCCGGCCGGTCGGCAGCATGCCCTGCGGGGTGCGGATGAACAGCTCGTCGCGCAGCACATGGCGCAGCCGGGCCAAAGCGTGGCTCATCGCCGGCTGGCTCAGCCCGACCCGGGCGCCGGCGCGGGTGACGCTGCGCTCGCGCATCACCGCATCGAACACGATCAGCAAGTTCAGGTCGAAGGCGCCCCAGTTCAGGTCGGGCATCGGCAGGACTTTCGCGGGCGCGGTGGCTACGGTGATCGGCTGCCGCCCGGCCTGGCAGTTCGGCGACAAAGGAAAAATGCTGTGCTGCAGCAAACACTGCCGGACAGATGCGGATGGCATCAGTGCTAATCATCACAGTAAGACGACAGCGGGACACTGTGCCGCACCAGAAGATGAACCAGGATTTACAGTTCATTAACTAAGAGTAAGGCAGTTTTAACTTGCTTCTTCTGAAGCAAGGTTCTGGGCAGGGCTCAATAGGCAGGCGGTCCCATCCGGGCGGACGGCCGGCGCGTTCCGCGTCTCTCCCTTCGACAAGCCGGCCCCGCCGCTCTATGAAGGCGGGCGCCGCTGCTTCCGGGATTCCCATGGCCGTCTACACCGAAGTCACCGACGAGGATGTCGCCGCCTTCGTGGCCGAATACGACCTCGGCTCCGTGCGATCGCTCAAGGGCATCGCCGAGGGCGTGGAGAACTCCAACTACCTGCTGGTCACCACCGCGGGCCCGCACATCCTCACCCTCTACGAGAAGCGGGTGGCCGAGGCCGACCTGCCGTTCTTCCTCGGGCTGATGGAGCATCTGGCGGCGCGCGGCATCGAATGCCCGCAGCCGGTCGCGGCCCGCGACGGCCAGGCGCTGCGCCGCCTCGCGGGGCGGCCGGCGGTGATCGTGACCTTCCTCGACGGGCTGTGGCCGAAGCGGATCCAGCCCTGGCACTGCCAGGCCCTGGGCGGGGCACTGGCGCGGATGCACGAGGCCGGGGCCGACTTCGCCATGACCCGGCCGAACAACCTGTCGATCGAAGGCTGGCGCCGGCTGGTGGCCGACTGCACCGGCCGCGCCGACACGGTGCAGCCGGGCCTGGCCGAGGGCATCACGCGGGAACTGGCCTTCCTCGAATCGCGCTGGCCCACCGACCTGCCGACCGGGCTGATCCATGCCGACCTGTTCCCGGACAACGTCTTCTTCCGCGGCGACCGGCTGAGCGGCCTGATCGACTTCTACTTCGCCTGTACCGACATGCTGGCCTATGACCTGTCGATCTGCCTGAACGCCTGGTGCTTCGAGCCGGACGGCGCCTTCAACGTCACCAAGGCGCGGGCGCTCTTGGCCAGCTACCGCGCCGAACGGGCGCTATCGCCGGCGGAGCTGGCGGCGCTGCCGCTGCTGGCCCGCGGCAACGCGCTGCGCTTCCTGCTGACCCGGCTGTACGACTGGCTGAACCACCCGCCGGGCGCCTTCGTCCGCCCGAAGGACCCGCTCGAATACTGGCGCAAGCTGCGCTTCCATCAACACGTGGCCGGCGTGGCCGCCTATGGGATCGATCCGTGACAGACCCTGTGACCAAGCCCCCTGCCCCGAAGACAGCGGCCGCGGTGAAGCCGATGAAGGTCGAGATCTTCACCGACGGCGCCTGCAGCGGCAATCCCGGCCCCGGCGGCTGGGGCGTGCTGCTGCGCATGGGCGAGACCGAGCGCGAGCTCTATGGCGGCGAGGTGCTGACCACCAACAACCGGATGGAGCTGATGGCGGCGATCCGGGCGCTGGAGGCGCTGAAGCGGCCGGTCGACGCGGTGCTGACCACCGACAGCCAGTATGTCCGCAACGGCATCACCCAATGGCTCAAGGGCTGGAAGGCACGGGGCTGGATGACGGCCGACCGCAAGCCGGTGAAGAATGTCGACCTGTGGCAGCGGCTGGAGGCCGCGATGGCCCAGCACAAGGTCGACTGGCGCTGGACCCGCGGCCATTCCGGCCATGCCGAGAACGAACGGGTCGACGAACTCGCCCGCCGCGGCCTGAAGGAAGAGGGCCGCGGCCTGGCACCGATCGAGGCTTGACGCGCATCACTCCGGCTCCATATTACGAATCGTAACTTACGATCTGTAATATGGAGGGAGCTATGGCCCAACGAGTCCTGATCGCGGGCGGTTACGGTGTCGTTGGCGGCACCGCGGCACGACACCTGCGCGGGCTGGCGCCCGATCTCGACATCATCCTGGCGGGGCGGTCGCCGGAGGCCGGCGCGGCGCTGGCGCGCGAGATCGGGGCCTCGACCCTGCGGCTCGACGTCGCCGACCCCGCGGCGGCGCTGGCCGATCTCGGGCCGGTCGACCTGATCGTGGCCGCGCTGCAGGACCGCGGCGACACGCTGATCCAGGCCGCGCTGGCGCAGGGCGCCGCCCATATCGGCATCACCAAGGTGGTGGAGGAGACCGGGCCGGCGGTGTTCGCGGCGCTGCATGCGCCGCCGCGGCGGCCGATCGTGCTGGCGGGCCACTGGGCGGCCGGGGTGCTGATCCTGGCGGCAAGGCCGGCGCTCGCGGAGTTTGCCCGGGTCGAGTCCGTGGCCATGGCCGCCCTGTTCGATGCGGCCGACGCGGTCGGGCCGATGAGCGCCAGCGATGCCGCGGCCTTCTCCGGCCGGTCCCTGCTGCGCCGGGGCGGGCAATGGGCCTGGGTCGATGGCGGCGATCACACCCGCGCCCTGCGCCTGGCCGACGGGCATGAGGCGATGGTGCAGCCGCTGGCGACGCTCGATGTCCCCAGCCTGGCGGCGATCACCGGCGCGCCCGACATCCGCTTCGACTTCGGCGAGGGCGAATCGCTCGGCACCCGGGCCGGCCACCGCGCCTCGCATGAGGGCGTGATCGAGATTGCGGGGACGCTGCGGTCCGGCCAGCGCGTCCGGCGGCGGGTCCTGGTGTCGGACCCGAAAGGGGTGGGCCACATGACGGCGCTGGGCACCCTGGTCATCGCCGAGCGAGTGCTGGGCCTGGATGGCCTGCCACTGCCAGCGGGCGGGCTGCAGCTGCCCGAGACCCTGGTCGCGCCCGAAGCGGCGATCGCGCGGTTCGAGCAGTTCGGCGTGCGGATCACGGCCGAGACGGACCCGGCCTGAAGGCCGGCACCCGAGTCGTCATCTCACCCGATTGTCATCCTCGGGCTTGACCCGAGGATCCAGGGGCCACCAGGAGCCGCTCTGGCCGCCCCTGGATTGCCCGGTCAAGCCGGGCAATGACAGTTGAGAGTAATCGGTCGGTCGGGCTCATCCGAGGTGAACCCGACCGACGCGCAGTGCCTCAGAGCGCCGCGAGCACGGCCTCGCCGCTCGACACCTCGAAGGCACCCGGCTTCTCGACCGCCAGATGGATGACCACCCCATCCTTGGCGATCAGGGCGAAGCGCTGCGAGCGGGTGCCCAGGCCGTAGCCCGACCCGTCCATCTCCAGCCCCAGCGCCTTGGTCAGGGTGGCGTTGCCGTCCGGCAGCATGAACACGGTGTCGCCGGAGATCTCGTTCTTGTCGGCCCAGGCCTTCATCACGAAGGGATCGTTGACCGACAGGCAGACGATCTGGTCGACGCCCTTGGCCTTCAGCGCCTCGGCGTTGTTGGTGAAGCTCGGCAGGTGCTTGGCCGAGCAGGTCGGGGTGAAGGCGCCGGGCACCGCGAACAGCGCCACGGTCTTGCCCTTGAACAGGTCCTCGGTCTTGACCTCGGCCATGCCTTCCTTGCCGAGATGCTTCAGCGTGACCGACGGGATGCGGTCGCCAACCTTGATCGTCATGGGTGCTCTCTCCGCGAAACTGTATGTCGTGGCCGGCCCGAAGGTCCGGGGGATCAGGAACCTGCGCCGCCGCGAGCTTTGGCTAAAGCGTCGAGGACCGCGTCGGCGCTGAGCAACTCCGGCAGCACGATCCCGTCCGGCGCACCCGGCCCGTAAACGGCGTTGAACGGTATGCCGTAGCGGCCATGCGCCGCAAGGTAGTCGGCGATGGCCGGGTCCGGATTGGTCCAGTCGGCCAGCATCGGCACCACGCCGTCGCCGCCCAGCGCCGCCGCCGTCGGGTCGCGGCCCAGCACCAGCAGCTTGTTGACCTGGCAGGTCAGGCACCATTCGGCGGTGACGTCGACGAACACCACCTTGCCCTGGCCGACCAGGCCGGGGATGGCGGCGCGGTCGAATCGGGTCCAGCCGACGGACGCCAGGGCCGTGGCGGCGGCGTCCGACCGATCGAATCGCAGCGGCAGCAGGATGGCGGCCAGGGCCAGCACGGCGGCGAGGCCGGCACCCAGGCGGCGCCCGGCCGGCCCGCCGCGCGGCCGCAGCCACAGGGTCAGGCCGATCAGCACCATGGCGGCGGCGACCGCGACAGCGGCGCCCGGCGGCACCTGCACCGACAGCACGAACAGCAACCAGATCGCGGTGCCGAACAGGGCCAGGCCCAGCACCGCCTTGACCCACAGCATCCAGCGGCCGGGCCGCGGCAGCAGCCGGGCCAGGGCCGGCACCGCCGCGATGACCAGATAGGGCAGGGCCATGCCCAGGCCGAGGGCGGCAAAGGTCAGCCCGATCTCGGTGGGACCGCGCGACAGGGCGAAGCCCAGCGCGGTGCCGACGAAGGGGGCGGAGCAGGGGGTGGCCAGCAGCGTGGCGAAGGCGCCGGTCAGGAACAGCCCCAGCAGCCCCGTCCGCTCGGTGGGCTGGTCGGCGCCGCTGGCGCGGGCCGCGGCGTCCATGGCCCGGCCGGGCAGCACCACCTCGAACAGGCCCAGCAGGTTGCAGCCGAACAGGGTGAGGATGACGACCATCACCACCAGGAACACCGGCTCCTGGAACTGGATGCCCCAGCCGACCGAGGCGCCGGCCGCCTTCAGCCCGACCGCGCCGGCGGCCAGCAGCAGGAAGGACGCGACGATGCCGGCGGCGGTGGCCAGCAGGCCCAGCCGCTGCCGCCGCGGCGTCTGGCCGCCCGCCTTCACGATCGACAGCAGCTTCAGCGACAGCACCGGCAGCACGCAGGGCATCAGGTTCAGGATCAGCCCGCCCAGCAGCGCCACGCCCAGGATGGTCACCCAGGCGGTGGCGTCGACCGGCGCCGCCACCGCCGCGCCGATGGTGGGTTTGGCCTCGACGCTGCGCGGGCCGTCGACCAGGGTCAGGGTGACGGGGCTGCCGGCCAGGGCGGTGGGCGGGTCGCCGGCTTGGATCCGGTCGATCACCGCAACCAGCGTCCGGCCGCCGTCGCTGGTCTCGACCCGGGGGGCGGCGAAGGCGTCGCCCGGCGCGGCCTCGACGAAGATGTCGGGCGACTGGAACGGCTCGCGCGCCGTCGCCTCGACCCGCAGCCCGCCATTGGGCGTGTCGGCCCCCGTGGCGTTGGCGGTGACGGCGCCGATCGCCAGGCCGGCGGCGCTGCCGTCGCCGGGCACCGCGTTGTCGTAGCGGTCGATCAGGTTGGACGTCTCGGGGTCGGGCGCCGCCGGGCCGGCCGGAAGGTCGAGCGCGAAGCTGAAATTGGCCGGGATGCAGATGTCGCTGCACACCAGCACGGTCGCGGCCAGCGCCAGGTGCTGCGCCTGGCCGGCCTGCTGCACCGGCAGGGTCAGCGGGTACACCACCTCGGTCTCGTAGCCATAGGTCTCGAGGCCGAACAGCTGGAAGCGCTGCGGCGCCGGATAGGCCAGGGTCGGGGTGCCGAGGTTGGCGGATCCCGTCCAGTCCAGCGCCGGCGGCAGGCCGGCGTCGCCCGGCGACCGCCAATAGGTCTTCCAATGCGGGTCCAGCTTGATCTGCAGCCCGGCCGGCACCGCCGCCAGGGTGCCGGTGCCGTCCACCGCCGTGATCAGCCGTGCCGACGCGCCCTTGCCCTGCTGCCACGACGTGGCAGCGGCGTCGGCCGCCTGGGGCTGCGCCAGGGCGGCCAAACCAAGCGCAGTGCCGAACAGGAATGCGAACCCACGCGTCATCGAGACCCCGGCACCATGAAACGGCCTTTCTTTGTCCTATATAGTCGTTCGAAACCAGATCGCCGCGGGTTAGCTTATTGTCGCGGGTGATGCGGAGAATGGGCAGTGGCCAGGATGAGTCGGGCGAAGTCTACCGAAAGCGACAAGGCACCAGCGGGCGAGGCCTACCTCGCCGGGCAGCTGCTGATCGCCATGCCGACCCTGGTGGCGCCGCCCTTTGCCCGCACGGTGATCTATCTCTGCGCCCACAACGACCAGGGGGCGATGGGGCTGGTGGTCAACAAGCCGCTGCCCAGCATCGACTTCCCGACCCTGCTCGACCAGCTCGGCATCCCGCATGGCGACCTCTTGGGCAAGACCCGGGTGCAGTTCGGCGGGCCGGTCGAATCCGGCCGCGGCTTCGTGCTGCATTCCGCCGACTACCGCGCCGAGAAGACGGTGGTGGTGGGCGAGGTGGCGGTGACCTCGACGCTCGAGGTGCTGCAGGCGATCGCCAATGGCGCCGGCCCCAGCCGGCACCTGCTGGCGCTGGGCTATGCCGGGTGGAGCGCGGGGCAGCTCGACGCCGAGATCCAGGCCAATGGCTGGCTCAACGTGCCTTGCGACCCGGACATCCTGTTCGGCGACGACCTGTCGGTGAAGTGGGAGCAGGCGATCGCCAAGCTCGGCTTCGACCCGACCATGCTGTCGACCGAAGCCGGCCACGCCTGAGGCCGTCCGCAAACGCGCCGGCGCGGCCGCCTGACGGCGGTGCCTGTGCTTCCGGTGCTCACGGACGGCCATGTCCGCTGCGCGCCGGTTCTCGGCGCCACCGCCAATCGACTCACGCCGACACGTTTTCGAACGGCCTCTGATGGCGCGCGTCTGCGATCAGTTCCGCCGGGCCAGCCAGGCGCCCCAGAACAGGCTGGAGAAGAAGCGGGTCGGCGGGCCGAAGCCGGTTTCGGCCAGGAGGTCGGCGACGGCCTCCTCGGAATGCGGCGGGTCGGCGCCCTGCAGGATCTTGCTCAGCTTGGCTTCGACCTCGTCCGGCGTCGCGCCCTTCATCCGCCAGCGCTGGCCCCAGGCGGCCAGCAGCAGCGGCTGGCTGGCATAGGCGAAGCGGTTGCCGGCCAGGATCAGCGGCGCCCCCGGCTTCAGCCGTGCGGCCAGCGACCGCAGGATGGCGCGCTTGGCGTCGTCGCCGGGCAGGTGGTGCAGCACGCCGATCAGGGTCGCGGCATCGAAGCGGCGGTCGGCCGGCAGGTCGTCGACCGTGCCCAGGAAAATCTCGGTCCGGCCGTCCAGCCCGGTCTCGCGCAGCCGGGCGACGGCCAGCTCCATCATCGGCGCGGACGGGTCGACGGCGGTGAAGCGCCAGCCCGGCTCCAGCGGCCCGGCGGTAACGATCTCCTGGGCCCCGCCGCCGGCGCCGGCGACCAGGATCTCGGCAGGACCGCCGGAGCCCAGCGCCGCCGCCAGCATGCAGGCCGACAGCTCATGGCACGCGTCATAGCCGGCCAGGGCGATGCGGCTCTGCGTCTCGTATTCGCCGGCCCGTGCCGGGTCGAATTTGCGTGCGGCGTCGATGGGAACGGACATGGCAGGGCATTCCTTCCCGACAGGACAGGCAGGTCATGACGTAGGTTGGGTTCGCGTTGCGAACCCAACACTCCGGGACGGATGGTCTGAGGGCCGGTCGTTGGGTTCGCCGAGGGGCGAACCCAACCTACGCGCGGCTCAGTTCAGGTCGCGCACATCGGTCAGGTGGCCGGCGATCGCCGCGGCGGCGGCCATGGCCGGGCTGACCAGGTGGGTGCGGCCGCCGCGGCCCTGGCGGCCCTCGAAGTTGCGGTTCGAGGTCGAGGCGCAGCGCTCGCCCGGCGACAGCTTGTCGGCGTTCATCGCCAGGCACATCGAGCAGCCGGGCTCGCGCCAGTCGAAGCCGGCGGCCTTGAACACCTCGTCCAGCCCCTCATCCTCGGCCTGCTGCTTCACCAGGCCCGAGCCGGGGACGATCATCGCGTAGACGCTGTCGGCGACGTGCCGGCCGCGGGCCACCGCGGCGGCGGCGCGCAGATCCTCGATCCGGCCGTTGGTGCAGGACCCGATGAAGACCTTGTCGACCGCCAGCTCGCTCATGCGCTGGCCGGGCTGCAGGCCCATGTAGTCCAGGCTGCGGCGCCAGGCGCTGGCCTTGTTGGCGTCGGGGGCGGCGTCCGGGTTCGGCACCACGCCGGTGATCGGCGCCACGTCCTCCGGGCTGGTGCCCCAGGTCACCATCGGCACGATGTCGGCGGCCTTCAGCACCACCTCGCGGTCGTAGCGGGCGCCCTCATCCGTCGGCAGGGTCCGCCAGTATGCGACGGCCTGGTCCCAGTCAGCGCCCTTCGGCGCCATCGGCCGGCCCTTCACATAGGCGAAGGTGGTGTCGTCGGGGGCGATCAGCCCGGCCCGGGCGCCGGCCTCGATCGACATGTTGCAGACCGTCATGCGGCCTTCCATCGACAAAGCGCGGACGGCGTCGCCGGCATATTCGATGACATGGCCGGTGCCGCCGGCGGTGCCGATGGTGCCGATGATCGCCAGGATCATGTCCTTGGCGGTCACGCCCAGCGGCAGGTCGCCCTCGACCGTGATGCGCATGTTCTTGGCCGGCTTCTGCAGCAGCGTCTGGGTGGCGAGCACATGCTCGACCTCGCTGGTGCCGATGCCGAAGGCCAGCGCCCCGAAGGCGCCATGGGTCGAGGTGTGGCTGTCGCCGCAAACGATGGTGGTGCCTGGCAGGGTGAAGCCCTGCTCCGGCCCGATGATGTGGACCACGCCCTGACGCACGTCGTTCATGGTGAAGATCGGCACGCCGAAATCGGCGGCGTTCTGCTCCAGCGTCTCGACCTGGATGCGGCTTTCCTCGTCGGCGATGCCGCCGGCGCGGTCCGAGGTCGGCACGTTGTGGTCGGGCACGGCCAGGGTGGCGTGCGGCTGGCGCACGCGGCGGCCGGCCAGGCGCAGCCCTTCGAAGGCCTGCGGGCTGGTCACCTCATGCACGAGGTGGCGGTCGATGTAGAGAATGCACGTGCCGTCATCCTGGCGATGGACGACATGGTTGTCCCAGATCTTGTCGAACAGCGTACGCGGCGCACTCATCTCAATTCTCCGTCACCCGGCAACCCGCCGGCGGCTCCTCTCGGCCGATGCTGGACCATAGCCGAGCCCAAACCGAGGCAAAAGCTCGAATAGTTTCAAAGTTGTCACCGTCTGCGCGGTGCAAATCGGCGCAATGGACAGGACTCCCGTCTCGCCGCATGCTCGACGCAGAAGCAACACGACCAATATGGGAGTGCCCATGACCATCCGCAGCGCCGTTCTTGCCGCATGCCTGGCCGTCGGGCTCGCCGCCGCCCTGGGCGTGTCGACCGCCTCCGCCGCCGGCGGGATCAAGGGCTTCTGGCGCACCGGGGATGGCCGTTCGGTGATCGAGATCCTCGACTGCACCACCGGCATCTGCGGCCGCATCGCCGGCCTGCCGCCGGACGCCCCGGCCACCGACGTGAACAACCCGGACCAGAGCAAGCGCAGCAAGGCGCTGTGCAAGCTGATCATGCTGCACGGCTTCACCCAGTCCTCCGACACGGAGTGGGAGGACGGCACGATCTACGACCCGAAGAGCGGCAAGACCTACGACGCCACCATGACCCTGACGGGGGCGGACACGCTGGACCTGCGCGGCTATGTCGGCATCAGCCTGTTCGGCCGCACCGACACCTGGACGCGGCAGCAGCCGGGCAGTTTCAAAGCGTGTAGCTGATCCCTCAGCCCGCCCGGCGCGCGGCGACCACGGCGGCCAGCCAGTCGGCGGTGTCGTCGATGGCGATGTCGATGTGGCCGTCGCCGGGCAGCGGCTGGCCCCAGTCCGAAGGGGTGCGGACCCACACCGTGGTCATGCCCAGCCGGTGCGCCGGCAGCAGGTTGCGGGCCATGTCCTCGACCATCACCGTCGCCTCCGGCGCCAGGCCGTAGCGGTCGAGCAGCGCCTGGTAGGGGCCGGGATCCGGCTTCGGCACATAGGCCGCGGCGACGATGTCGAAGATGCCGTCGAACCGCCCGGCCAGGCCCATCCGCTCCAGCACCCGCTCGGCATGCGGCACCGACCCGTTGGTGAAGATGAACTTCCGCCCCGGCAGCTCGGCCAGCGCCGCCGCCAGCACCGGGCTGGGGCCGATTGCCGAGACGTCGATGTCGTGGACGAATTCGAGGAACGGGCCCGGCGCGACCGCGCGCTCGTTCATCAGGCCGCGCAGGGTGGTGCCGTGCTCGCGGAACAGCCGCTTCTGCAGCGCCCGCGCCTCGGCCGGCGGCAGGTCGAAATGGGTGCGGATGTATTCGCCCATGCGCCGGTCGATCTGGGCGAACAGGTCGGTCTTGGCGGCATAGAGCGTGTTGTCGAGGTCGAAGACCCAATCCTCGACATGGCGCAGGGGATCGGTCATTCCGCTGCCGGCTTTTCCTGGTGCCGCATCAGCACCGGCATCTGGGCCAGGGCGAAGACCAGGGTCAGCGGCAGGATGCCGAACAGCTTGAAGCCGGCCCAGAACTCGGTCGAGAAGTTGCGCCACACGATCTCGTTGATCACCGCCAGGGCCACGAAGAACACCGCCCAGCGCCAGGTCAGGATGCGCCAGCCGCCCTCGGTCAGCTCGAACACCGTGCCCATCATCAGCTTCAGGAAGTTGCGGCCGGTGGCCAGGCCCGCGAACAGGATGGCGGCGAACAGCAGGTTCACCACCGTCGGCTTGAGCTTGATGAACAGGTCGTTGTCCAGCCACAGCGTCAGCCCGCCGAAGATCAGCACGAAGACGCAGCCGACCACCGGCATGATCGGCCAGCGGCGCTCGATCCGCACCGACAGCACCACCGCCACCACGGTCGCGACCATGAACACCGCCGTCGCCGGCATGATGCCCGCGGCCTGGTTGGCGATGAAGAACAGCAGCAGCGGCCCGGCTTCGAGCCCGAGGCGCAGGAAGGGGCTCTTTTCGGCCCTGGGTTGGGTCTGGTCAGTCATGGCGGCACCCTAGAGCGCGTTCGGCCCTGATGGAAGTGGAGTCCGGTCGGTTCGCCTTACCGCTCCCGCGTGGCGGGAGAAGGGCAAGCGTCGGAGCCGCCGATATGGGCCGCTCCCCGGCGCGGCGCGAGAGGCCTGCGACCGCATGGCCTTTCGCTCCATGCCGGGGGGCGATGGCTGCACTGCCGAGACCGCTCTTGTCTGACAAGTGCCGTAGGCGAAACCTGGACCGCTCGGTGCAGGCCACGCCGCCACCGCCGATTCCAGGATTCGGAAACGACAGAGACCATGTCCGCACACAACGAGGCGGTCGCCGGGCCGGCGCCGCTCGACCATGCCGCAATCCGCTCGATCATCATCGGAATCCTGCTGGCCATGATGCTGGCCGCGCTGGACCAGACCATCGTGGCGACGGTGCTGCCGACCATCGGGCAGGAGCTGGGCGACGTCGAACACCTGTCCTGGGTGGTCAGCGCCTATCTGCTGGCCTCGACCGCGGTCACCCCGCTCTACGGCAAGCTCAGCGACATCCACGGCCGGCGGATCACGCTCTTGGTCAGCATCGGTGTGTTCATCGTCGGCTCGGTGGTCTGCGCCCTGGCGCCGACCATGCTGGCGCTGATCCTGGCGCGGGCGCTGCAGGGGCTGGGCGGCGGCGGGCTGATCTCGCTGGCCCAGACCATCATCGCCGACGTGGTGTTGCCGAAGGAACGGTCGCGCTACCAGGCCTACATCGCCAGCGTCTTCGTGACCTCCAGCGTGGTCGGGCCGGTGCTGGGCGGCCTGATCGCCGACCATCTGCACTGGTCGGTGATCTTCTGGATCAACCTGCCGCTCGGCCTCGGCGCCTTCTGGATGACCTGGAACACCTTGCGCCGCCTGCCGCGGCACGAACGGCGGCACAAGCTCGACGTGCTCGGCGCGGTGCTGATGGTGGTCGCCACCGTGGCGGTGATGCTGGCGCTGACCTGGGGCGGCGCCAACTACTACCCCTGGGCCTCGGTCCAGATCCTCGGCCTGCTCGGCGTGTCGCTGCTGTTCTGGGTGCTGTTCGCCATCCGCCTGCTGACCGCGTCCGAACCGCTGATCCCGCTGGCGGTGATGTCCAACCCGGTGGTCGGCACCGGCACGGCGGCGGCCTTCTGCGTCATGGGCACCTTCATCGGCCTGTCGATCTATGTGCCGGTCTATCTCGAAGGCGTCCTCGGCCTGTCGCCCAGCAATGCCGGCCTGGCGCTGCTGCCGCTGATGGCGGGGACCGTGACCGGCGCCAACCTGGCCGGCCGCTTCATGGCCATCATGACCCACTACAAGCGCACGCCGCTGATCGGGCTGACCTGCGCCGTGGCCGCGCTGCTGGTGCTGGCGGTCCACCCCACCGGCCTGCCGCAATGGTCGGTCGAGATCATGCTCGGCGTGGTCGGCCTCGGCCTCGGCACCGTGCTGCCGGTCACCACCATCTCGATCCAGAATTCGGTGGCGATGCACCAGCTCGGCACCGCCACGGCGTGCATGAACTTCTTCCGCTCGCTGGGCAGCGCCATTGTGGTGGCCGGCTTCGGCGCCATCGTGCTCGGCGCCATCGGCGGAACCCCCGGCCAGTCGCCGGAAAATCTCGGCGACCTCAACCCGGCGCTGCGCGACGCGCTGGTCGGCAGCTTCCACTGGCTGTTCCTGGCCGCCGCGGCCGGCCTCGCCCTCGGCTTCGTCAGCCTGCTGCTGATGGAGGAGCGCCCGCTGCGCAGCGGCGCCGCCGCCCATGCCAAGGAAGCGCTCGTAGAGTGACGGGCGGCGGGCCTGCCGCCGCCCGATCGCTCAACCCTTGACCGCGCCCGCCGTCAGGCCGGACACGATGCGGCGCTGGAAGATCATCACCAGCACGATCAGCGGCACCGTCACCACCACCGATGCCGCCATGATCAGGCCCCAGGGGATGTCGAACTGGGTGGCGCCCGAGATCAGGGCGATCGCCACTGGCACCGTCCGCACCTCGTTGGTCAGGGTGAAGGTCAGGGCGAACAGGAACTCGTTCCAGGCGGCGATGAAGGCCAGGAGGCCGGTGGTCGCCAGGGCCGGGCCCAGCAGCGGCAGGAACACCCGGACCAGGATCTGCCACGGCCTGGCGCCGTCCACGATCGCCGCCTCTTCCAGCTCGCGCGGCAGCTCGCGCATGAAGGTCGTCAGCACCCAGACCGAGAAGGGCAGGGTGAAGATCATGTAGCTGAGGATCAGCGAGCCGAGCTGGTTGTAGATGCCGAGCCAGCGCACCAGCTCGAACAGCCCGGTCAGCACCGCCACCTGCGGGAACATCGAGACGCCGAGGGTCAGCATCAGGATGGTGCTGCGGCCGCGGAACCGGACCCGGCCCAGCGCGTAGGCGGCGCTGACCGACAGCACCAGGCAGATCAGCACGGTCGACCCGGCGACGATCAGCGAGTTGACGATGTTGGTCAGGAACGGCTGCTCGCGGAACACGCCGACATAGTTGTCCAGCGTGGGCGTCGGCGGCAGCAGGTCGGTGCCGAACAGCTGCTGGCCGGTCTTCAGCGACGACACCACCGCCCAGTAGAACGGGAACACGGTGTAGACGATGATCACCGCCACCAGCAGGTAGAAAAGCGGTTGGCCGACGCGGCGCTTCAGGGTCTTGGACATGGCCATGGCGCGCCCCCTATTTGTCGAAGCGCACGCGACCCGCCACCATCCACAGGGCGGCGATCACGGCGATGATGACGAACAGCAGGGTCGAGGCGGCGGAGCCGAAGCCGACATTGCCGAAATCGATGCTCTGCTGCCGGGCGAAGACCGACATGCTCATGGTGCTGATGCTGTTCGAGGTCAGCACGTAGATCAGGTCGAAGACCCGCAGCGAATCCAGCGCCCGGAACAGGATCGCCACCATCAGCGCCGGCCAGATCAGCGGGACGGTGATCTTGGTGAACACCCGCCACGGGCTGATGCCGTCGACCTTCGCCGCCTCGTAGACCTCACCGGGCAGCATCTGCAGTGCGGCCAGGATCAGCAGCGTCATGAACGGCGTGGTCTTCCACACATCGACCGCGATCACCGAGGCCAGCGACAGGCTGGGGTCGGCGGTCCAGGCCACCCGGGTGGTGATGACGCCCAGCGACAGCAGCACCTCGTTGATCACCCCGTACTGGTCGTTCAGCATCCAGCCCCACATCTTGGCCGAGACGATGGTGGGGATGGCCCAGGGGATCAGCACCGCGGCCCGCAGCAGCCCGCGGCCCGGCATATGGGCGTTCAGGGTCATGGCGATCAGCAGGCCGAGGATGGTCTCGATCGTCACCGACACCACCGTGAACAGGATGGTGTTCCAGGCCGACCGCCACCAGACATGGTCGACCAGCAGCCCCTGCCAGCTGAAGATGCCGCTGGTGTCGACGTCGTAATCGACCGGCTGGTTGGTGTCGATGTCCCAGAACTTGCCCTCTTCGGCCTTCCACACCAGGTTGGTGCCCTTGGGGTCGTAGAAGACGTAGTAGCCGCCCAGCTTGTCGTCGTAGTCGGCGCGGTTGGGGCCGTAGAACAGGTAGTTGTCGAAGCCGACCATGCGGGTCGGCCTGTCCGCCTGCAGGGTCGCGTCGGTGAAGCTGAGCGCGATGGTGCGGACCAGCGGCCAGCCGGCCACCAGCAGCAGCACCAGCAGCATCGGGATCAGGAAGATCCAGGCGGCGCGGATGCGCTGTCGGCTGAGCCGGGAGGCGACCGGCTTCACATTGTCGGCGGCAGGGGCGGTGGTCGAGGTGGCGACGGTCATGGGATCCTCCCCGGGATCGAGGGTGGGTCGGGACGGGCCGGCGGCACCCCGTGCGGGGTGGGGCCGGCCCGCTCTGTCACCAGCGGCCGCCGCGGCTCAGGCGGTTCAGGTCCTTCTGCAGCTGCGCCAGGTTGGTGGCGCCGTCGCCCTGCTTCGACAGGGTGTTGTGGACCGCGTTCCAGAACAGGGTCGAGACCTCGTTGTAGCGCTCGCCGGTCACCGCCGAGGGCCGCGCCACCGCGCCTTCGAAGGCGGTCTTCAACAGGGCGAAGAAGGGCTGGGCCTTCAGCACGTCGGCGTCGTCGTAGAGCGCCGGGATGGTCGACTGGAAGGCGCCGGTGATGGCGCGGCGCTTCTGCTCGTCCTTGCCGGTCAGGAAGGCGGCGAGGTCGGCGGCCTCCTTGGGATGGGCGGAGTATTTCGACACGGCGAGGTTCCAGCCGCCCAGGGTCGCCGCGACCCGGGCGCCGTCGCCGTCGCCCTTAGGCAGGGCGGCGGTGCCGACCTTGCCCTTGACCGGGCTGTCGCCGGAATTCACCAGCCCGTAGGCGTAGGGCCAGTTGCGCATGAAGGCGGCGTTGCCGGACTGGAACACCCCGCGGGCGTCCTCCTCCATGTAGTTCAGCACGCCGTCCGGCGCGATGGTGCCGATCCAGGAGGCGGCGAGGTCCAGCGCCTTGGCCGCCTGCGGATTGTTGACGGTGATCTTGCCGTCGGCCTCCACGATGTCGCCGCCGCCGAAGCTGACGATCCATTCCAGCGCGTCGCAGGTCAGCCCCTCATAGGCCCGGCCCTGGAAGACGAAGCCGAAGAAGCGGTCGTTGCCCGCCTTGCGCTCGCCCTCCTGGATGGTCTTGGCGTCGGCGGTCATCTCCTCCCAGGTGGTGGGCACCTTGAGCTGGTATTTGTCGAGCAGGTCCTGGCGGTAGTAGAGCAGCCCGGCATCGGTGAACCACGGCAGGGCCATCAGCTGGCCGTCGCGGGTCAGCCCCTTGATGATGCCGGGGAAGTGCTGGTCGATGGTGGCCTGGTCGACATACTGCTTCAGGTCGATGAAATGGCTGCCCAGCATGCCGGGCCACACCACGTCGATCTGGAACACGTCGATGTCGCCCGACTTGGCGTTCAGGATCTGCTGGTAGAGGGCGAGCTGGTCCGAGGTCGACTGCGGCGGGGCGACGATGTCGACCGTGTTGCCGGTCTTCGCCGACCAGGCCTTGGCGCCTTCGCGGCATTGCGCCTGTTCGGCGCCGACCGAGCCGCAGGAGATCGTGACCTTGACCCCTTCCGCCTGGGCGGCGGCGCCGCCGGCCAAGGTCAGGGCAAGGGCGAGGGGCAAGAGCGCGCTCTTCGACATGTCTCCTCCATCTGCTTTTGGCAGCGGGGGAAGACCGGCGCGCCCCCCGCGTGCGTGTCTTGTCGTGAAGGGTGACTCGCCAGGCCGGCCTCTGGCGAGTCGAAACGAAACTATTCCTGAGACAACCCGTCAGGCCGCGTTCTGCTCCGCCTGCATCGCTTCCGCGGCGACCGCGCCGAAGAAGGCGGCGTAGGGCGGCAGCGCCACCCGCCCGCCCTCCAGCCGACCGCCCAGCCCGGGCGCGTCGGTCGGAGCGATCTGCACCGTCGGCGCCGTCCAGATCCGGGTCTCGCCGGTCAGGTTGAAGACGCAGAGCATGCGCTCGCCATCCAGCACCCGCTCGAAGGCCAGGACGCCGTCGGCGGTGTCGAGGAAGCGAATCGCCCCGGTGGCGAAGGCGGGGTGGCTGCGGCGCCAGCGCAGGAACTGGCGGGTGAAGGCCAGGGTCGATTCGGGGTCGTGCGCTTGGGCGCCGGCCGCGAGCTTGCGGTGCGCCTCCGGGATCGGCAGCCAGGGCTCGGCGGTGGAGAAGCCGGCCTGGGGCGCCTCGACGTCCCACGGGATCGGGGTGCGGCAGCCGTCGCGGCCCTTGAAGTCGGGCCAGAAGGTGATGCCGTAGGGGTCCCGCAGCTTGTCGTAGGGCACCTCCGCCTCGGGCAGCCCCAGCTCCTCGCCCTGGTAGATGAAGGCGGTGCCGCGCAGCGAGCTCAGCAGCGCCGTCAGCATCCGGCCCAGCCGCGGGTCGGCGTCCGGCCCGCCCCAGCGCGACACCACCCGCTTGACGTCGTGGTTGGAGAAGGCCCAGGACGGCCAGCCGTCGTCGGTGGCGTGGTGGAAGGCGATCAGCGCCTTGGCGATGTGCGGCGCGTTGAAGGTGTCGTTCAGCAGGCTGAAGTTGTAGGCGGTGTGCAGCAGGTCGGCCTGGACGTATTCCGCGGTCCGGCCGATCGGGTCGTCATCGCCGATCTCGGCCACCGCCATCCTGTCGGGGTAGCGGTTCAGCAGCGCGCGCAGCCGGCGCAGGAACAGCAGGTTCTCCGGCTGCGACTTGTCGTAGCGGTGGAACTGCATGAAGTACGGATTGTCCGGCCGCTCGTCGCCGGTCGGCGCCGTGTCCGCCGGCTTGGCCGGGTTGTCGCGCAGCAGCCGGTCGTGCATGTAGAAATTGGCGGTGTCCAGGCGGAAGCCGTCGGTGCCGCGCTGCAGCCAGAACTCCAGCGCCGCCAGCACCGCATCCTGCACCTCGGGGTTGTGCAGGTTCAGGTCGGGCTGCTGGGTCAGGAAGTTGTGCATGTAGTACTGGCGCCGGCGGGTGTCCCACTGCCAGGCCGAGCCGCCGAAGATCGACAGCCAGTTGTTCGGCGGGCTGCCATCCGGCTTCGGGTTGGCCCAGACGAACCAGTCGGCCTTGGGGTTGTCGCGGCTGGCCCGGCTCTCGGTGAACCAGGGATGGGCGTCCGAGGTGTGGCTGATCACCTGGTCGATGATCACCTTCAATCCCAGCGCATGCGCCTTCTCGATCAGCCGGTCGTAATCCGCCAGCGTGCCGAACAGCGGGTCGACGTCGCAGTAATCCGAGACGTCGTAGCCGAAATCCTTCATCGGCGACTTGAAGAAGGGCGAGATCCAGATGCCGTCGACGCCGAGATCGGCGATGTAGTCCAGCTTGGCGGTGATGCCGGCCAAGTCGCCGACGCCGTCGCCATTCGTGTCCAGGAAGCTGCGCGGGTAGATCTGGTACATCACCGCGCCGCGCCACCATTCGCGCATTCAACCCCTCCGCATCTCCTGCATTCCGGCCGCGATCCCGCCAGCCGCCCCGGTCCCCTGAACAAGGCTTCTGAATGCATTCAGTTTTGACAGTATCGAGAGTTTCTTGATCGATCAAGAGGGGCCCCCTAGGGTGTCCGCATGAATGACGGAACCGACAAGCGGCGGGGCACGCTGCTGGACATCGCGGCGGCGGTCGGGGTCTCGCGCACCACGGTGTCGAACGCCTTCAACCGGCCGGACCAGCTGTCGGCCGAGCTGCGCGACCGGATCATGGCGGCGGCGCGGGCGATGGGCGTGCACGGCCCCAACCCGGCGGCGCGGATGCTGCGGACGGGCAAGGCGGAGGCCATCGGCCTGCTGTTCCACGAGACGCTGCCCTTCGCCTTCGACGACCCGGCGGCGGTGGGCATGCTGCGCGGCGTGGCGGCGGCCTGCGAGAAGGCGCGGTCCGGCCTCCTGATCCTGCCGGCGGTGAAAAGCCCGGCCAGCCGCAGCGCCATCCACCGCGCCGCGGTCGACGGCTTCCTGGTCTACGGCTTCCTGAATGGGGCGGAGGCCTGGGCGCCGCTGCTGCGCCGCGGCCTGCCGGTGGTCGCGATCGACAACCAGGCGCCCGATGGCGTGGCCTTCGTCGGCATCGACGACCACGGCGCCGCCCGGCGGGTGGCCGAGCATGTGCTGGGGCTCGGCCACCGCCAGCTCGGCATCATCTCGCTGGAATCCTCGGTCGACGGCTATGTCGGGCCGCTCGACGCCGCGCGGCGGGCGATCATGACCTTCCGCACCAGCGTCGACCGGCTGGAAGGCTATGCCGAGGCCATCGCCGCCGCCGGGCTCGACCCGGACTCGATGCCGATCGAGGAGCGCCCGGCCAGCAGCGAGGCGCATGGCCGCGACGCCGCTTTGGTGCTGCTGCGCCGGCCGGACCGGCCGACCGCGATCCTGGCGATGTCCGACCGGCTGGCGATCGGCGCGATCGAGGCGGCGCGGTCGCTGGGCCTGCGGGTGCCGGAGGACGTCTCGGTCGCCGGCTTCGACGACATCCGGCGCGCCGCCCTGGTGCGGCCGGCGCTGACCACCATCCGCCAGCCGCTGTTCGACAAGGGCGCCACCGCGGCGACGCTGCTGCTGAAGGCGGTGGCCGACGGCAGCCCCATCCCCGCGACCCGGCGCCTGCTGCCGACCGAGCTGGTCATCCGCGGCTCGACGCGCCCGCCCTCCGGGTAGCACCCGGCCGCCCCTTCTGGCCCGATCACAAACCGTGATACGAAGCGGGCAGGCGGCCGGCGGGGCCGCAGCTTCACGGGACGGAACCGATGCCCTCGCTGGACCAGCTGCCGCGGATCGCCTTGCAGCACGCGCCGACGCCGCTCGAGCCGATGCCGCGCCTCACCGCCGCGCTGGGCGGGCCGCAGCTGTGGATCAAGCGCGACGACTGCACCGGCCTGGCGCTGGGCGGCAACAAGGTGCGCAAGCTGGAGTTCCTGCTGGGCGAGGCGCTGGCCCAGGGCGCCGACACCATCATCACCGCCGGCGGCCCGCAATCCAACCACGCCCGCCAGACCGCGGCGGCGGCGGCGAAGCTAGGCCTCGACTGCGTGCTGATCCTGACCGATGCGGTGGCCGGGCGCGACCCGACCTACCACACCAACGGCAACCTGCTGCTGGACGAGCTGTTCGGCGCCCGCATCGAACTCCACCCCGGCACCGCCGACCCCGACGCGGAGCTGGCGCGCGCGGCCGAACAGTGCCGGGCAGAGGGCGGCACGCCCTACATCATCCCGATCGGCGGGTCGAACGCGCTGGGGATGATGGGCTATGTCGATGCGGCGCGGGAGCTGCTGGCGCAGGCGAAGGCCCAGGGCGTCGGCATCACCCATGTCGCGCTGGCCAGCGGCAGCGGCGGCACCCATGCCGGGCTGGCGCTCGGCCTGGCGCTGGGCGGCAGCACGGCCCCGGCGATCGGCTACTGCATCAGCCGGACGTCGCAGGAGCAGCGGCCGCGCGTCGCCGCCCTGCTGCAGGCGGGCAGCGCGCTGCTGGGCGTCGCCTCGCCGCTGTCTGGGGACGATGTGGTGCTGGAGGACGGCGTGGTCGGCGAAGGCTACGGCCTGCCGACGGACGGCATGGTCGAGGCGCTGCGCCTGGCCGCGGCGCAGGAGGCGCTGCTGCTCGATCCGGTCTACACCGGCAAGGCCATGGCCGGGCTGATCGCCGGCATCCGCGCCGGCCGCTTCCGCCCGGATGACGTGGTGGTGTTCCTGCACACCGGCGGCGCCCCGTCGCTGTTCGCCTACCCAGACGCCTTCCCGATCCATTGGGGCGAATGATCGCCCGGCCTTGATCCGGATGGGCGGCCGGCGGCAGGATACGGCATGACCGACGCAGCCACGCGGCCGCTCCCGCCGGGGGCGTTGAAGGATCTGTCCCGGCGCTCCGACGCGCGCGGCCTGCAGGCGCTGGCCTGGCATCTCGGGCTGATCGCGCTCGGCGCCGCGTTGGTGCTGGCGGCGCGCGGCAGCCTCTGGCTGTGGCCGGCGATGGCGGTGCTCGGCGCCGCCGAGATCGCCCTGTTCAGCCCGCTGCACGAAACCACCCACCGCACGCCGTTCAAGTCGCTGTGGCTGAACCGGCTGGTGGGTTGGGTCGCCGGCTTCGTCCTGGTGCTGCCGCCGGAGGGCTTCCGGCTGTTCCACCTGGCGCATCACCGCCACACCCAGGACCCCGATCGCGACCCGGAGCTGATCGGCGCCGCGCCGCTGACCCGCGGGCGCTACCTGCTGATCCTGACCGGCCTGCCCTATTGGCGCGCCCAGGTCGCCGGGCTGGTGCGGACCGCGGCGGGCCGGGCCGACCTGCCGTGGATTCCGGCGCAGGACCGGCCGCGGGTGGTGGCCGAGGCGCGGCTGTACCTGTCGCTCTACGCGATCCTGGTGGCGGCCAGCCTCGCCACCGGCAGCGCCCTGGCGCTGATCCTGTGGGCCGGGCCGGTGCTGCTGGCCCAGCCGCTGCTGCGCTGGGTGCTGCTGGCCGAGCATTCCGGCTGCGTCCGCAGCAACGACCGCTGGGCCAACACCCGGACGACGCTGGCCGGCTTCGTGCTGCGCGGCCTGTTCTGGAACGCCAGCTACCATGCCGAGCACCATCTGGTGCCGGGCGTGCCGTTCCACGCCCTGCCGCGCCTGCACGCCCTGGTCGCCGACCGGCTGCGGGCGGTGTCGCCGGGCTATCCGGCGGCGCATGGCGAGATCCGCCGGACTTTGGCTGGGTAGGGTTACAATTTAAATGTCATGCCACGGCTCGACCGCGGCATCCAGGGGCGGCCAGAGCGGCTCTCGACTGCCCCTGGATTGCCCGGTCAAGCCGGGCAATGACAACAAAAGTCCGAGTAGGTTGGGCTTTCACCGCCCTCGATCCGTCTTGATGAAATCCACGAACGCCCGCAGCGGCGCGGGCATGTGGGTGCGGCTGGGGTAGTAGAGGAAGGGGCCGGAGAAGCTCTGCCACCAATCCTCCATCACCGGCACCAGCGCGCCGCTGTCCAGCGCCGGCCGCACCACCTCCTCGAAGATGCACATCACGCCCAGCCCGGCGATGGCGGCGGCCAGCTCCAGATCGATCGTCGTCGCCACCAGCGGGCCGTCCGGGGTGATGCGGATGGTCTCGCCGTCGCGTTCGAACTCCCAGGACACGATCCGGCCGCTGGGGAAGCGGTGGCGGATGCAGGCGTGCTCCAGCAGGTCCCTGGGGTGAAGCGGCCGGCCCCGCGTGGCCAGGTAGGCCGGGGCGGCGGCGATGACGAAGCGCTGAATCCGCGGGCCGATCGGCACCGCGATCATGTCGCGCTCCAGCCGCTCCTCATAGCGGATGCCGGCATCGAAGCCGGCGGCCAGCACGTCGATGAAGGTGTCGTTGGCCGTCACCTCCAGGGTGATGCCGGGATGGGCGGCCAGGAAGCGGCAGGCGATCGGCGGCAGGATGTGGCGCGCCACGATCGATGGCACGTCCAGCCGCAGCGTCCCGGTCGCGCTGTCGCGGACGCTGCTCACCGCGTCCAGCGCGCCGGCGATCTCGCCCAGCGCCGGGGTCAGCCGCTCGATCAGCCGCTCCCCGGCCTCGGTCGGGGTGACGCTGCGCGTGGTGCGGTTCAGCAGGCGCACGCCCAGCCGCGCCTCCAGCCGCCGCAGCGCCTCGCTGAGCGAGGAGGCGGAGACGCCGCGCAGCGTGGCGGCGCCGCGGAAGCTGCGCGCCCGGGCGACGGCCACGAAGGCGTCGAGATCGGACAGGTCGGGGCTGGCCATTGTGCGTTTTCCCGAACGGCTTGTTTGTAATTGGTCGGATTATCGCACGGATGGCGGCGCCCCATAATAGGGACCGATGCAATGCGCCGCTGCCTGCGGCACCCAGGAGTTTCGACCATGCAGTATCGTCAGCTCGGCGCCACCGGCCCCCGCGTCTCGGCCCTCGGCCTCGGCGCCATGGGCATGTCCCACGGCGTGTACGGCTCGTCCGACCGGGCCGAGAGCATCGCCACCCTCCACGCCGCGCTCGACGCCGGGATCACCCTGATCGACACCGGCGACTTCTACGGCATGGGCCACAACGAGATGCTGATCGGCGAGGCGCTGCGGGCCAGTCCCAAGCGCGACGCCGCCGTGCTCAGCGTCAAGTTCGGCGGGATGCGCGACCCTGCCGGCGGCTGGGGCGGGTTCGACGGCCGTCCCGGGGCGGTGAAGAACTTCCTGGCCTATTCGCTGCAGCGGCTCGGCGTCGACCACATCGACATCTACCGCCCGGCCCGCCTCGACCCCAACGTGCCGATCGAGGACACGGTCGGCGCCATCGCCGACATGGTGGAGGCGGGCTATGTGCGCCACATCGGCCTGTCCGAGGTGGGGTCGGAGACGCTGCGCCGCGCCGCGGCGGTGCACCCCATCGTCGACCTGCAGATCGAATATTCGCTGATCTCGCGCGGCATCGAGGACGGCATCCTGGCCACCTGCCGCGAGCTCGGCATCGGCATCACCGCCTATGGCGTGCTGTCGCGCGGCCTGATCAGCGGCCACTGGCAGAAGGGCAGCACCGACCCGAAGGATTTTCGCAGCCACAGCCCGCGCTTCCAGGACGGCAATGTCGACCGCAACCTCGAGCTGGTCGAGGCACTGCGGACCATCGCGGCGGCCAAGGGCGTCAGCGTCGCCCAGATCGCCATCGCCTGGGTGTCGGCGCAGGGCGGGGACATCGTGCCACTGGTCGGCTCCCGCCGCCGCGACCAGCTGGCCGAAGCGCTGGGCGCGCTCGACGTCGCCCTGACGCCGGACGACCTGGCCCAGATCGAGCAGACGGTGCCCCGGAACGCCGCGGCGGGCGAACGCTACGCGCCGCACGGCATGGCCACCCTCGACAGCGAACGGCGGGGGTGATCGGCGGAAGCCATGGCACCCACACTCTTGGGCGTGCCGTGTCCCGTCGCCGCTCTCTTGAACGTCATTCCCGCGAAAGCGGGAATCTCCATCCGATTCAGAGCGTGACGAGATCCCCGCTTTCGCGGGGATGACGGGTGGGATAGGAGGCGGGGTCTGTCCCCTCACCCATGTCCGCGACCTTTGATCCGCTTGCCGTGGTCGGCGCCGTCGGGCCATATATCCCGATGGATATGACGGATGCCGATCCCATCGAGCCGATCGACGAGGCGATGATCGTCTCGCTGGTCCATGCCTTCTACGGCCGGGTGCGGCGCGACGCCGTGCTCGGCCCGGTCTTCGCCGGCGTGATCGGCGCCGACTGGGCGCCGCACCTCGCCAAGATGTGCGATTTCTGGTCGTCGGTGATGCTGCGCACCGCGCGCTACGGCGGCCGGCCGATGCAGGCCCATGCCGGCGTCCCGGCGCTGCAGCCGGAGCATTTCGCCCTTTGGCTGGAGCTGTTCCGCGCCACCGCGCGCGAGGTCTGCCCGCCGCGGGCGGCCGGGCGGTTCATCGCCCGGGCGGAGAAGATCGCCGAAAGCCTGCGGCTCGGCATCATGTTCCAGCGCGGCATCCTGCCGGACATCCCGGCGCGCCGCGCCGGCTGATGCCCGCCGCAGCGGGATCGCGAAAACCGGGATTGAGCGGGATCAGCGGCGGCTGGCGATCGAGGCCAGGACGAAGCCGGCGCCGATGGCGGCCACGGCGCCGACCGCGGTGACGATGGTCAGCGCAATCGACAGGTCGCTGCCGGGCGGGCCGAACAGCGCCACCAGGCTGACGCCCAGCCCCGCGGCCGAGATGCCGCCGACCGTCAGCAGCGACCGCAGGTCGGAGGACTTCTCCGACGCCGACGCCACGCCGTCCGTGTGGTCTTCGATCCGCGACAGGGCCATGGTTCTCTCCAAACACGGGCGGTCCGGCTGAGCCGAATCTCCGCGGCGGCAGCGTCAATTACGTCCGATGTTTCTTCTTGTTCAGGGAAAATAGGGCGGCCGGGGCCCGGCGTCATCCCCCGACATGCATCCAGTAGTTCACGTAGAACGCAGACCAGCCCAGCGCGGCGATCATCAGCCGCACCCGCACCGGCTGCATCCAGCCCGGCATCGCCGGGGTCAGCCGGCGCAGGATCGCCCCGGCGGCGGCCAGGGACGCGAAGCGCGGCAGCCGCACCAGCGGGGTGATCAGCGCCAGCTCCCACACCGGGATGCCCAGGCCCGGGGCGCTGGCGGCGGCGATCTTGTAGGGAATGCCGGTCAGGCTGGCCAGGATCAGCGTGCCGACCAGCGCCGCGGGCGAATCCGCCTGCGCCATCATGGCCTGCAGCCGGGCGATCATGGCGGGCGAGATTGCCGGTACGCGCTCGACCACGGCCAGCGCCGTCTCGGGGGCCCAGGTTGCGAACAGCGCCAGCGCCGTGCCGCCGACCACCGCCCCGGCGGCCGCGGCCACGGCGGCGCGCAGCCCCGCCCGCCAGCCCCGGGCCAGGGCGATCAGCGACACCGGCACGTCCGGCACCACGAAGAACAGGCAGGCCTCAGCGATACCCCACAGAAAGGCGAGGGCCGTAAGAGATCGTCTGAAAACGCGCTGGCGTGAGTCGGCTGGAGGTGGTCCCGAGAACCGGCGCGCAGCGGACGTTGGGTCCGTGAGCACCGGAAGCAGAGGAACCGCCTTCAGACGACCGCGCCGGCGTGTTTGCAGGCGATCTCTCACTCCCATTCCGGGAACCTCGTGCCCTCCACCAGCTTCGCCATGGCGGCCTCCAGCCCGGCGACGAAGGCGTCGGTGTCCTCCGGCCGCTCGGCCAGCGGCAGGCCGACGAAGGCGTCGCAGAAGAACGGCACCGGCAGGAAGGCGCCGCGCGGCAGCACCTTGCCGAGGCCGTGCAAGTAGACCGGGATGATCGGCACCTCCGGCCGCCGCGCCGCCAGATGGCAGATGCCCTTCTTGAAGTGCTGCAGCTTTTCCGGCTCGCCGCGCGACCCTTCCGGGAACAGGATCAGGATGTCCCCACGGTCCAGCGCCTCGACGCAGCCGGTCAGCGGGTCCTCGCCGCGCTCCCGCGCATGGCGGTCGAAGGGCAGGATGCCCATGCAGTTGATCGAGAACCAGGCCATCGCCCGGCTGCTCAGGAAATAGTCGGCCGCCGCCACGGGGCGCACCTTGTGCAGGATCCGGCTGGGGAACAGCGAGGTCAGGGCCACGGTGTCGGCATGGCTGTTGTGGTTGGCGACGATGATCGCCGGGCCCGCCATCGGCAGCCGCTCGGGGTTCCGCACATGCAGCCCGACGAACAGCAGCATCGCCGGTTTGGTCACCAGCCAGTGGAACAGCAGGCGCCACATGCTCCGCCGCCCCTCAGTAGTAGAAGTAGCGCATGAAGTGGAAGAACAGCGGCGCGGCGAAGATCAGGCTGTCCACCCGGTCCAGGACGCCGCCATGGCCGGGGATCAGCGTGCCGGTGTCCTTGATGCCGATGTCGCGCTTGACGGCGGAGACGGTGAGGTCGCCGAAGAAGCCGCTGATCGCCATCAGCGCCCCGACCCACAGCGCCATCGGCCAGGACAGGGGCGCCAGCAGCGGGCCGATCAGCCCGGCGACGATGGTGGTGGTGACCAGGCCGCCGACGAAGCCCTCCACCGTCTTGTTGGGGCTGACCGAGGGCGCGATCTTGTGCCGGCCGAAGATGCGGCCCCAGACATACTGCGCCACGTCGTTGCCCTGGGTCAGGATCAGCAGCAGCAGCAGAAGACCGGCGCCGCCCGGGCCCTTGGTCCCGGCCTCCGGCAGCACGAAGAGATAGGCGACATGGCCGATGGCGAAGACGCACAGCATCAGGCCCCAATGCAGGGTGCCCAGCGCGCGCAGGAAGCCGGCGACCTCGCCGCGCAGCACCATCATCGCCGGCACCACCATGAACAGGTAGACCGGCACCCAGATGATGAAGAAGCCGTACTGCTCCTGCGCGATCCACCACCATTGGGTCGGGATGGCGAGATAGGCGACCAGCAGCACGCCGCGGTCGGCCCGCCGCGTCGGCACCACCGACAGGTATTCCTTCAGCGCGAGGTAGCTGACCACCGCCAGCACCACCAGCACCGCGATCGGGTTCAGCACCAGGGCGATGGCGCCGGCGATCACGATCACCCACCACGACCGGATGCGCAGCCGCAGCTCGCTCCAGTCCTTCTCCGGCCTGGTGCGGCGCAGGAACAGCACGGCGGCCTCGGCCACCACCAGCACGATGCCCAGCGCCGCGAGGGTCCAGGCGACGGTCGGGTCGACGGTCAGGGTCATGCGCCGATCTCCGCCAGGGCCGCGCGCATGCGGTTGAGGATGGTCAGCACCGCCAGCAGCAGCAGGGCGCCCAGCACCAGCGGCATCCACAGCGCCGGGGCCAGGACCTGGAAGAAGGCCGCGACGGCGAGGATCGAGAAGGCCAAGGCGCGGTCGGACTTGCCGAACGGCCCGTCATAGCGCCGGCTGGCGCCGATGCTGCGCGCGGCCACGCCCGCGGCCTCGCCGATCACCGCCAGCAGCACGGTCACCACCACCAGCCAGGGCGGCGCCGGCAGCAGCAGGGCCAGCGG
The DNA here is from genome assembly GCF_052115705.1 of Inquilinus sp. 2KB_23. Classification (NCBI taxonomy): domain Bacteria; kingdom Pseudomonadati; phylum Pseudomonadota; class Alphaproteobacteria; order Rhodospirillales; family Rhodospirillaceae; genus Inquilinus; species Inquilinus sp. 2KB_23. The sequence continues at coordinate 341,752 of NZ_JBFRHF010000002.1, read as the reverse complement.
CAGATACAGCGCCGCATCCGACACCATGTCGCCGACCTCGTTCAAGAGCGCGCCCAGCGGCGTGGGCTTGAAGAACTCGCGCGCGAGCATGCCGTCGATCGCGTTCAGCGCCATGCGCAGCAGCAGGAAGGGCGGGTACAGCAGCAGCAGCCAGGACCAGCCGGTGGCGGCGGTGACCAGGCCCAGCAGCACCGACAGGCCGGCGGCGGCCAGGGTCACGGTGTTGGCGCTGACGCCGCGCTGCGCCAGCCGGGCAGCGGTGGGGCGCAGCAGCGCCTGGAATCGTGGCTTGATGTCGTAGAGCGATGGCATGGAACCCCCCGCACCATCCTATCCGCTGGAAAGCGGGCGGCATCAAGGCGATACCGCCAGCCCGCATTTCTCACCCTCCCTACGCCCTGCGTCGTCTTGCGGCGAGTCGGATGCGGGGGCGGGACGCGAAAAGCGTATCAGGCCATACGGTTGAGCGGCCCGCCCCCGCAGGCGGCCGCCGCAAGGCGACCCGAAGGGCCGGTTGAAAATGCCGACGTGGTGCGTCGAACGGCTGGCCCGATGCCACCGCATCGCGCTGCGCCGCTCTCCTGCCCCGTCGGCATTTTGAACCGGCGCAGGACGTAGGGAGGGTGAGAAATGCGGGCTACTTCCGGCTGCCGTCGCTGGTGGGGTCGGCCGCGGGATAGCCCGTATCCGTCAGGCAGGCGCGCAGCCAGGGCTGGTCGTCCTCCGCCCCTCCCGCCTCGGCATCGATCTTGGCCAGGGCCGGCGGCGCGGCCGACGCGCCGGCCTCGCCGGCCTTGGGCTGCAGGTTCCAGCGTGCCCCCGAATCCGAGGTGTCGTCCGCATCCGGGCAGGCGGAATCGTCTCCATTTCCGCCGACGGAGCAGGTCGCGACGGTCTTCAGCTTGCCGTCGACGACATCGGCGACGGTCCGCGTCTCGTAGACGGCATAGGTCGCCCAGTCCTCGCTCACGCTGCAGACCCGGTTGTTGTTCTGGTAGCTCCGGGTTCCGAAGCAGCCGTAGCTGTCCGCCCAGGACTCGCGGCTGCCCGGCAGGAATTCGCAGCCGGTCGCGAAACCGGCGAAGGCGCCGCCGGTGAACCGGGCCGTGAACTGGCGCTGCTGCAGCACCCTGGCGACCAGGTCGAACTGTTTCGGATCGGCGGCGGATTTTTTCCCCAGATCCTCGGTGCGGCTGCGAATGGCGTTCAGCAGCTTCCCGCGCCAGGGGTTTTCGTCGCCCCAGTGCTCGTCCTTGGGATCGGCGAAGGCTTCGTCGCGGGCGGCCAGCCAGCGCTTCTGGCTGGCGACCAGCATGGCGTGGACCTCGGCGTCGCCGTCGGCGGGCTTCAGGATCTGCCCATAGGCCTGGCCCAGCGCCGCGTCCGCCGCCTTCAGGCTTTGGGAGTCGCAGATGCCGTGCTCGATGGCGGTCGAGGCCTTGCGGCAGTCGATGGCATGGGCGGGCGTGGCGAGGGCGGCCAGCGTGGCGGCGGCGAGCAGCAGGGATTTCATCGGCATGGCGGGGCCTCGGATCGGCGGGCGCGGGATGGCGATGGCAGGCGTCACGGCCGCTTGCCGCTGCCGTCGCTGGTGGGATCGGCCGAGGGGTAGCTGCTGTCCGTCAGGCAGGCGTGCAGCCAGGGCTCGTCGTCCTTGGTTCCCGCCGGCTCGCCCTCGACCATCGACCCCGCCGCGTCGGCGTCGAGCTTGCTCAGGTCCGGCGGCAGGGTCGACGGGCCGGCATCGTCGATCTTGGGCTGCAGGTTCCAACGGGCCTTGGTGTCGGAATCGTTGGATGCGTCCGGACAGGTGGAATCGCTGTCGCCGTCGACGTCGCAGGTGGCGATGGGCGTCAGCTTGCCGTCCACGAGCCTGTCGATCGACCGGGTCTGGTACTGCCGGTACGTGGCCCAGTCCTCGCCCACGCTGCAGACCCGGTCGTTGTTGCGGTAGTAGCGGGTGGAGAAGCAGTCGTAATGGTCGGCCCAGGATGCGGGCGTGTCCGGGAAGAAGTCGCAGCGGGTCTCGAAGCCGGCGAAGCTGCCGCCGCTGAGCCGGGCGGCGAACTGGCGCTGCGCCTGGGCCCGCTCGATCAGATCGAACTGCTTCGGATCGGTGGTGGAGCGCCGTGCCAGGGCATTGGTGCGGCTGCGGATGGCATCCAGCAGCCTGCCGCGCCATGGGGTGTCGTCGGTCCAGTGCTCGTCCTTGGGATCGGCGAAGGTTTCGTCCCGGGCGGCCAGCCAGCGCTTCTGGCTGGCGACCAGCATGGCGTGGATCTCGGCGTCGCCGGCGGCGGCCTTCACGATCTGGCCATAGGCCTGGCCCAGGGCGGCATCGGCCGCCTTCAGGCCCTTGTCGCCGCAGATGCCGTGCTCGACGGCGGTCGCGGCCTTGCTGCAGTCGATGGCATGGGCGGGGGAGGCAAGGGCCGCGAGCGTGGCGGTGGCCAGCAACAGGGATTTCAGCGACATGGATGAGCCTCGGATCGGCGGGCGGGGAGGGGTCGGGGAAATCTTTCCTGACAGATCGCCCCGAAAGTGGGCGGCATCATGGCGGAAGCGCGACGGTCACACGGTGAGGCGCCGCCCGAACAGGATGATCCCCGCGCCGCCCAGGCACAGCGCGGCGCCGGCCAGGTCGAAGCGGTCGGGCCGGCTGCCCTCCACCGCCCACAGCCAGCCCAGCGACGCCGCGATGTAGATCCCGCCATAGGCGGCATAGGCACGGCCGGCGAAGGCGGCATCGATGCGGGTCAGCAGCAGCGCGAAGACGATCAGGCTGGCGGTGCCGGGCAGTGTCCACCACGCGCTCCGGCCCAGCCGCAGCCAGGCCCAGAAGGCGAAGCAGCCGGCGATCTCGGCCAGGGCCGCGGCGGCGAAGGCGGGCAGGGCGGTCACGGCTGGGCCCGCAGCCCGTCCACCAGCAGGCCCAGCAGGGCCTGGGCGAAGTCCCGCATGTTCTCCGCCCGGTCGCCATGGCCGGTGGCGACGATGGCGGTGCGGGTCACCGGGCCGCAGATGGCGATGCAGCTGTGGCCGGCGGGGTCGCCGTAGCGGTTGCCGGTCGGTCCCGCCGCCCCGGTCTCGGCGATGCCCCAGGTCGCCTGGAAGCGGTCCCGCACGGTGCGGGCCAGCAGCGCGGCATAGGGCTCGGTCGAGGGGCGCAGGCCGGCCATCTCGTCGAGGCCGATCCCCAGCAGCGCCTGCCGGGCCGCCGCGGTGTAGACCACGGCGCCGCCCTGGAAATAGGCGCTGGCGCCGGGCAGGGCCAGCAGCGCCGCCGACACCAGCCCGCCGGCGGAGGATTCGGCGACGGCGATGGTCTGCTGCCGCGCGACCAGCAGCTGCGCGGCGGCCGCGGCGGTGGTGTCGATCATCGTCATTCCGGCCCTCGGATGCTCTGCCTGCCGCCGAGTGTAGTGGGGCGGGCGCGGATCACAACCGGCACGCGGACGCATCCGACACTCCTCGCGATATGCCGGCCATATGGCAGGCTTCCGCCCCGCATATCGCCCGCCGGAATTGTGGGCGGACGAGGCGCCACGGCGTGATTCCGGGTTTGACAAGCGCGGGCGTGGCCGCGCAGCCTCGCCCCCGAACTCCGCCCCCGCACAGGGATCTTCCCATGCCGACCGTCATCGCCCCGCCGCCGCAGGTCCTGGTTCCCGTCCTCGGCAGCGACGCCAGCTTCCCCGTCGGCCGCATCTTTTGCGTCGGCCGCAACTACGCCGCCCATGCCCGCGAGATGGGCCACGACCCCGACCGCGAGCCGCCGTTCTTCTTCGCCAAATGGGCCGACACGGTGGTGCCCAGCGGCAGCACCATCCCCTATCCCGTGGCGACCAAGGATTTGCACCACGAGATCGAGCTGGTGGTGGCGATCGGCACCGGCGGCACCGACATCGCGGCCGACCGCGCGCTGGGCCATGTCTGGGGCTATGGCGTCGGGCTCGACATGACCCGCCGCGACATCCAGGGCGAGGCCAAGAAGCTGGCGCGGCCCTGGACCATGGCGAAGTCGTTCGACCAGTCGGCGCCGCTCTCGGCGCTGCGCCCGGCGGCGGAGATCGGGCATCCGGCCAAGGGCGCGATCTGGCTGAAGATCAACGGTGAGAACCGCCAGGTCGGCGACCTCGCCGACCAGATCTGGGCGGTGCCCGACGTGATCGCGCATCTGTCGCGGCTGGTCGAGCTGCGCCCCGGCGACCTGATCATGACCGGCACGCCCGACGGCGTCGGCCCGGTCAAATCAGGCGACACGCTGGAAGGCCATGTCGACGGCGTCGGCGAGCTGACGGTGACCTACCGCTGATGCGGGGCCGCGCCACGCTCCCGCTTCCCTCCATCGTCATTGCGAGGAGGCGTAGCCGACGAAGCAATCCATGCCAGGCGGCGCCATGGATTGCTTCGCTGTGCTCGCAATGACGGAGGGCGCAGGGCACGACGACCTCGAAGCGGTGCTGGCCGATGCCTGGGCCCGGCTCGGCCGCGCCACCGGCGAACGCCGCCGCACCACCGGCCGGGTCGCGCTGGCCAGCGTGAATGCGCGAGGCGGGCCGGCGCTGCGCACGGTGGTGCTGCGCTCGGCCGACCCCGCGGCGCGGCGGCTCGAGATCCACACCGACCGCCGCTCGGCCAAGGTGGCGGAGATCGCGGCCGACCCGGCCGTGGCGCTGCTGCTGTACGAGGCGGCGGATGAGGTCCAGCTCCGGGTCGAAGGCCGGGCCGCGCTGCTGCCGCCGGGGCCTGCGCTCGACGCCGCCTGGGCGGCAACGCCGGGGCCGATCCGCGCCGCCTATCGCATGCCGAGTCCGCCCGGCACCGCGATCGCCGACCCCGCCCTGCCGCCGCCTGCGACCGACGTATCCGAGGCGGGGCGCGAGAACTTCGCGGTGATCGTGCTGGCGGTCGACCGCATCGACTGGGTCCGCCTGGTCCCCGGCGCCGACCGCCGCGCCCTGTTCGACTGGACCGGCGGTGCGTTGCAGGCGAGCTGGCTGATTCCCTAGCGACCCGACCCCCTAAGAGGCCGTGCCGGTCAGCCATGGATTGACGACCGGCACGCCGGTTCCCGCCATGTCGCCGGCGTTGCGGGTGACCAGGGTCAGGTCATGCGCCAGCGCCGTGGCGGCGAGGAGCGTGTCGATGACCGGCCGCGGGCGGTCGGTGGACAGCTCGCCCCACAGCGTCGCCACCGCTGCGTCGACAGGCAGGATCCGGTCGGCGAACCCGGCTTCGAGGGCGTCGACCCAGGCGCCGAGCCTGGACGCGACGTCGGCATCCGATCGGCGCCTGAGCGCGACGCCCTTGCGCAGTTCGCCGACCGTCAGGGCGCTGATGAACAGCCGCGCCGGATCGGCCGCCGACAGAAAGGACATGACGCGGGGTTCGGCCCGTGCGCGGCGCGTCTCGGACAGGATGTTGGTGTCCAGGAGATAGCCGGCGCCGCCGGTCACAGCGCGATGTCGCGACCGGTGTCGCGATCGCGCTCGATCTCGAACTCATCCACCTTGGGTCCGCCCAGCAGGAACGCCCTGAAGTCCGGCTGGTGGGCGAGCAGGGCGCGATAATCCTCGATCGACAGCAGCACCGCGCGTTCCCGGCCATGGCGCGTGATCGTCTGCGGCCCTTCGGTGCGGGCCTTCTCGACGACCTCGCTGAAACGGGCCTTCGCCTCCTGCACCTGCCATTCAGCCATTCTCGATCTCCTGACCAGGATGACTATAATTTAGGGCTGACTGGTGCTGATCGCAAGGTCGGCCCTCAGCGCCACGACGCCTGACGTTCCAGATGCCGGCGCAGCAGGCGGGTGTTGCGGCGGTTGGCCTTCAGCCAGACATCCAGCAGGTCGCCCAGCACCGGGATGCTGCCGGCCGCCACGTCCAGCAGCACGTTGCCGGCCATCAGGGCCAGGATGTGGTTCGGCGCGCCCAGCCGACGGGCGCGCAGGATGATGGTGGCCGAGATCAGGCCGCCGGCGATGTCGCCCAAGCCCGGCACCAACCCGATGATCGCGTCCAGCCCGAAGCGCCAGCCGATCACCGGAATGCGCCAGCGGCCGTCCAGCAGCGTGGCCAGGCGGTCGAGGCGGTCGAGTTCGGCGGCATGGTCCAAGGCACATCCTCGAGCGAGATCGATCCGCACGGCGAAAGCCGGACGGGTCGATGACATGGGTGGATCCGGCGCGATTGTCGAATCGCATCGGCGTGTGGCCCTGCGCCGGCGTCTCCGCGCCAGGCATGTCGCATTCCGCGGGCGCAGCCCCGGGCCGGCCCCCGTCGATTGCTTTCCGTCATCCGTATGTCATTATGGGTCGACGACGCATTTTCATGGTCCATTCATGCTCCCGACCCGTATTAATAAACTTCAGGGTATTCAGATCTTGCGGGGCATGGCCGCCAGCATGATCGTGTTACTGCATTGCATCTATGTGGCGTACAGCCGGATGACCCCACCCGACGAGGTCTCGGCTCGTGCCGGTCTATTTCTCGGGATCGGCGTCGACATATTCTTCGTCATCAGCGGTTTCATCATGATGATGATCAATGACGAGCGGGATGACGGCGCAGGGCGGTTCTTGATCAACCGCATCTGCCGGATTGCGCCGAACTACTGGTTCTACACTTTTGCCTTGGCGGTCGTCGGGGCGTTGTATCCTTCGATGCTGCGAGCCGTCGATGTGAATGTCGAGACGGTCCTGAAGTCGCTGTTCTTCATTCCGTTCATCCGTCCCAACGGCGAATTGCAGCCGCTGCTTGGCGTCGGCTGGACGCTGAACTACGAAATGTTCTTCTACCTGCTGTTCGCCGTCCTGATCGGGATGTCGGGACTGAGGCGCACCTTCGCCATGGTGCTGGCCTTCGCGGCGCTCTCTGCCCTGTCGCTGGCGGCCGATCAGGGGACGGCGTTCAGATCCTTCTTCGGCAACACCATCGTGTTCACCTTCGCCGGCGGGATGGCGCTGCACCTGGTGTTCCGGAAATGGGGGCGGCCGCGCCCATCATTCGCGGTCGTCGCCCTGGCCGGGGCCGCCGCGATGCTTGGGCCGATGCTCGGCGCGTGGAACCCGCCATGGGAGACCCGGTTCCTCTTGTGGGGCATCCCGTCGATGCTCATCGTCTACGCGACCCTTGGCCTGGCGCCATCAGGGCATGCCGTCGCGAGAGCCCTGGAACGGCTGGGCGACGCCTCGTACACGCTCTATCTCAGCCACACCTTCGTCGCCACCGCGGTGTTCGTCGCCTGGCAGCATCTCGGCCCCGTGCTGCCGGCCGTGTTCATCCCGGTGGCTTTCGCGGTGTCGGTCGCGGTGGCGCTGGTCGCCCACAGGGTCGTGGAGATCCCGCTGACGCACACCGCCAGATGGGCATTCGAAGCCCGCAGACGCCGGCCGGCCTGAGAGACCGTCTGCAGTTCCGATGCCGCCGGGCGCCTGTCGCCTGAAGCCTCCGTGTGCGGCACCGGTTGACCCCTGGCGCCGTCCCGCCGCCAGACCATCGCCGCCAGACCATCGCCGGCAGGGCAGCGAACAGGGCCAGGTTCAGGTGCTTGAAGGCATCGTCGACCGGCACCGGCTGTGACGAGAATTTGGCGATCTCCGTCTCGGCGGCCGGGTTCACATACAGCCACTGGCCGTGGATGCCGAGGGCGAAGAAGGCGCCGTCGGCGGTGCCGGCCTGGTACCATTTGTTGCGATAGCGCCCCTGCGGCAGCCAGTCGGCGAAATTGCCGTCCCGCCAGGCCGCGGCATCGCCGCCCGACCCTGCCGGCCAGGCCGTCGGCATCGGCTTCCGCAAGGACAGCCCGCTGGTCGCGCCGGCCAATGTCCAACTGGCGGCGATGAAGGCGAATGGGCGCTACCAGGCGCTGGTCACGAAGTGGTTCGGTTCGTAAGGGACTGTTCGATGCACCCGCCGGCGGCGCCTTGGAGACCGTTTGGGACCGTGCCGGCGCCAGCGTTGGTGATCACGGCGGAGAACGACCCGCTGCGCGACAAGGACGAGGCCTATGTCCGCAAGCTGAAGGCGGCGGGGGTGGAGGTCGCCGCGGTGCGCTACAACGGCACGATCCACGACTTCGTGCTGCTGAACGCGCTGCGCCATGTGCCCTCGACCGAGGCGGCGATCGCGCAGGCCAGCGAGGGGATTCGCGAGCACCTAGCGCCGTAACCCATGACGGCACGGCGGGGCCGCCCGCCGTGCCGCCTGACCCAGAGCGGGTGGACTGACGGCTGTCCGTGCCAGCCGATCGAAACCGAACGGCCATGGCAATCGCCCCGGGCTCAGCGCGGCCGTGCTGCCGCGCCGGCCTCCTCGGCCAACCGCCGTGTCAGTTCCCCCGCTGGAAGATCGCGCCCGAGATGGGCGCCCTGGCCGCACCACAGGGCGGTGAAGTCGTCCGATCCGCGCGGCTCCGACTGGGAGCGCAGCGGGGCGAGCGCGGCGCCGGCGAGCGGGAAGTCGGGCGGGTCGACGGGCCGGGCGCCGAGTTCGCGCACCAGCCGGTTGGCGACGACCCGGGCCGGCCGGCCGCTGAACAGCCTGGTCACCGCGGTCCTGCCGCGGGACGCCTTCAGGGCCTGCCGATGCAGCGGCGCCAGGCTGGCCTCGGGGCAAAACAGATAGGCCGTGCCGACCTGCGCCGCCGAAGCCCCCTGGGCCAGGGCGGCAGCGACCCCGCGGCCATCCGCGATCCCGCCGGCCGCGATCACCGGCACCGCCACGGCGTCGACGATCTGCGGAACCAGCGCCAGGGTGCCGAGCTGGGTTCCGACGTCGTCGGACAGGAACATGGCGCGATGCCCCCCGGCCTCCCACCCCTGGGCGATGATCGCATCGCAGCCGTTGCGTTCCAGCCAGACGGCCTCTTCCACCGTGGTCGCGGATGAGATGATCCGGGCGCCGCTCCGCTTCACGCGCGCGCACAACCCGGCGTCCGGCAGCCCGAAATGGAAGCTCACCACCTCGGGCTTCAGGGATGCCACCAGGTCGCAATGCGCGGCGCCGAAGGGCTCGAGGGGCATGGCGGGTGCCGGCATCCCGGGGTCAAGGCCGAACTCGGCATAGTACGGGGCGAGGAGCTGCCGCCACGCGGCCTCGCGGGCGGCATCGACGACGGGCGGGGCGTGGCAGAAGAAGTTGAGGCCGACCGGCCTGGACGTGCGCTGCAGGATGGCGCCGAACTCCGCCCGGATCTGTGCCATGGTCAAGGTGGCGCAGGGCAGCGAGCCGAGCCCGCCGGCCTCCGAGACGGCGGTGACCATCGCGGCGGTGACCGCCCCGGCCATCGGTGCCTGGACGATCGGCAGATCGATGCCGAACAGGTCGAGGATGCGGCGATCCGGCCAGGTGGTCATGCTCTCGGCTCCATGGCGGTCGACATCGGTCCCGCGCTCACCATCGGCCGGCATGGGCGCCGCCGTCGACATGCAATGTCTCCCCGGTCACGAAGGCCGCGGTCTCGAGGTACATCACCGCCTCGACGATCTCCTCGATCGTGCCCATGCGGCCGAGGGGATGGAGCGTGGCGAGGAAACCATGCGCCTCGGGCCGATGCATCGGCGTATCGATGGCGCCCGGCGAGACCGCGTTGACCCGGATGCCCCGGCCCGCATACTCGATGGCCAGCGACCGGGTGACCGCATCGATCCCGCCCTTGGTCAGGGCGGCCAGGGCCGCGGGAACGGCGGTCATCGGCTGGCCGACCAGCATCGTCGTGATGGTGACGATGTGGCCGCTGCCCTGGCGCAGCATGGCGGCCGCGGCCAGCTGCGACACATGGAAGAAGCCCGCGAGGTTCACCGCCACCACCGAGGCGAAGTCGGCCGCGGTGTAGTCGAGGAACGGCTTGGGCAGGAAGAGGCCGGCATTGTTCACCAGCGTGTCGATGCGGCCGAAGCCCGCGATCGCCACGTCGACGATGCGGCGGGCGGTGTCGGGGTCGGCCACGTCCCCTGCGACCGTCAGGACGTCCTCCGAGGCCGCCGGCCCGATGGTCCGGGAATTGGCGACGATGCGATAGCCGCGCTTCCGGAACCCGGCGGCCAGGCCGGCGCCGATCCCCTGCGATGCGCCGGTGACCACGGCGACTTTGCGATCGGCGTCCATGGGTGCTGTCCTCGTTGATGGGCCGGCCCCGAACCCTGCGCCGGCCGGGCCAGGATGGGGGGGCGCGCGCTACCGGAGCGTTACGGAGCCGGGGATAAACGGCGACGAACGCAATGTGCCCTTCGCCCGCACGGCCGCGGTCACACCCAGCTCAGCGAGGTGTCGTAGGTGCCGCCGTTGCGCTGGCCTTCGAGGGCATAGCGCAGGGCGTCGATGGCGTGGTTCTCGCGGTCCTCCAGCAGCGGCTGGATCTCGCCGGTCTTCGGGTCGGTCCGGTAGCTGTACAGCGACAGTTCGTCGATCAGGTGGCGGCAGCGCGGATGCACCACGATGTCGTGGTTCTTGAGGAATTCGATCCCTTCCTCGACCGATCCCGCGCCCTTCTTCGCCGGCCGCAGATTGCCGAAGCCGTGGCGCCGCATGTAGGAGATGGTCTCCGGCCGGGCGCTGTCGGCGGTGATCGGCCAGCGCCGCGACCCCGGCACAGTGTCGAACAGGGCCGGCGTGCGGTCGATCTCGCAGCCCACGCGCCAGGCCTCGTGGTCGACATGGAGGATCCGGCCGACGACGAAGCAGCGCACCAAGCCGCTCCTCCCCGACCCGACAAACCGCAGGCTTGTCAACACCCGTTCGGATGACGCGCGCCGTCGCCGGATGTGATGACCTTGAGGGACATCAACCTGTCCGGGAGACCCGAAATGCCGAACCTCCGCCTGAGGTCATGCCTTGTCGCGCCCCTCTTCGCGCTCGGCCTGCTCCTGCCCGCCGCGCCGCCGGCGCAGGCAGCCCTCCGTCAGGCCGTGGTGATCAACGGGTCGGTGGTCGACCGCATCACCTGGTCGGATGTGTACGGCCGGCCGCGCAGCGTCTCGCTCAAGCGCGAGGGCGCCCCCAACACCGGCCATGGCGGCTACGCCGTGCAGATGACTTATCAATACGTCTACAACGGCGTGGTGACGACCAAGACGATCAACCCGACCAGTGCCGGGGACGGCTTCGGCTATTTCGTCGGGCATGAGCGCTATCGGAAATTCACCGACGGCGACTCCGCCCCGATCGCGAACAAGATCTTCGGAGTCGACGATTCGCCGCTCGGGCTCGGCTTTCCCGTGACCAGCCGGCTGGTGCCGACCACGTCCAACCGCGTCATCATGGAATTCAAGCTGACCTACCCGAAATACGGCACCATCGCGGCCAACGGGTTCAACGACGACACCGGCGAGGACAGCCCGCCGCTGGGCACCAACCCGGCGCTGTTCAAGCGCTACGACCTGCCGGTGACCATCACCTGGTACTTCCAGGACGGCACCAACTGGCCGCGGATCGTGACCCAGGTCAGCCTGGCGCCGGTGCCGGGCCCGGACCGGGTCAGCTTCGATGTGCGCGGGCCCTACGGCAAGATGAACTTCGAGGGCGGCAACGCGCCCGTCTCCTGGGTGCATTGGGGCGACCGCTACGTCTTCGTGCCCGCCACGGCGCCGCTGACGCGCAACACGGGCTGGACCTGGACCCGGGTGAACCCCGGCGCGCGCTTCAACGCCCTGATGATCGGCGGCTTCGAGATGGGGCTGTTCGAGCCGACGCCCTACGCCACCTCCGCCATCCGCGACGGCTATTCCGAGGCGCGGGGCAAGACCTCGGCGACCTTCAATGGCGGCCACGGGTGCCCGTTCCAGGCCCAGAAGCTGCCCTGCGACTACGAATGGCCGTACCAGTCGTCGCAGTACGAGCTGCCCTACAACAACCCGCTCGGCACCACCACGTCGGAGAAGATGGCCTGGGGGTCGGCGCCCTATTACGGCATGAGCCTGCCGGCGGTGTATGACGGCGTCCAGTCCGTCCCGTTCGTCGGCTTCCCCGCCAACAAGGTGATCGAGTACCAGGTCTGCCTCGTCCTGGGGCTGCAGGCGTCCGGTGGGCTGACCTACGCCGCCGCGTCGCACTCGCCGGCCACCTATGGCTGCGCCGCGCGGTAAGGGGCGGGGCGCCATGGGGAGGCGTCGCGGCATCGGACCTGCTTCGGTCTTCATGCCGACGGGCCCAGCCGCCCTCATGGCGCCGACAACTGTCCCGATCCACAGTTGTTCAAGGAAGTGATGCAATATCCGATGCTGCATATACCAATATCAGGAAACGATTGACTGGCGGCCCTGTAACGGAGGTTCAGATGACCAGGTTGCCCATCTTGGCTTTTGCCATTTTCTCGGTGGTTGCGGCATGCCAGGCCAATGCCGATGTGAAGCCGGTGGCGAATGCGCCGCTCACTCCCCAGCAAAAGGAGTTCGTCGGCGCGTTTCAGGCGCTGAAGGCCAAGCACGGCACCGCCGCGGACCGCTTTCAGCTGGCGGATTTCAGCGACGCCGCCGCTTTGACGCGGAGCGTCTCCGGCCCGTCCACGATCTGGGAATGCCATATCGACGACGACCATCTGGTGCAATGCACGCACGAGCACCCGCAGTAGCAAGGCGTTGTGCGGGGCCTGTCGCCGCGGTCCCCTCAATCGTGGGGCGTCGCCGACGGAGGTGGCGGCTCCCGCTCCTCGGCGGCGGCTTCCTTCGCCCGGATCGCGCTCAGCGCCGAGGCCACCAGCCCGGTCGGGATGGCGATGATGCCCAGCGCCACGAACAGCATCAGCACGGTGAAGATCCGGCCCACGGCCGTCACCGGATAGATGTCGCCATAGCCGACCGTGGTCAGCGTGACGGCGGCCCACCACATCGCATCGAAGATCGACCCGAAGGCCTCGGGCTGGGCGTCGTGCTCGAACTGGAAGATCACCAGCGCGCAGACATAGAGGACGATCATCGCCACCATGCCGAAGACGATGACCTCCTCCTTCACCACGCCCCAGGCGGCGGCGAGGCGGTCGATGGCGCTGGTGTAGCGGGCCAGCTTCAGCAGCCGGGCGAGGCGCACCAGCCGCAGCGCCCGGACGGCGCGGAGGTCGATGCCGGCGCCGATGAAGACCAGGCCGATGTAGAACGGGGCGATCGCCAGCAGCTCGACGATGCCGAAGAAGCTCCTGGCATAGGCGTCCGGGGCGGGGGAGGTGAGGAGGCGCAGGACGTATTCGGTGGTGAACACCGCGACGACCACGACCTCCGAGACGGACAGCGCCGTCGCGGCCCAGCCGGGAAGGTGGGGCAGGGTCTCGATCCCCATCGACAGGGCGGAATAGAGGATCAGGGCGTGGAGGAACAGCTCGACCCGATGCCCCAGCCCGGGGTGGCGGCCGTCGAGGGCCGTCCGCACATGCTTCCTCCAGTCCATGATCCCCCTCCGGATGGGCGGCCCGGACGCGAGTGCTCCCTCCCGCCCAGCGGATCGAAGCCCAGCAGAACTGCGCCGCCATGGCAATTGCTGTCGGCGCGCGAACGCCGAAGCGGCGTTTCCGGGCCGTCACTGTCCGGAACCGCCGCGGGCCGGCCTCCGCCGGGGGAGGCGGACGCCGGTCCGGCGCGCTGTCACCATCGGCCCGGGCCAGGCCCGGGCGCGCGGCGGTTCAGCTCTTGTCGCGCAGGGTCATGGTCATCGACACGGCCGTCTGGTCCGCCACCTGGTAGGCCAGCGGGCCGCTGCCGTCGTCCTCGCTGTCCGAGATGACGGCGAACACCGTCGGCTTGGTGTCGGGATCCGGGTTGATGCCGAGCTCCATATAGCGTTCGTCGCCGCCATAGGTCAGGCACACGCCCATGTCGTTGCCGTAGGTCGAGCCGACATGGACCTGCTGGCCGGGGTCCAGCGCGTAGGACCCCGACGTGGTGTTGCCGTTGAAGATCAGCTGCATGTCGTCGAAATTGGGATCGCGGTCGATATCGATGCTGGCCTTGGCCTTGTTGACCATCAGCACGGTGTTCTTGAAGTCGTCCTTGCCCTTGTCGCGGAAGGCGATGGTCATCGAATCCGGGGTCTGGTCCGTCACGGCGTAGCGCAGCGGGCCGTTCCCGTCCGCCTCGTCGTCGGTGATGACGCTGTAGACCTTCGGGGCGTCGTCGGGGTCGCCGCCCATGCCCAACTCCATGAAGCGGCCATCGCCGCCATAGGTCAGGATCACGCCCATGTCGTTGACATAGGTCGAGCCGACATGGACCTGCTTGCCCGGCGCCAGCGTGTAGGTGGCGTTGGTCTCCACCCCGTCGAAGATCAGCACCATGTCGTCGAAATCGGGATGCTTGTCGATCGCGATCGGGCCGGCGGCCCCGTTCACCATCAGGACAGTGTTGTCGAAATTCGCCATAACCAATTCTCCATGAAAATATGCATGGCCTATGCGGAGTATTCAGTCAGAATATTGAAAACCGCGAATCAATGAGATCGTCACAATAAGATTTCACTATGGTCGGCCAGCTCTTGCGTGTCAATTGCGAGCCGTAATTCAATAATATGTCGATTCAATTGTCTGTAATTTCCGAAAATACCGTGCGCAATGATCGTATCTTGTCGATCGGTCCGGTATTGGGCTCGGCCAGGCGCCGCCCGCTTGCGCAAAGGCCGGGACCGCGTGCCGTCGCCCCGGCGATGAGCCGGCCGATGACGATCCCGCTGCCGCCGGAGTAAGGCTCGCGGACCGGGTCCGCGCGTGTCCGGGGGCGGAAGCCTGCCAACAGTGCACAATCACCGCAATGTCCCGTAAATTCCCGTTGGACCCGGCGAGCGTCGTCGTCACCAACAGCGGCCTAGAGACCGGTCCGGGATCGCGGAAGGGGATGTGACATGGTGGATTCCGATCGCATCGACAAGCTGATCGCAGCGGTGCCCCCCGCCTTGGCGCTTCGCGCCGGGCTGGACCTCGGCATCTTCACCCGGCTCGGCGGCGGCGCGATGACGGCCGACAGCCTCGGCGCCGCGTTCGAGGTCGAGCCCGATCGTCTGTCGCGGCTGCTCTACGCGCTCGCCAGCATCGGCCTCCTCGACGTCGAGGATGGCCGATTTCGCAACGGCGCCGAAGCGTCGGCCTTCCTCGACGCGTCCAAGCCGGCCTATCGCGGCGACGATCATGCGCTGCTGCGCGAGCTCTGGGGCGCCGACCTGCTGACCGCGGAGTCGCTGCGACAGAACCGGCCGGCTGCGCTGCACGACTTTTCCGAAGCGGGACCCGAGGCCGCGGCCGCCTTCAGCCGCATGCTCGCACCGGGCGGGGTGACGTTCGGCCGGCATCTGGCCCGGGAGATCGACCTCTCGGCGATCGGTTCGGTGATCGACATCGGCGGGGGCGCCGGGACCATTCTCGTCGGGCTTCGCGAGCGGTGGCCGCGGATCGCGGCGACGCTGATGGAACTCCCGACGGTCGCAGCGATCGCGCCGGAGATCCTGTCGGAATACGGGGCCGGCGACGTGGTGGTCGAAGCGGGGGACATCACGGTCGCGCCATCGATCGGCCGGCACGATCTGGCGATCCTGAAGGCCGTCGTCCAGGTCCTGCCGCCGGACCAGGCGCGCCGTGCGATCCTGAACGCGGCGCGTTGCCTCACACCCGGCGGCGAGATCGCGATTGCGGGGTGGGGTGTCGTCGATGACGACCGCCTCGGCCCGCCTGAGGGTGTCTTTCTGAACCTCACCTTCCTGAACCTCTATCGCCACGGCGAATCCTACACGGAAGCTCAGTATCGCGCGTGGATGACCGAGGCCGGATTCCTGGAAATCTCCAGGTCGCGCCTGACGGATGGCTGCACGTTGTTTCGGGCGCGCCTCGCGGGCTGATCGTGGCGGGATGGTTGGTTTCGGACGCAAGGCTCCGAGGCGCCCCGACCCCATCCGCGACAACGGTGACAGCGCATGAATTGGGCTGCCTTTGGACGGGAGGACCGGCTCGAACGCCGGAACAACCGCCCCTCGTTTCCGCCAGATGAGGGCGAAAGCTCGCCAAAGGTGCACTGTCACCGCAATTCATCAGTCCGGTCATGGGTGCGGCCATGCGATGGCGTCCACGCGAACTGCCGTGGCACATTGCGGGGACGGTGCATGAATTGCGCGGCCTTCGAACGTGATAGGAAGGGACCATGGCTCGGACCGAACGCCCTGGACGTGCACCGCCTCCACAATCGCCACGGCAATCGGACTGTGGGGCCCTCAAGCCCGATCGGCGCGACGTTGATGCGCAATCCTGAAGTCGAGGTGAGAAAGCTGAAGCTGCGGTTCCGGGCCGTCACCGCCCGGATCGAGCGCGTGCAGCGCCGACGATCGATCGCCCACCGCCTGCTGCGGGCGGTGCCGGTGCTGGTCGTGACGCTCGGCCTGGTCGTCGGCGGCTTCATGGTAAGCCCCTGGGCCGATGGCCACCGTCCGGCACCTGATGGCGTTTCCGAACTGCGCCTCGGCGCGGCTGGTCGGCCTGGCGCCGGCAAGCCGTGGTGAGCCGGGCTACTATTCGCGGCACGACCGCGACGACGATGGCGTGGCCTGTGAACCGTTGATCCGGTAGCCACGGCCTTCGGATGCGCCAGGGAGCCGCGATCCCGCCCGACCATCGCTCCGTCGCTCCAGCGAAGAGTCGGCCGATGACGATCCCGGAATGCCCGATGTGCCGCGGCGCGGCCGCGGATGGTGAGTTCGAGCGGGTGCAGGTGTGGGAGGACGGGCTGCGGCGCCTCACCGTCAGCCTGGCGTCGGAGGTGCCGGGCTTCGCCACTCTCGAGCCGAAGCGGTTGGCTTCATCACCGAACTGGACGGCGCGGAGGCGGCGACCTTCGGCGCCGTGCTGGCCCGCTGCACCCGCGCCCTGAAGGCGGCGGCGGGGGCCGAGATCGTCTATGTCACCATCTTCGGCGACGGGGTGCCGCATCTGCACGCCCATCTGGCGCCGCATCGCGCCGGCGACGCGCTCAGCGACCGGATGATCCGGGGCGAGGCCACCGAGGAGAAGCTACCGAGCGGAATGACCCGCATCACCAGCCACGACTTCCCGCGGTTGCCGCCGGAGGGCGCGCGGTCGCGGACCGGGTTCGGGCGGGTCTTCCTTCATCCTTGGCCGATCTTCCTTTCCGGCATCGGAGGGCACATACTCCATTAGCATTAGCAGAGGGATGTAATGTCACGCCGAGAACCTCCAATGTCGATCAAGCGGCAGCTTAGGAAGGAAGTTGGATTCGGATGCCCTATTCCCGGCTGTGGCAGTCCATATCTGGAGTGGCATCATTTCGATCCTCCATGGCACGTGAAAAATCATCACGATGCAGCTGGTATGATTGCATTGTGCAGAAATCATCATGCCAAAGCCGATGCGGGCTCTTGGACGATGGAGCAATTGCGGCGATATAAACAAGATGTGGTGGAGGCTGGTCGAGTTAAAGGAAAATTCGATTGGCAACGATATAATGTACTTGCCATCATCGGAGGATGTGTCGCTTATCAAAATAGCAGTATTTTAAAGATAGATGGAATGGAAGTCATAAAATTTGTAAGGGATTCTGAAGGATACTTTTCTCTAAATTTGCAGATGCTGAGCCTCGCTTCCGAAGAGAGAGCTATAATAGAGGAAAATTTCTGGTCGAATATTGGAGAACCTGCGGACGTTAGATCTCCGACCAATGGCAAGGAATTAGAAATAAAATACCATAATGGAGATTATTTTAGAGTAAAATTTGTTGAGCTTATGGATGCCAATGAGGCAGTTAAAATGTATAAAAATAAAGCTTTGGTTGATGAGAGTGTAATTAAATATCCATTATTGGCTGTTGAGATAGATTACAAAGTAGCTGGATCTCTCGTAGATATAAATCCAAGAGGGATGAATTTAGAAGGAAGTAGATATGTTAATTTCTTCTCCGCATTTTCTGGCGGAGCAGCATTCAGCACGACAACAAATGGATTAAAATTTCGGCAGAACCCCTCTAGGTATGCGTGGGATTTAACCTCTCGAAATAGTGAGTGTCTTTGTGGTAGCGGATTGCGATTCAAGCATTGTCATGGAATGCTGGTCTGAGAATTATTATGACATTGCTCAGATTGAGTCACCTCGGACCCACGGACCGACTCCAACACCAAGCGCCGGCCCTCGCTCCCGTTAAGTGAGGGTGAAGGGCCTCTTAAAGTGCACTGTCACCGCAATTCCCGATCTAGTAGTCGCGTATGGGCGAGAATCCGTAGTGTCTGCCTATCTCAACGTACGCTCGATCAACGGCTTCGACAATATCAGCTAGCGCGCTCTCGAGTTTCTTGTCGTACAGCTCCATGTTCATCTGCCCAGCATGAACAAAAGCGTTTCTTCCTTCCACAAGTGCCTCGATTGAGGAAAACAGAGAAATTTTTCTTCTTTTGTATGGCTTGCGCATTGCGCCGCCAATATCCAGCTTATTATCAAGAAGCTTAAAGTTTTCGGAAATAGAGCTTGGCCTTTGAAACGAAAAGCATTCCGCTATAGTGCGCTCGATCGGCTGCTCATCGATAGCAATTTGTTCCAGCTGCATATGACTTAGTCTGGATTTCTTGAACGCAAGCTCTCTTTGGACAGAATATTTTATCGATGCTGCAAATGTTGCTCGAAAATATTCCTCCCAAACTGCTATCACATAGGGAATAAGAAGGTTATTTGAGAGAAGGCGTGGATTCATCGCGTCTATGAAAAAAAAGCCGGAAGGTGTCTCTCTGGCCATATTACCTTCAAGTTTTCTTCCCATTAGATAGATACGGGCCTTGGAAAGTGCATTATGAAAGCGCCATCTGGCTAGATAGCATCCAGATGAAAGCGGAGAAGGGGGTGATTCGGTTGGGCGCCAATACCTATTGCGGCCTGCGTCTGTGATAAAGTGTCCGCCAAAAAAATCTCTAATCGTTTTCAGTGTTTTATTTTGATGCGTTAAGTCCCAATAACTTCTTGATATGGTCGATCTTGTGTCGATCGTGATGTCTTTTCCTTTTCGATATATCTGGAGCTCAACTCCAGACCATGATTTGTAGTCATCCTCATTGTACCAAAAATAACTTCCCACTTTATCAGGTATGCTCAACCCATCTTGGATTTTCTTGTACCCTAGTAATTCAACAACCTCCCGAAGTTGGGACAGTTTGGCCGTACTCGAAATTTTACTTTCGGATGTGTAGCTCATATAGCAGCATCTCCTCGACAACGCTCTTCGATTATGTAGCCAATTTCAATGGGAGCTACTCGGTGCGCGGTTCTGTGGCGGCACAGGCCAGGATCGATCGCCCATATCACCCTAATTCTTCTGTCTCAGTCCAGGGCGGCAGTCGACTACCACTTGCAAGCTGCGCGCAGCGGCTTGATCGCTTCCGGCAGGCCGGTGAGATCGAACACGACAGACGCCTCGGCGGTGCTGCGGCCCGTCATCGCCACGGTGAATTTCTTGGCCTCCAGCAGCCGCTTGATCAAGGGAATCGCGATGCCGTCACTCCAGAGCCCGGCGGCTCTTCCGCTGGTGGCAGGGGCCCAGCTGTCGCGCTCGATCGCGCCATCGTCGAGGCGGTACCGCACGGCGATCTGCTCGGTCGAGCCGAGATAGCTGGGCCATTGCACGAACAGGTCGGTCCGACCCTTTCGGCATGTCGTCAGCAGCAGGGCCTCGTCGGATCGCCCGATCGAGTTCGGCGCCTTGTTCGAGGATGGCAGCCCCAGAACGATCGTGGGTGTGCCGGTGAGCGCGTCGGTATCGGTGCTGACCTGCCATTTTCCGGTCCCGGCCACATCGGCCTTGGGCGGCTGGATGCCGAGGATCTTCCCTCCGAGGTCATCGAAGCAGGCCAGCCGCGCGTCGTCGGCCAGCTTGTCGCGACAGGCCTGAACCCCCGTCCGGACGGCATTCAGATCCTCGATAGGCGCCGGCGGGGCATCCTGCGCCAGGGCCGAGCCGGTGGCGAGCACGAGCACCGTCATCAGACTATGTCGCATTCAAATAATCCCCCGCTCTTGGCCCGTAGGCATCGGCGTCGCATCCCGGCGGCTGAAGAACCGAGGTCAACCGATGCGACGTCATGACAACAACATCCGGCACCATTTCGCGAAAGGTGGAATTGTGGTGACAGCGCACGAATTGGGCGGACTTCGACGTGACATGAAGGGGCCACGGATCGGCTCGAACGTCGAACGTCAGAACAACCGCGCCATCGCTCCCGCCAAGTAAGAGCGGAAGCCGGCTAAAAGTGCACTATCACCGAAATTCCCTCTGACACTAAAATCGGATGTGGTCGCCGCGATTGACACCTTCCGTGGATGGCCGTCACTCTCGGCTGCGGTGGCCTCGCCGGCCGGCTTTAACGCTCTGTCGGAGGGGCCCCAAAGGAGAATTAATTTGTTGGATTTATCCAAGCACCGAGCTTTCCCGGATGAGCTTTCCAAGATTGCCAATACTCTAGAGGAATACAAGATTGGGAGTGGCGCGCATTCCTTTCAAACCGATTCCGGGGTGCGAATAACACGACCACGGGCAACTTCGCTGCCTGGCCTCAAGACAGAGGTCACCTTGACTCAGGATGATTGGAAGCTGTTGCAGAGATTCGCGACTGAGGTGTCGGATGGCTTCTTCGTCATCTTCGATCCAACGCGCAATGCCCTGTGCCGGGTGCAATTCAGCCGTGACGAACTGCAGCATCGCACTCCGTTCGTGATGAGTTCGAAACAGACCTATCCCGAGAACAACACACAGTACACGGTTCGGATTGTCCTGACGGTATCCTGACCTTCGGAATCGGGTGAGCAACCCCTCCTGGTCCAGGTATTCCGGGCAGTCCCCAACGCCTGGATTGCCATGCCCTTCGGGGCTCGCGATGATGGAGGTTGGGTTCGCGACCGTTCGATGCCGATCCGAGCGGATGGGTCGGGATTCCCCCTCACCTCAGGGAGAGGGCGAAGCCCTCTTCCCCGAAATCGCCGTGCGATTTCGACCTCTCCCCAAGGAGAGGTGTAGGGAGTCGGCCTTCCTGTCGCTCATGCCGAGGTGCGCTGAGCGGATCTTGTGCCGCTGTTGTCATGGCGAGCCCCGCAGGGGCGTGGTCCTCCAGCGGCACCGGCCTACTGGATCGCCACGGCGCTGCGCGCCTCGCGATGACGGGGGAGGGGCGGCGCTTCCGCCCCGGCCACCGGCTCCCCCTAATTCACCATCTCCGCGTGGTGGCACGCCACGTCCCGCCCGTCCACCGGCCGCAGCTCCGGCCGCTCCACGCTGCACACATCGGTGGCGAAGGGGCATCGGCGGTGGAAGGCGCAGCCGGGCGGCGGGTTCATCGGCGAGGGCAGTTCCCCCGACAGCACCACCCGCTCCGCCCGCTTGGTCGGGTCGACGAACGGGGTCGAGGCCAGCAGCGCCCGGGTGTAGGGGTGGCGCGGATGGCGGAAGATCGCCGCCTTGGTCCCATGCTCCACCGGCCGGCCGAGATACATCACCACCAGATCGTCGGCGATGTGCTCCACCACCGACAGGCCATGGCTGATGAACAGATAGGCCAGGCCGAACTCGTCCTGCAGGTCCATCAGCAGGTTCAGCACCTGGGCCTGGATCGAGACGTCGAGCGCCGAGACCGGCTCGTCCGCCACCACCACCTTGGGCCGCAGCATCAGGGCGCGGGCGATCGCCACGCGCTGGCGCTGGCCGCCGGAGAACATGTGGGGATAGCGGTCGTAATGCTCCGGCCGCAGGCCGACCTTCGACAGCATCGCCTCGGCGGCCTGCCGCCGCTCCGCCCGCGACAGGCTGGTGTTGATCTTGAGCGGCTCCTCCAGGATGGTGCCGATCTTCTTGCGCGGGTTCAGCGACCCGTAGGGGTCCTGGAACACGATCTGCACCGCGCTGCGCAGGCGGCGGCGCTGGGCGGCGTCGGCGGTCGCGACCGGGATGCCGTCGATGGTCAGGTCGCCCTCGCTGGGCTGCTCGATCATGGTCACGACCCGGGCGAGGGTGGACTTGCCGCAGCCGGATTCGCCCACCACCGCCAGGGTCTTGCCCGGCTCCAGCGTGAACGACATGTCGCTCACCGCCCGCAGGATCTTCGGCGGCTTGAAGGGCGAAGTCTTGACCTCGTAGAAGCGGCTGAGATGCCGCGCTTCGACCACCGCGGTCATGCGCGGACCTCCTCGAGGGGCTTGGCGATGGGGTTGAAGCAGCGGGTCCGCCCGTCCAGGTCCGGCACGATCTCGGGGTGCTGGCCGCGGCAGCGGTCCAGCACGTTGCGGCAGCGCGGGTTGAACAGGCAGCCCTGCGGCCGGTCATAGGGGCCCGGCACCACGCCGGGGATGGTCGGCAGGCGGCGGTGGCCGGTGCTGCGCTCCGGCAGCGCCTCCAGCAGGGCGCCGGTGTAGGGGTGGCGCGGCCGGGTGAACAGGCTGTCGACCATGCGCTCCTCGACCAGCTCGCCGGCATACATCACGTTGACCCGCTGCGCCGTCTCGGCCACCACGCCCATGTCGTGGGTGATCAGCACCAGGGCCATGCCCTGGTCGCGCTGCAGCGTCGCCAGCAGGTCCAGGATCTGGGCCTGGATGGTGACGTCCAGCGCCGTGGTCGGCTCGTCGGCGATCAGCAGCTTGGGCTTGCAGGCGATCGCCATGGCGATCATCACCCGCTGGTTCATGCCGCCCGACAGCTGGTGCGGGAAGCTGTCGACCCGGGTCTCCGGCGCCGGGATGCCGACCTGGCCCAGCAGCTGCACGGTGCGGTCGCGGCGGGCCCGCCGGCTGCCGCCCTCATGCACCTTCAGCGTCTCCATGATCTGGAAGCCGACGGTGAAGCAGGGGTTCAGGCTGGTCATCGGCTCCTGGAAGATCATCGCCATGTCCTTGCCGGTGATCTTGCGGCGCTGGCGCGGCGACATCTTCAACAGGTCGTGGCCGTCGAAGGCCAGGCGGTCGGCGGTGACCTTGCCGGGGAAGGCGACCAGCCCCATCAGCGCCAGCATGCTGACGGATTTGCCGGAGCCGGATTCGCCGACGATGCCCAGGATCTCGCCGGCATCGATGGTGAGGTCGAGGCCGGAGACGGCCCGGAACAGGCCCTTCCCGGCCGGGAACTCGACCGTCAGGTTGCGGATTTCAAGCAGGGGCATCAGCGTTTCAGAGCCATTTAGCGTTTCAGTCTGGGGTCGAGCGCGTCGCGCAGGCCGTCGCCCAGCAGGTTGAAGGCCAGGACGGTGATCAGGATGGCGAGGCCGGGGAAGGTGACCACCCACCAGGCGCGCTGCAGGAACTGCAGCGACGAGGCCAGCATGGTGCCCCATTCCGGCGTCGGCGGCTGGGCGCCGAGGCCGAGGAAGCCCAGCGCCGCGGCGTCGAGGATGGCGGAGGAGAAGCCGAGCGTGGCCTGCACGATCAAGGGCGCCATGCAGTTCGGCAGGATGGTCGCGAACATCAGCCGCATGGTGCCGGCGCCGGCGACGCGCGAGGCGGTGACATAGGGCCTTCGGATCTGGCTCAGCACCGCGGCGCGCATCAGCCGGGAATAGTGGGGCAGGGTGACGATCGACACCGCGATCATGGCGTTGCCCAGGCCGGGGCCGAGGATGGCGACGATCACGATCGCCAGCAGCAGGCTGGGCAGGGCCAGCATGATGTCCAGGAGCCGCATGATGGCCATGTCGACCACCCCGCCGAAGAAGCCGGCGACGAGGCCCAGCACCAGGCCGACGGCCAGCGACAGGGTGACCACGATCAGCCCGATCATCATCGACAGCCGGGCGCCGTAGATCAGGCGCGAGAGGATGTCGCGGCCGATGTCGTCGGTGCCCAGGGGATAGGCCCAGTTGCCGCCGGCCTGCCAGAAGGGCGGCACCAGGAAGGCGGTGCGGTCCTGGTCGATCGGGGAATGCGGCGCGATCACGCCGGCGAAGATCGCGACCAGGGCGATCAGCACGATCACGATCAGCCCGCCCAGGGCGCCCTTGTTGGCGCTGAAGGAGCGCCAGAACTCGATGAACGGGCCGGGCGGCTTGGTCGCCACCGCGGCGGGGCGGGTCTCTTGCAGGGAGGGTGCGGTCATCGGCCTACTTCACGTGCCGGATGCGGGGATCGAGCAGGCCATAGGCCACGTCGACCAGCAGGTTGACGACGATCACCAGGGTTGCGACCATCAGGACGCCGCCCTGCAGGGTGGGGTAGTCGCGCCGGTTGATCGATTCGACCAGCCATTTGCCGACGCCGGGCCAGGCGAACACGGTCTCGGTCAGGATGGCGCCGCCCAGCAGGGTGCCGACCTGCAGGCCGATCACGGTGACGACCGGGATCAGGGCGTTGCGCAGGGCGTGCAGACCGATCACCCGCTTCACCGCCAGGCCCTTGGCGCGGGCGGTGCGGATGTAGTCCTCGCTCAGCACCTCCAGCATGGCCGACCGGGTCATGCGCGCGATCACCGCCAGCGGGATGGTGCCCAGCACGATGGTCGGCAGGATCAGGCAGCGCAGGGTCGAGAGGAAGGCGCCCTTCTCGTCCGACATCAGGCTGTCGATCAGCATGAAGCCGGTGTGCGGCTCGACATAGTACAGGGCCGAGATGCGGCCGGACACCGGGGTCCAGCCCAGCCCGACCGAGAAGATCAGGATCAGCAGCAGCCCCCACCAGAAGATCGGCATGGAATAGCCGGTCAGGCTGGCGCCCATGATGCCGTGGTCGATGGGACTAGATCGGTTGGTCGCGGCCAGGATGCCGGCGGGCAGGCCGAACACCACGGCGAAGATCATGGCGCAGACGCCGAGCTCGATGGTCGCGGGAAACAGCTTCCAGAACTCGCTGAACACCGGCCGCCGGGTGACGGTGGAGGCGCCGAGGTCGCCCTGCAGCACGCCGCCGATATAGGAGAAGAACTGCACCGAGACCGGCCGGTCCAGGCCGTAGTCGTGCAGCAGCTGGGCATGGCGCTCCGGCGAGATGCCGCGCTCGCCGGCGCGGATCTCGATCGGGTCGCCGGGCACCGCCCGGATCAGGAAGAAGCTGAGGGCGGTGATCCCCAGGAAGGTCACAGCCGCCATCGCGAAGCGGGTCAGGATGAAGCGGAACATGATCTCGTCAGATCAGAAAAGGTGGGGAAGGTGGGGGGCCGGAAAAGACGCGGGCGGAGAAGCATCCCCCTGCTCCCCCGCCCGGCTCCCCCTTAACCCGATTATTCGGTGATGTCGACGCCGCTGAAGTCGTGGCGGCCGAACGGGCTGACCTTGTAGCCGGTGACCTCCTTGCGGGTCGGCTCGTAGACCACTGAATGCGCGATCGGCAGCCACGGCGCCTGGTCGTGGAAGATCACCTGGGCCTGCTCGTACAGCTTGGTGCGCTCGCCCTGGTCGCTGATCGACTTGGCCTTCTGGATCAGCGCCTCGAAGTCCTTGTTGCACCACTTGGAGATATTCGAGCCGCCTTCCCGCGCGCCGTCGCAACCCAGCAGGTTGTTCAGGAAGTTGTCCGGGTCGCCGTTGTCGCCGGTCCAGCCCAGCTGCGCCATCTGGTGCTCGCCGGCTTGGGCCCGCTTGCGGTACTCGCCCCATTCGTAGGAGACGATCTTGGCGTTGATCCCGACCTTGGCGAGGTCCGACTGCATCAGCTCGGCGATGCGCTGGGCGTTCGGGTTGTACGGGCGCTGCACCGGCATCGCCCACAGGTCGGTGTCGAAGCCCTTGGCATAGCCGGCGTCGGCCAGCAGCTTCTTGGCCGCCTCGGGGTCATACTTATAGTCCTGGATGCTGTCGTTGTAGGACCAGATGGTCGGCGGGATCGGGTTCTTCGCCGCCTGGCCCGCGCCCTGGTACACCGCCTCCAGGATCGCCGCCTTGTTCACCGCCATGTTGACGGCGCGGCGCACCCGCACATCATCGAACGGCTTCTTGGTGACGTTGAAGGCGAGATAGCCGGTGTTGAGGCCGGGCTGGGTCAGCACGTTCAGCGCCGGGTCTTTCAGCATCGCCGGCACGTCGGCCGGGTTCGGATACGGCATCACCTGGCACTCGCCAGCCTTCAGCTTGGCGTAGCGCACCGCCGCGTCCGGGGTGATGGCGAAGACCAGGTTGTCCAGCTTCTCGCGGCCGCTCCAGGCGCCTTCGAAGGCCTTGTAGCGGATCAGCGCGTCGGGCTGGTACTGCACGAACTGGAAGGATCCGGTGCCGATCGGCACCTGGTCGACCTGCTCGGGCGTGCCGGCCTTCATCATGACATCGGCGTATTCCGCCGACAGGATGGACGAGAACTCCATCGCCAGGTCGGCCAGGAACGGCGCCTCGGGCCGGGTCAGGGTGAACTTGACCGTGTGGTCATCGACCTTGTCGATCGACTTCAGCAGCTTGTCGAAGCCCATGTCGCCGAAATAGTCGTACGAGCCGCCGGACACCTTGTGATAGGGGCTGTCTTCCTTCCACATCCGGTTGAAGGTGAACAGCACGTCGTCGGCGTTGAACTCGCGGGTCGGCGTGAACTTCTCGTTGGAATGCCACTTCACCCCCTTGCGGAGGTGGAAGGTGTAGACCGTCCCGTCATCCGAGATGTCCCAGGATTCGGCCAGGCCGGGTTCGGTCTTGGTCGAGCCCTTGGTGAACTCGATCAGATGGTCGTAGATCGGGCCGGAGGCGTCGAAGCTGGTGCCGGTGGTGTTGATCTGCGGATTGAAGTTCTCCGGGCTGCCCTCGGAGCAATAGACCAGGGTCTTGGCCTCGGCGGACACCGCCATCCCCGCGACGAGGACAAGCGCCATCGCCGTGGCGGACAGGTAACGGGACATGAAACTCTCCCCCTTATGGATGGTCCTTCGGACTGGGCTTGCCGCATAGCTGTATTGCCCAAACCGTGGGTTGCACGGGATTACCGCAGGGGGCGGGGGGGATGTCAACTGATCGGTGGGGCTGGCGCGCAGAGAATCGTTTCACGCGGCACGGACGGAATTCCGGGGCGTCGGCCCCTGGCTTTCCGTGGTTTCCGGGGTGGCCCTGCGGATCGTAATCCCGCCTGGGCAAAAAAAGACGGGCAGGAAAGCCGC
This sequence comes from Inquilinus sp. 2KB_23, assembly GCF_052115705.1. Lineage (NCBI taxonomy): Bacteria > Pseudomonadati > Pseudomonadota > Alphaproteobacteria > Rhodospirillales > Rhodospirillaceae > Inquilinus > Inquilinus sp. 2KB_23. The sequence continues at coordinate 314,754 of NZ_JBFRHF010000002.1, read as the reverse complement.
GCTGGACTTTCCTGCCCGTTTCTTGCGTCGTCGGAGTCTCAATCGACCCCGACAGGCTCAGCCAGACTTACTCCGCGATGTCGACGCCGCGGAAGTCGTGCAGGCCGACCGGGATGATCTTGTAGCCGGTGACCTCCTTGCGGATGGTCTCATAGACCACCGAATGCGCGATCGGCAGCCACGGCGCCTGGTCGTGGAAGATCACCTGGGCCTGCTCGTACAGCTTGGTCCGCTCGGCCTGGTCGGCGGTGGTCTTGGCCTTCTGGATCAGCGCCTCGAAGTCCTTGTCGCACCACTTCGAAATATTCGAGCCGCCCTCACGCGCGGCGTCGCAGCCCAGCAGGTTGTTGAAGAAGTTGTCGGGGTCGCCGTTGTCGCCCGACCAGCCCAGTTGCGCCATCTGGTGCTCGCCGGCCTGGGCCCGCTTGCGGTACTCGCCCCATTCGTAGGACACGATCTTGGTGCGGATCCCGACCTTGGCCAGATCGGCCTGCATCATCTCGGCGATGCGCTGGGCGTTCGGGTTGTAGGGGCGCTGCACCGGCATCGCCCACAGGTCGCTGTCGACGCCGTTGGCGTAGCCGGCGTCGGCCAGCAGCTTCTTGGCCGCCTCGGGGTCGTACTTATAGTCCTGGATGCTGTCGTTGTAGGACCAGATGGTCGGCGGAATCGCGTTCTTCGCCGCCTGGCCGGTGCCCTGGTACACCGCCTCCAGGATCGCCGCCTTGTTCACCGCCATGTTGACGGCGCGGCGCACCCGCACATCATCGAACGGCTTCTTGGTGACGTTGAAGGCGAGGTAGCCGGTGTTGAGGCCGGGCTGGCTCAGCACCGTCAGGGCCGGGTTCTTCTGCATCTCCGGCAGGTCGGCCGGGTTCGGATACGGCATGACGTGACATTCGCCGGCCTGCACCTTGGCGTAGCGCACCGCCGCGTCCGGGGTGATGGCGAAGACCAGGTTGTCGATCTTCTCGCGCCCGCTCCAGGCCTGGTCGAAGGCCTTGTAGCGGATCAGCGCGTCCGGCTGGTATTGCACGAACTGGAACGGGCCGGTGCCGATCGGCACCTGGTCGACCTGCTCGGGCGTGCCGGCCTTCATCATCGCATCGGCGTATTCCGCCGACAGGATCTCGGCGAAGTTCATCGCCATGTTGGCGATGAACGGCGCCTCCGGCTTGTTCAGGGTGAACTTCACCGTGTAGTCGTCGACCTTGTCGATCGCCTTCAGCAGCGTCGGCATGCCCATGTCGCCGAAGTAGTCGTACGACCCGCCCGAGACCTTGTGGTAGGGGCTGTCCTCCTTCCACATCCGGTTGAACGAGAACAGCACGTCATCGGCGTTGAAGTCGCGCGTCGGGGTGAAGGTCGCGCTGGTGTGGAACTTCACACCGTGGCGGAGATGGAAGGTGTAGACCGTGCCGTCGTCGGACACGTCCCAGGATTCGGCCAGCGCCGGGACCACCTTGGTGGTGCCCTTCTCGAAGGCGACCAGGCCGTCATAGACCGGCAGCGCCGCGTCGAAGCTGGTGCCGGTGGTGTTGATCTGCGGGTTGAAGTTCTCGGGGCTGCCCTCGGAGCAGTAGACCAGGGTCTTGGCCTCGGCGGACACCGCCATCCCCGCGGCGAGGACAAGCGCCATCGCCGTGGCGGACAGGAAGCGGGACATGGGGTTTCTCTCCCTCGATGGGTCTGGTGCGGATCGGGGCCTCGCCTGGTGGCGCGGCCCCGCCGCAGGTTGCGGGGATTACCGCAACCGGGGGGTAGGATGTCAATCCGCCTCTACTCGGCGATGTCGACGCCGCGGAAATCGTGCAGCCGGACCGGGGTGATGACATAGTTCAGCACCTCCTTGCGGATCGCCTGGTACTCGACCGAATGGGCGATCGGCAGCCACGGCACCTGATCGTGGAAGATCACCTGGGCCTGCTCGTACAGCTTGGTCCGCTCGGCCTGGTCGGCAGTGGTCTTGGCCTTCTGGATGAGTTTCTCGAAATCCTGATCGCACCACTTCGCAATATTGCCGCCGCCTTCCCGCGCCGCATCGCAGCCCAGGATGTTGGCGAAGAAATTGTCGGGGTCGCCATTGTCGCCGCCCCAGCCCAGCTGGGCCATCTGGTGCTCGCCGGCCTGGGCCCGCTTGCGGTACTCGCCCCATTCGTAGGAGACGATCTTGGCGTTGATGCCGACCTTGGCCAGGTCCTCCTGCATCATCTCGGCGATGCGGCGGGCGTTCGGATTGTAGGGGCGCTGCACCGGCATTGCCCACAGGTCGGTGTCGAAGCCCTTGGCGTAGCCGGCATCGGCCAGCAGCTTCTTGGCGGCCTCGGGGTCGTATTTGTAGTCCTGGATGCTGTCGTTGTAGGACCAGATGGTCGGCGGGATCGGGTTCTTCGCCGCTTGGCCGGTGCCGCGATAGACGGCATCGAGGATCGCCTGCTTGTTCACCGCCATGTTGATGGCGCGGCGCACGCGGACGTCGTCGAACGGCTTCTTGAGCACGTTGAAGGCGAGGTAGCCGGTGTTCAGCCCGGGCTGGCTGACCACGGTGACGTCGGGGTCCTTCTCCATCGCCGGCAGGTCGGCCGGGTTCGGCGACGGGATCACCTGGCACTCATTGGCCTTCAGCTTGGCGTAGCGCACCGAGGCGTCGGGGGTGATGGCGAAGACCAGCGTGTCGATCTTCTCGCGCCCGCTCCAGGCCTGGTCGAACGCCTTGAAGCGGATCAGCGCGTCCGGCAGGTACTGGACGAAGCGGAACGGCCCGGTGCCGATCGGGATCTGGTCGACATCCTCCGGCGTGCCGGCCTTCATCATCGCGTCGGCGTATTCGGCCGACATGATCTGGGCGAAGTTCATCGCCATGTCGGCGATGAACGGTGCCTCCGGCTTGGTCAGGGTGAACTTCACCGTGTAATCGTCGACCTTGTCGATCGCCTTCAGCAGCGTCGGCATCCCCATGTCGCCGAAATAGTCGTAAGAGCCGCCGGAAATCTTGTGGTAGGGGCTGTCGTCCTTCCACATCCGGTTGAACGAGAACAGCACGTCGTCGGCGTTGAAGTCGCGCGTCGGGGTGAACTTCTCGTTCGAATGCCACTTCACGCCATGGCGCAGGTGGAAGGTGTAGATGGTGCCGTCGTCGGACACGTCCCAGGATTCGGCCAGGGCCGGCACCACCTTGGTGCCGCCGCGCTCGAACGCCACCAGCCCGTCATAGACCGGCACCGACGCGTCCAGGCTGGTGCCGGTGGTGTTGATCTGCGGGTTGAAGTTCTCCGGGCTGCCCTCGGAGCAGTAGACCAGCGTCTTGGCACCGGCCGGCGCCGCGCCGGCGGCCAGCACCAGGGCCAGGGCGGTGGCGGACAGGAAACGGGTCATGAGGCTCTCCCTGTTATGATTTGTGATGAATTCCAAAGGGTCGAAACCAAACGGAGTCCCCCCTCCCCTTGCGGGAGGGGGGTAGGGGGAGGGGGTTGTCGATGAAGGGCTTTGTCGTCTGCCAGCCGGAGCTGACGGGCCGCGTGCGCTTCACTGCCTGACGCGCTGCCCATGCGGCTCGAACCCCCTCCCCCTAGCCCCCTCCCGCAAGGGGAGGGGGGACTCGTGTGATCAAGCCGCCCGGTCCGGATACAGCCCGGCCAGGCCTTCGCGGCTGGCGGGGCAGACGCCGCGTTCGGTGATCAGCCCGGTGACGTAGCGCGCCGGGGTCACGTCGAAGGCCCAGTTCGCCGCCGGGCTGCCCTCCGGCAGGATGCCCACCGTCTCCAGCCGCCCGTCGGCGGTGCGGCCGGTGATGTGGCTCAGCTCGCGCGGGTCGCGCTGCTCGATCTCGATCTGGCGGATGCCGTCGGTCAGGGTCCAGTCGATCGTGGTGTAGGGCAGGGCGACATAGAACGGCACGCCGTTGTCATGCGCCGCCAGCGCCTTGAGGTAGGTGCCGATCTTGTTGCAGACATCGCCGGTGGCGGTGGTGCGGTCGGTGCCGACGATGCAGACATCGACCAGGCCGTGCTGCATCAGATGGCCGCCGACATTGTCGGCGATCACGGTGTGCGGCACGCCGTGGCGGCCCAGCTCGAAGGCGGTGATGCTGGCGCCCTGGTTGCGCGGCCGGGTCTCGTCGACCCAGACATGGACCGGCACCCCGCTGTCATGGGCGAGGTAGATCGGCGCCAGAGCGGTGCCCCAATCGACCGTCGCCAGCCAGCCGGCGTTGCAATGGGTCAGCACGTTCAGGCGGTCCGGCCGGCCCCTCCGTTCCCAGATGTCGCGGAACACGGCCAGGCCGTGCTCGCCGATGGCGCGGCAGGTGGCGACGTCGTCGTCGCAGATCTCGGCGGCGCGGCGATAGGCGGCCGCCGCCCGCTCCGCCGGCTTCAGGCCGGCGACCCGGGCGCGGACATCGTCCAGCGCCCAGCGCAGGTTGACCGCGGTCGGGCGGGTGGCCAGCAGCCGGTCATAAGCGCCGGCCAGCCCGGCATCGGACGGGTCGGCGTGCAGCGCCAGCGCCAGGCCATAGGCGCCGGTGGCGCCGATCAGCGGCGCGCCGCGCACCTGCATGCTGCGGATGGCGTGGGCCGCCTGGTCCTCGCTCTCCAGCACCACCGTCTCGAAGCCGTGCGGCAGCTTGGTCTGGTCGATGATCTCGACGCGCCAGCCATCGGCGGCCGGCCAGATGGTGCGGTAGGAACGCCCGTCGATCTTCATCTCTCAGCCCTCACGGTAAATCGTCTCGGCCGCATGGCGCAGGTCGGCCGGGCCGGTGAAGCGGTCGCGCTCGACCAGGAAGGCGCGGGCCAGGCGCAGCGCCTGGGTCTCGCAGGCGGCGCGCCGGTCCGGGTCGGCGATGGTCTCGAGGTCGGCGACATGGGCCAACCCCAGGATGCGGCGGACCATCTTGGCGCCGGCAAAGCCGACGGTGTCGCGGAACAGCCGGGCCATGGTCGCCTTGCGGTGGGCGTCCAGCGCCAGGGCGCCGTCGGCATCGGCGAACAGTCCGGCCTCGAAGGCGTCGCCCCTGGCCTCGGCCCGCCACAGCTCCAGGAAGCGCTTCTCGAAGCCGCTCCAGATCGCCTCGACCTGGACCAGCAGCCAGCTGCGGTAGTCGCTGCGGTCATCGGCCGGCGTGGCGTGGCCTCCTTGAGCGAAATAGGCCAGGAAGAAATTGGCCAAGAGGGCGCCGATGTCGAAGCCCATCGGGCCGTAGAAGGCGAATTCGGGGTCGATGGCGCGGCTGTCGGTTTCGGTCACCATGATCGACCCGGTGTGCAAATCGCCATGCACCAGCGCCTCGGCCCGGGTCAGGAAGGCCCATTTCAGCTCCTGCGCCGCCACCTTGGCCGCGGCGTCGGCGCGGAACTGCGCCGCCAGGCCGTCCAGCTGCGGCGTGGTCCAGCGGTTCAGCTTGGCGATGCGGTAGGGATCGGTGAAGACCAGGTCCTCGGTGATCTTGCACAGGGCGGTGTTGCCGCAGAACGGCGCCATCTTGGCCTTCTTCTCGGCCGCCGGGGCGTGGAGGTCCGAGGTCTTGAACAGGGTCTGGGCCAGGAACTCCGCCATATGCCCGGCCAGGCGGGGATAGCGGGTGCCGGCGATCATGCCCTTGCGCAGGATGATGTGCGGCGTCAGCCACTCCATCACCATCAGCGCCATGGCGGGGTCGAAATGGTGCAGCTTGGGCAGCAGATGCGGCACGTGCCGCGCCTGTTCCGACAGCGCATGCCATTCGAACCAGGCGCGGTCCAGCGGCAGCGGCCAGCTGTCGCCGACCAGCCGGACATAGGGCAGGGCCTGCTTGACCACCAGCCCGCCGGCGCTGCCGCGGACGATGAACACCAGGTTCAGATTGCCGTCGCCGACCTCGGTGACGTGCCAGCCGGCGGGGTCGCCGCCCAGCGCATCGCGGATTGCCGGCAGCCCGGCGAGATAGGGGCGAAGGCCCGCCTCGTCCAGCGGCCGGTAATCCGGCCCGCCGGTCAGCCGGCTCGCCTCTGTGCCATCCATCATCCTGTCTCCGCCGCCTTCTTGTACGCTTGGGCGGCCGGAGTGTCGGAAGACCGCGCGGGCTGTGTCAAGCGCGGCCCTCATCGGCAGGGCCGGCAGTTGCACCGCCGAGTCGATCGGTGCGATGCAGGGTATCAAGCAAGGGGGGCAGCATGAAGACCGTCCAGCACAATCCGACCCGCGGCATCTACCCGGCGACGCCGGACTACATCCATGCGCTGGAGGTGCGGCAGCCGAACCGCATCCTCTATGTCGCCGGCACCATGGGGCTGGACGCGCAAGGCGTGCCCGGCAAGACCCTGGAGGCGCAGCTGGCGCTGGTCTGGTCGAACCTCCGCACCATCCTGGCCAGCGCCGACATGACCGTGCGCAACATCGTGCGCATCACCAGCTACCTGCGCGACGCGGCCTATGCCGAGGCCAACCAGGCTGCCCGCATCGCCGCGCTGGACGGCCATGTGGTGCCGACCACGGCGCTGGTGGCGCAGACCCTGGTCTCGGACTGGCTGGTCGAGATCGAGATCATCGCGGCCGATTAAGCCGTGTCTCCCGATTTACGGTTGATGGCCATCAGTTGCAAATTTTGATCTTCAGCGTGTTCTGTGAGATTATAATCCACTTATTTGAGACAAGTCACGATATCTCTTTTCATCTTCCTTTGTTATTTCTCTAAGCGTACGTTGAGATAAGGCTACGTATATAGATTTTATTTTTTCATGTGCGTCTTCCGTATAATCTTCTTTTCTATCATGGAGTATGTTCATATATGAAAGGACATTTTCTAGATAAAATAAAGGATTAGCTAAATCACTTATGTCTTGCCATCCGGTATAAAAACCCTGCGCTGATAGTCGGGATTGCAACAGGCGATCGCAGTCACCCTTGCATACGATATGGACGCTCTGAACCTTCTTTTTCTTCGTTTTTTCTCGGAACGACGCCGAATCTTTTGCAAAAACTATATTTGCAGTATATGGTGTTCTGACGCTTAGAATAAGAATATCTTTGTCGCAAACTTCACATCGAAGGTCCTTGTATTCTCCAAAAAGTTTCTGAATGGGGCGCATCGTATCATAGCTGTTTGAAAAATAGCGAAGTGCCAGCTTTGACAGCCCTGTGTCTACAAAATGGCCTTCGATTTTCTTGGAATCGAAAATCTCATATGCAGCGATTTGCCCTCCCCGTGAAAATTCCTGTAGTCTTTCGATCAAGCGAGAGCTGGGTAGCGTAGAGTAAAATCCCATAAATCCATCAGCTGAATGATGACGAATTCGGTCAGTTATGTTCGTTTCGTCGTCTGGCCCAACTGACTTTCCGCTTATTGAAAAATTCTTACAACTCACCAGCCATGTAAATTTTCTGCTCGCTAGACGGCCTCGCAATTGTTCACTGACCAGTAAGTCTTTTCCGGCGTCGGCGCCTCTTCCCGGTCCGGCATCTATTACAAAGCCAAGTTCGATTAAGAAATCCCGAGCGAATAATTCCCAAGTATCTCCATCATTAATTTCCTTCCAATCGATCATTCGCGGCCTCATCAATCTTGCTGCACAAATATTAGTCCTGCGGGCGTCATTTACCCTCGGTAGACACTGACGGGCTCTCAAGCCTTGGAGGTCACCACTCCAGCCGCACGTCGCAACCCGTGGCGGAGCTCTCGATCGCGGCCTCGATCACGCGGATGACGTCGCGGCCGTCGCGCGGGTCGACCGGGGGCGGGGTGCCGTTGCGCACTGCCGCGGCGAAGCCGTCATAGAAGGCGCCGTAGCGGCCCGGGGCGATCGCCAGCCGTTCGGGCTGCGGCGTGCCGGTCTCCTGCCCCACCGTCAGCCAGCCGGTCTCCGGCCCGGTCGGGGCGGTGCCGGCGCGCAGATGGTCCTCCTGCGGGTCGATCTCCTGCTTGCGGAAGGTGGCGCGGTCGCCCTGCACCACCAGCCGCGGGCTCGGCTCCGCCGCCAGGATGCGGCAGCGCAGCAGGGCGCGGGTGCGGCCGAAGCCCAGGGTGAAGATGGCGTCGTCCACCGCCTCGGCGCCCGGGCGGATGGCGCGCAGCTCCGCCCGTACCAGATCCGGCCGGCCGAACAGCACCAGCGCTTGGTCGATCAGGTGCGAGCCGAGGTCGTAATGCAGCCCCGAACCCGGCACCGCCTGTTCGCGCCAGCGCACCCGCACCGTCGGGCGGAAGCGGTCATAGTTGGATTCGAAGCTGTGGATAGTGCCCAGCTTTCCCTCGGAGATCAGGCCCTGCAGGGCCAGGAAGTCGCCGTCCCAGCGCCGGTTGTGGAACACGGTCAGCACCCGCCGCCGCTCCGCCGCCAGGGCGATCAGGTCGTCGGCCTCTGCCGTGGTCACGGTCACCGGCTTGTCGACCACGACATGCTTGCCGGCCTCGAGCGCCTGCCGCGCCACCGCATGGTGGCTGCCGCTCGGCGTCGCCACCACCACCGCCTCGACCGTGGGGTCGGCCAGCATGGCGTCGACCGTCGTGATCGGCAGGCCGGCGGGGGCGTCGGTGACCGCCTGCGGGTTCCGTACCGCCGCCCCGGCCAGGGCGGTGCCGGGGCAGGCGGCGATCAGGGGCCCGTGAAAGACCCGGGCGGCGGGGCCATAGCCGATCAGCCCGATGCGAAGCGCCATCACGAGATGCGCGCTTCGGTGCCGGCGTCGAACACCACGGCTTTGCCCATGTCGAACACCAGGTGGCTGCGCTGGCCGGCGCGGGCCTCGGCGTCGGGGCGCAGCCGGGCCAGCACCTCCTTGCCGCCCATCTCGACCACCGCGATCAGGTCCGGGCCGGTCGGCTCCGTCACCTCGATCAGGCAGTCGCTCTCCAGCGACGGGCCGGTGCCGGTGATGGCGCTCTGCGGGTCGGTGATGTTCTCCGGCCGCAGGCCCAGGATGATGTCGCGGCCGGCGGCGCCGCGCAGCCCGGCGATGCCAGGCAGCGGCAGCACGATCTCCTCGTCCTGCAGGCGGTGGATCGCGGCGTGCGGTCCGCCGTTCCTGTCCACCACCTTGGCCTTGATCAGGTTCATCGGCGGCGACCCCATGAAGCCGGCGACGAAGGTGTTGGCCGGGGTGTCGTAGATCTCCCGGGGGGTGCCCAGCTGCTGCAGCTCGCCGGCCCGCATCACCGCGATCCGGGTGGCGAGCGTCATCGCCTCGATCTGGTCGTGGGTGACGTAGACGATGGTCGATTTCAGCCGCTGGTGCAGCTTCTTGATCTCGGTCCGCATCTCGACCCGCAGCTTGGCGTCGAGGTTGGACAAGGGCTCGTCGAACAGGAAGACCTTGGGGTCGCGGACCAGGGCCCGGCCCATCGCCACGCGCTGGCGCTGGCCGCCCGAGAGCTGGCTGGGCTTGCGCTTCAGCAGATGCTCCATCTGCAGCAGGGCGCCGACCCTGGCGATGGCCTCGTCGCGCTGCTTCTTCGGCACGCCGCGCATCTCCAGGCCGAAGCCGATGTTCTGTTCGACCGTCATGTTCGGGTACAGGGCGTAGGACTGGAACACCATGGCGATGTCGCGGTCCTTCGGGTGCAGGTCGTTCACCCGCTGGCCGTCGATGGCGATGGTGCCGTCCGACACGGTGTCCAGCCCGGCGATCATGTTCAGCAGGGTGGACTTGCCGCAGCCGGACGGGCCGACCAGCACCAGGAATTCGCCGTCGGTGATGTCGATGTTGATCCCCTTGAGGATCTCGATCGCGCCGTAGCGCTTGATGACGTTCTGGATCGTGAGCGAAGCCATGATGCGGTTATCCCTTCACCGCGCCCGCCATCAGGCCGCGCACGAAGTAGCGGCCGGCGAGCACATAGACGACGAGCGTCGGCAGCGCGGCGATGATCGCCGCGGCCATGTGGACGTTGTATTCCTTCACGCCGGTCGAGCTGTTGACGATGTTGTTCAGCGCCACCGTGACCGGCATGGCGCTGCCGCCGCCGGCGAACGACACCCCGAACAGGAAGTCGTTCCAGATGTTGGTGAACTGCCAGATCACCGTGACCACGATGATCGGGATCGAATTCGGCAGCAGGATCCGCCAGAAGATGCGGAAGAAGCCGGCGCCGTCGATCATCGCCGACTTCACCAGATCGTCCGGGAAAGCGGCGTAGTAGTTGCGGAAGAACAGCGTGGTGAAGCACAGCCCGTAGACCACATGGACGAAGATCAGCCCTGGCGTGGAGGAGGCGAGGCCCAGCAGGCCCAGCGTCTTGGCCATCGGCAGCAGCACGATCTGGAACGGGATGAAGCAGCCGAACAGGATCAGGGCGAAGGCGATGCCGTCGCCGCGGAACCGCCACTTGGTCAGGACGTAGCCGTTCAGCGCGCCGAGCACGGCCGAGATCGCCACCGCCGGCACCGTCATCAGGATCGAGTTGAGGAAATAGCCCTTCAGCCCCTCGCAGGTCAGCCCGACGCAGGTGGTGCTCCAGGCGCTGATCCAGGGCTCGACCGTTGGGGCCTGCGGCAGCGACAGCAGGTTGCCGGAGCGCACCTCGTCCAGCGTCTTCAGCGAGGTGACGACCATGACGAAGAGCGGAAACAGGTAGATCAGCGCGAATACGCCGAGGATGAGGAACAGCACCCAGCGCAGCACCACCGACAGGGGCGAGCGCGGGCCGGGCACCATGATCGAGGCTTCAGTCACGGCGGCCACCCCGCAGCTCGGAATAGAGGTACGGCACGATGATCGCGCTGATGGTCGCCAGCATGATCACGGCGCTGGCGGCGCCCAGCCCCATCTGGTTCCGGGTGAAGGTCGTCGTGTACATGTAGACGGCCGGCGTCCAGGTCGAGGTGCCCGGGCCGCCATCCGTCATCGCCTTGACCAGGTCGAAGCTCTTGATCGCGAGATGGGCCGAGACCACGAAGGCCGACAGGAACACCGGCCGCATCAGTGGGATGATGATCCGCCGGTAGGTCTGCGGCAGGGTGGCGCCGTCGATCGCGGCGGCCTTCAGGATGTCGCTGTCGACCCCGCGCAGCCCCGCCAGGAACATCGCCATGACGAAGCCGGAGGATTGCCACACGCCGGCGATGACGATGGTGTAGATCGCCATCTCGCTGTTGATCAGCCAGTCGAAGCTGAAGCTGGTCCAGCCCAGATCGTGCATCAGCTTGTCGAGGCCGAGGCCCGGGTTGAGGACCCACTTCCAGGCGGTGCCGGTGACGATGAAGGAGATCGCCATCGGGTAGAGGTAGATGGTCCTGAGCGCCCCCTCGATCCGGATCCGCTGATCCAGCAGGATCGCCAGCATCAGGCCGATGGCGGTGCTGATGCAGATGTACAGGCCGCCATAGATCCCGAGATTGGCCAGCGAGATGTACCATTTCGGATCGGCCCACAGCTTCTCGTACTGCAGCAGCCCGACCCAGTTGAATTTCGGCATCAGGGAGGAGTCGGTGAAGGACAGGTACAGCGTAAACAGGATGAAGCCGTAGACGCAAAGGATGGTCACGGCGAAAGACGGCGCCAGAACGAGCTTGGGAAGGATCGTCTGGAGCCAATCGAATGGGGATCGTCGACCCGCCTTCGCAGATTCGGAGATCACGGCCATCGGCGGGCCCTCGGCACTGGTGGACTGAATGGGGTGCGCCTCGACCGGTCCCGGCGGCGGGGCCAGCGGGGTCGAGGCACGGGGCTGGACGGAAAGCGGGGGCCGCGAACGCCACGGCCCCCGATGTCGCCTACTTCGCGAGTGCGACCGCGGCCACCAGGGCCTTCGCCGCATCGGCGGAGGACTGGTTCGAATTGAAGAAATTCGTGACCACGTCGTAGACCGCACCCTTCACCGCGGCCGGGGCCGCGTGGCCATGCGCCAGGCTGGGCAGCATGCCGCCCGTGGTCTTGAACGCATCGCGGTCGGCCATCGACTTCTGACCGCAGGGATCGAACTTGTCCGGCTTGACCTCGGTGTTGGCCGGGATCGAGCCCTTCACCAAGTTGAAGCTCTCCTGGAAGCTCGGGCTTTCAATGGCGCTGGCCAGCTTCAGCTGTGCGTCCTGCCGGGTCTTGTCGTCCAGGCTGAACATGGCGAACTGGTCGGCGTTGAACAGGAACGCCTTCTCGCTGCCGGGATAGGGGACGCAGACGATATCGATGCCCGGCTTCAGCCCGGCCTTGATGAACTCGCCCTTGGCCCAGTCGCCCATCACCTGCATGCCGGCTTCGCCGTTGATCACCATGGCCGAGGCCAGGTTCCAGTCGCGGCCGGAGAAGTTGGGGTCGACCCAGCCGCGCAGCACGCGGAATTGGTCGAACGCCTTCTGCATGGTGTCGCCGCCCAGCGCGTCGGGGTCGAGGTCGACGAACGCCTTCTTGTAGAAGTCGTTGCCGCCGACCGAGACGACGATGGCGTCGAAAATCGTCGATTCCTGCCAGGGCTGGCCGCCATGGGCGAGCGGCGTCACGCCGGCGTCCTTGAACTGCTTGGCCAGGGCCTGGAACTCGTCCCAGTTGGTCGGGGCCTTGCCGCCGACCTTGTCGAGCAGCTTCTTGTTGATCCACAGCCAGTTGGTGCGGTGGATGTTGACCGGGGCGGCAACCCACTTGCCGTCATAGGTCGAGAAGGCCGCAATCGCCGGCGGGATGTGGTCGGCCCAATGCTCCTGGGTGGCGAGCGGGGTCAAGTCGGCCAGGACGCCCTGTTCCGCCCAGTCGTGGATCGCGGTGCCGAGCAACTGGACCGAGGTCGGCTTGTCGCCGGCCGTGACCCGCGCCCGCAGCGCGGTCATGGCCGCATCGCCGCCGCCGCCGGCCACCGGCGCGTCCTTCCATGACACGCCTTCCTTCTGCAGCTGGTCCTTCAGCACGTTCAGCGCCGCCGCCTCGCCGCCGGAGGTCCACCAATGCATGACCTCGACCTCTTCCTTGGCCTGGGCCGATGCGGAAGGGGCGTATGCCGCGGCCGCGAGAACCAAGACGCTCGCCGCCGTTGCCGTCAGATACTTCTTGAGCATTCCCTATGCCTTCTCCTGTTCGATGCCCACGCGAAACACGCAGGCACTCTCCGCCGTCGAACGCGGCGGATCTCGGCGGGGGCCAGCCCCGAACCTCGACATTCCAGCCGGGCCACGCGGCCCGGCGGCGTAATGTCTCCATACGCCAAGCGCCCGTTCTTGCGGAAGCAGGAATCCCTTTGTCCGATGATTGTCGTCGGCGCGCAGGGGGCTTGGTTCTGCCGCTTTCGCCATCGCGTTTGGTTTTGCCGGCACTTGAGGAGGGGGATGATTCGACGGGATGATAAGAACGGTCAGGTGCCCAATGAAATACTGGCCATCGGATGCATCCGGGCCGCATGGATTTATGCTGCGAAACGCAAGTCAACGGCTGTGTCCGCCGACGCCTGCATTCGTGATGGCCACAAGTATTTTGGATATTGGGAACGGAATCACGAGATTCCGTCATCGGAAGGTCGGGTCTGGAGCGGATTTTGGAATAATATTGCAAAAATACCAAACGGATCGGATGGCAATTGCGACATGTGATCGATTTTGGAAACAGATGGGATCCGACGATGCCGGCGACGTCAGGCGTCGAGCAGATCTTCCGGCAGATCCCCCTGTCGGGTCAGGATCACCGGCTCGTCCTCCGCATCGGCCTCCGCGCTCAGCATCTGGCGCGCCACCACCGTGCCGGTGGCCCGGCCGCGTTCGATCAGCCGCGCCGCGTGGTCCTCGGCCAGGCGCTGGCTGGGGAAGCCCTGGTCCGGCAACCGTTGCCAGCCGGTCTGCCGCCGCCCCCGACTGGGGGCGAATCCCATCACCACATAGAGCGCCGTTCCAACTGGCCGCCGCGCGGGCGAGGAGTCGGACATCGGGATGTCGTCGCGATGGGCCCGCGCCGGCGGCTCCGGGACGGTGGCGGGAGGCATGCGCGCGGGAGATGGAGGCGCCGCGGTCAGGAGCGGAGGGGATGGGGCCGGCGCGACCGGCAGCGCTGTTGCGACCGGCAACGATGGCTGGGCCGGCTCGGCCGCCGTCCGGATGGCCCGATCCGTTCGCCGCGGCCGGGCTGGCGTTGCCGCCTTCGCCTCGATCGGGCCGAGCGCGAAGGCCAATTGCTGGATATGCCCCATGACCTGTCCGAATCGCCGAGGTTCGATCACGAACAAATATAGAACATCGCTCGGCTATGTCGAGTCCGATCCGCCCTCGAGAGAGGCGGGGTCGTGCCGGCATCCCGCCGACGGGGCATCATCAGGTGCTGCGCGGGGAAGCCGGCGCGGATGGCCGCCGGCGTCCGCAGGCTTTCAGCGTTTGGTCTTCTTCTCGCTCGGACGGACGGCGCGCTGCCGGCCGGGGCGGGCGGGCCGGGAGGCGCGGGCCGGACGGCCGGCGCCGAGGCCCTGCCGCTTGGCGTCGGCGGATTTCGCCTTGGTGTAATTGGGCGCGGTCAGCGGGTAGTCCTGCGGCAGGTTCCACTTCTCGCGGTACTGCTCCGGCGTCAGCCCGTAGGTCGCGCGCAGCCAGCGCTTCATGGTCTTGAAGCGGCGCCCGTCTTCGAGGCAGACGATGTAGTCCGCGGTCACCGAATCTTCGACCGGCACCGCGGGAACCGGCGGGGCGGCCGGCGCGGCGACCGCCACCGGCGTCGCGGCCGTCAGCGCGGCGGCGAGATCTTCGCCATGGCCGGCAGCACCGTTGAGGTTGGCGGCATCGGACTCGAATTCCGCATCCGAGGCGGAACCTTGGGTCCCGCTGAGGGTTGTGTACACGTTGCGGATCAGGTCGAGGAGGCTCTCGCTATCGAGCGTGTTGCGCGAAACATGGGCGACGACAATTTCTTTGGTGAACCTCAGGATCTCGGTTTCGCTTGGGCGTGCCATGATAATCTTTCTTAGTTAGCGATCCGTCCGGGCGATACGCGGCTATACAAGCGTCGCCAAGGATTCAGACCGCCTCCCTCCATCGGATGGCGAAGAATCTAAATGCAATTTTAGGATGTTTCGCTCCAATTCCGCAAGATGATAAAGTCGCGGGACCAGATATGCGCGTGGAAAGGGTTGATGGGATGCCCCTGCGACCATCGATAGGCCGTTGGTGCGCTCGATCTGCAACCCAGGGGTTGTGAGCGGATGGCGAATCACCGCAGCCATTTGGTGCGGAACAGGTGTGCCGGGCGAATCGTAAAGATTTCGCCGGTGTTTTCATCGAAATCCGGATATTATCGACCCGATCGCCTCGGTTTCTGCGTGGGATTGTTTCCTGCGAAGGTTGGAGGGCAGTGAGCCTGGGTTCTGTACTTTTGGAATCCTTCGCGGCTGCGACATTCCGGCCGATCCGAGGGCAGATTCAGGCCTTGACCATTTAAAATGGTATTCCACAATAGTTTTTAAGGATTAACCTGTCTGGCGCTTGCTGGTAGGCTGATTTCGCGATTCGGATGTATAATATCCGAGTATGCACGTCAGTGTTGCAATCAATGACAATGCTTTATGGGGGAGGGTAACCATGTTGGCCAGCCGGCCGACCATGGGATCATTGGGTTGGCGGCGGTAACGCTTTCATCAAGCGTTCATCGACAATGATTCCTCTATGGGTGGGCCGGCATCTACGCTGTGCGTCGGAGGGATAGATGAATGCGGTCTGATCAGCTTGATGAAACGACCCGCGAGGCGAGCCGGGATCATGCCGGATCGGATGCCGATCTTCGAGATATCATGAAGCATCGCCATGATTGCGCGCGGGACATCGCCCGGGCGTTCCAGTCGGGCCGGGGCGAGGCCTTGCCGGAAGATCCTCTGCTGATGCTGAAGATCATGGCGACACTGGAGGACCTGGCCGCCGGATTGCAGATTTCGGACTCCCAGCCTTCCGGCCGCGGCGTAATGACGGCCGAAGCCCCGAAGGCTCCACCAGTGCTTCCCCACGAAACCATCGGACTCGGCTTCCTGGTCTGCCTCGAGGACGGCCGCATCTGCCGTGATCTCGGGCGCCATCTCTCAGCCCGGCACGGCCTCAGTCCGATCCAGTATCGCCGGCGTTGGGGGCTGCCGCCCGGCTATCCCATGACGCCGCCGGCGTCGCATCAGGAGCGGCTGGCTTGGCGCCGCCGGCTGGCGCCGCCGAAGCCGGACGGCGCCGATCGCAGCCCGACGACCTGGCTGAACGACGAGCGCGGCCGTGAGGCCACCGGGCGGACGCGGCGCCTGCACCGTCGCGGCGCGCCGGCCGGCCTGCGGCATGATCGGGTGAAGGCCCGGGCGAAAGCCGGCCGGCGGTCGGAAGATCCGCGCAACGACGGGTCGCGGCCCTGAGACCGCTTGGAAACGCGCCGGCGCGGCCGGCTGACGGCGGCCCCTCGGCTTCCGGTGCTCGACGAGACCAGATGCCCGCTGCGCTCCGGTTCTCGCAACCGCCACCAGCCGACTCACGCCAGCGCGTTTCCAAACGGTCTCTGAGCGGCCGGCCCCGCCGCCCTCCTTTTCGAAATCCCCCAATCCGTCATCCCCGCGAAAGTGGGGATCTCGCAACGCTTTGGTCGGACGGAGATTCCCGCTTTCGCGGCAATGACGGCGAAGGGGGTGGGATTTCGAGCAGGTCTCGCCCGCGGGACTACTCAGCCCAGAAGATGTCGCTGATGGCCTGGCCCCAGGATGGGATCAGTCCGCCCTGGGCATCCTTCACGACATTGGTGTAGTCGCTGCACAGCGACATGTGCCAGGTCTGGGCCTCGCCGGTGCGGGTGTCGGTCAGCACCCGGCTGTAGTCGCCCTTGGCTTCGGTGTCGCTGATGGCCAGCCCCGGCGCCGGGCTGGCGTGGAAGGCATAGGGCCGGCTGCAGGTGTCGCGCGAGAACAGGGTCCGGCCCAGCTTGTCGGCCGCCACCAGGCTGCGCGGATGCACCCAGTCGCCGCGCGCCCATTTCTCCCACCGGGTCAGCCCGAACTCCTTGGTCCAGTAGGTGATCTCGACCTGGGTGGCCGGGCCCGGCCCGTCGCCGTCCCGGCTCGAGCTGGAGAACCGCAGCGAGATCAAACTGTCCATGGCGTGGCCGGATTTGTAGGTGAAGCCGTCATGCATCCACAGGGTGAACGGCTTGTTGTAGCGCTTCGGGCATCCGGCGGCCGGCTCGGCGCCGCCCTTGGTGTTGACCAGCTTGCTCTGGAACACCGCGAAGCCGCCGCTGCCCTCGGGCGGCAGCGTCGCCGGGGCGATCACCCAGCCGTAGCGGAAGCGGCCGGAGGTGTCGGGCGTCGCTTCGCAGGACGGCGTCAGCCAGTAGGACAGGGCGACCGGGCTCCAACTGCCCATGATGTAGCCGTAGCGGTCGTCGGCCCATTGCACCGACCCGCCCTCGCGCCCGGCATCGAGCTTGCCGAAGCTGGGCGCGTCGGGATCGGCGTCGGGGCAGCTGTGGTCGACGCCGCGGTCGTAGAAGCTGATGATGCGGGTGACGCCGTCCTTGGTGACCGGGATGTTGTCCTTCGACACCGTCCCCAGCCGCTGCGGGCAGGGGCTGCCCGGGCTGGGATAGTTGTGCAGGTGATAGGGGATCGCCTCGCCCGCCCGGATGTTGCGCCGCCGCGAACAGCCGGGGTCGCCCGGCACCTGGTCCGCCAGCACCCGGTCGTGCTGGTCGACGCAGACATCCATGATCATGAAGTCCGAAAGCTTGTCGGAGGTCATCTGGGCCTGCGCCGGAGGCGCTGCGGCCAAGCCGGCCGCGGTGGCGACCAGGGCGGGGAGCAGGTGTCGGGCCAGGTGTCGGATCTGCATGCGCGGTCTCGCTTCTGCGTGATCTTGGGTCGGCTCCCCCGTTCCCGGGGTGGGTCTTCCCCATCCCCAGGATGGCTATAAACCAGGACAGGACGACGGGGCCAGATGTCGCACGAAAGTTTTCGAAGATTTTATGTTTCGGGTCTTTGCGCCTGGGCCGGGGATGAGCCGGGAGATCGACCAAAAAACCGAATCTGCTGTCGCAGTGCGGGAAGTCCCGGATTTTCCTGCGGAATTGGAACGCCGCCGTGAAGTCGCGTTTTTGCCGGCTGAGTCGATTTTTTTCTTCGCACTGCGATTTCGCACTGCAAATGGCATGACATCGGTGTCGGTTCCAGCTTAAAACCTTAAAGCAGCATGAAGGAATCACGAGCGACCGATGGCAGTTCCGAGCAACGAGACCATTCGCGCCCTGGCCGCCTCCGTCCGGCAGCGGGAGGTCGTCCCGCTGACCTGGGTCGCCGCCACCCGCGACCAGGACTACGTCAATCTCGGCGACGCCCTCAGCGCGGTGATGGTCGCGCTGCTGGCGGGGCTGCCGATCGAGCATGTCGCCCATGAATCCCCGCGGCTGCGGATGGCGGCGGTCGGCACCATCGGCCACAGCATCAAGAACGGCGAGACCGTGGTCTGGGGCACCGGCACGTCGCGCTACCGCAACCCGTCCGCCCCCGCCGACCAGCGCATTCCGGTCGGGCCGCTGCCGGGCACCAGGCTGCACATCACCGCCACGCGCGGGCCGGTGTCGCGCCGCATCCTGGGCGAGGAGAATGCGGTCGGCCCGGCGGTCTACGGCGACCCGGTGTGGCTGCTGCCCGAATTCTACCCCGGCCCGCGGCGCAAGAAGTGGAAGCTGGGCGTCATCATCCACCTGGCCGACCTGCAGGACCGGTCGTTCGAGGTCCGGCCGAAGCCGGAGCACCTGCGCTATGTCGTGCCCGAGGAACTGGCTGGCGACGTCAAGCTGATCCACACGGTCACGCCGATCGGCCTCGGCGACATGCGGGCCCGGCTCGACGACATCCTGGAATGCGAGCGGATCGTGTCGACCAGCCTGCACGGCATGGTCTTCGCCGAAAGCTACGGCATCCCGTGCCTGTACTTCTCGCCCCGGGCGCCGCGTGGTTTGCACACGGCCGAGCTCGACCCCGACGGCACGCTCGACCTCAGGATCGTCGACCTCTATCGCGGCCTCGGCCGCAGCAGCATCCCGCTCTACGGCCAGCCGCGCCGCGAACCGACGGATTGGCCGGCGTTGATGGCGGCCATCGATACGGCCTGGCAGCAGCCCGATTTCGACACCACGCCGCTGCTGGAGGCGTTCCCGCTGGACCTGAACCCGCTGCAGCCGAGCGGGACGGGGACGGTGTTCGACCATCCGGTGCTGCAACAGATCCCGCTGCAGCACCGTTCCCACGCCCATGTCCGGCTGCACGCGGAAGCCCGACCGGCCGAGACCCCACAGGCGGAAAGCCCGCTCCGGCGCATGGTCGCGGCGCTGCGCGGGCGCCCGCTGCCCAACCGGGCCTGACCGGGCAACTGCCGACTTCCGGGCGTCTGCCCGGCCCCATGACCCGACATCGACCCTATCGAAGTGGACGAGGCGCATGATGAACAGCTTGTTGCGGGCCACCCGCGATGCGGGACAGATCCCGCTCTCCTGGGCCGGCTCGACGAAGGAGATGGACTACCTCAACTTCGGCGACGCGCTCAGCCCGGTGATGGTCGCCCTGCTGTCCGGCCTCGACATCGAGCGCATCCCGACCAAGTCCCGCTCCGTCCGCATGGGGGCCGTCGGCACCATCGGCCACGGCTTCGAGGGCGGCGAGGTCTGGTTCTGGGGCACCGGCTGCTCGAACTGGAAGAACCCGTCGGCGCCGATGAATGAGCGGGCGCGGTTCACCGTGCCGCCGGAATCGCTGTTCCACGTGCCGGCGACCCGCGGCCCGGTCTCGGCCCGGCTGCTCGGCGGCCGGACCAGCGGCGGCGTCTATGGCGACCCGGTCTGGCTGCTGCCGCGCTTCTACAAGCCCAAGATCGAGAAGAAGTGGGATCTCGGCGTCATCCTGCACCTGTCCGAACTGGCGGACCGGGCGCTGGAGGCGCATCCGCGGCCGGAATACAAGCGCTTCCAGATCCCGGCCGAATTCGAGGGCCGGGTGCATCTGATCAGCACGGTCACGCCGATCGGCATCGGCGGGCTGCAGGACAAGATGGACGAGATCCTGGCCTGCCGGCGGATCGTCTCCACCAGCCTGCACGGCATGGTCATCGCCGAAAGCTATGGCATTCCCTGCCTGTACTTCTCGCCGGCCGGCACCGAGCCCGGGCTGACCATCACCGAGCTCGACCCCGACGGCCCGACCGACCTGCGGATCGTCGATCTCTACACCGGCATCGGCAAGGAGAAGATCTGGAGCTACGGCCAGCCGCGGGCGCTGGAGACCGACTGGCAGGACGTGCTCGAAACCATCGACGATGTGTGGGAGCCGGTGGGGATCGACGAGGACGCGCTGATCAACGCGTTCCCGCTCGACGTCAAGCCCGTGGCCGCCGCAGCCGGCGGCACGGTCTGGGACCATCCGGTGCTGCAGAAGCTGGTGCTGCAGCATTCGGTGGACGAGCTGCGCAAGGCGGACCGCAAGCGGGTCGCTCTCGCCCGGGTTGGCGACGCCAAGGCCGAAGCGCCGGCGCTCAGCCCCAAGCCCGCTCCAACCTTGAAGGTTGTGCCTGCCATGAGCGTTCCCTCGACCCCGTCCCCCGCCAAGCCGCCGACCCCTGTCGCACCCCCGTCCCCGGCCCCGATGGCGTCCTCGGCGCAGGCCGCGGTGGCGCTGGCTCCGGCTCCGGCTCCTGACCGCGTGGCGGCGCCGGCCGTCCGCCGGCTCGAGCCGGCGTCGCGTGACCGGCTCGAGACCATGCTGCGCTTCAACGAGAAGCGGCTGTCGGTCCCGCTGTCCTGGGTGGCGACCACCAGCGAGCACCCCCACGCCAATCTCGGCGACGCGCTGAGCGCCGTCGTGGTTTCCGCCATCGCCGGCCTGCCGGTGCGCCGCGCCGCCTTCGACGACGCCTCGGAGCGGATGGTCGCGGTCGGCACCATCGGCCATGCTCAGAAGAACGGCGTGCTCCACTTCTGGGGCACCGGCATGGACGCGACGCTGAACCCGGTCGACCGCTCGATCCGGCAGTACATCCGGCCGCAGAACACCGATTTCGTGGTGCATGGCGTGCGCGGCCGCAAGACCGCCGAGGTGCTGCGCGGCCAGGGCATCAAGGTGCCCGACGTGTTCGGCGACCCGGTGTGGTTCCTGCCGCGCATCATGCCGATGGGCCATGTCAAGAAGACCCACGACCTCGGCGTGATCCTGCACATCTCCGAGCTGACCTCGATGGACCCGGAATCGGGGGTGAAGGAGGCGCTGAAGCGCTACAACATCCCGCCCAGCCTGGCGGGGTCGATCCGGCTGATCAACACCTACACCGCGCCCAAGGTCGACGCCTTCGCCGCCAAGGTCGAGGAGATCGTGTCGTGCCGGCGGATCATCTCCACCAGCCTGCACGGCATGGTGATCGCCGAGACCTACGGCGTGCCCTGCGGCTGGTTCGGCACCTATGAGGGCGGCCGGCTGATCCTCGACGTGGACGACGCCGAGAACCGGATCGACCACCGCATCCGCGACTTCTACGCCGGCGTCGGCAAGCCGGGTGTCATCGCCTTCTGCCGCGACCGCAGCCTGGAGACGCCGTGGGAGGACGTGATCACCTGGATCGACGAGACCTGGCAGCCGCTGCGCTATGACGGGCGTGCCCTGTTCGATGCGTTCCCGGTGGCGCAGTCGGTGTCCTTCGACGACGCGCACTGGCCGGTGTCGGGCGACGTCTACGCCCGCATCCCGTTCTGAGCGATGACCGTGAGCGGGCGAGCCGGCCGCCCGTTCGCCCCTGCGGCGCGGGTGGCCGAAGCCCCGGTGGCCCCCGTCGCGGCGGGGGCCACGACCGGCCCTGACGCGGGGCGCCTGCGGGGGCGGGTGTTCCTGTTCCTGCAGGGGGCGGCAACCCCGTTCCACCGGCGCCTGGCGATGGCGCTGGAGGAGGCGGGCGCCCGCATCGTCAAGATCAACATCTGCGGTGGCGACGCGGTGTTCTGGCGCCGCCCGGCCATCGCCTTCCGCGGCCGGTTCCAGGCCTGGCGCGGCTTCTGCGCCGGGATCCTCGACACCGAAGGGATCACCGACCTCGTGCTGTTCGGCGACTGCCGACCGCACCACGCCGTGGCGGTCGACCTCGCCCGCCGCCGCGGCATTGGGCTGCATCTGTTCGAGGAAGGCTATCTCCGCCCCGGCTGGGTCACCCGCGAGGTCTGGGGTGTGAACGGCCATTCCGACCTGCCGCGGACCCCGGTCGGGTTCCTGGCCCTGGCCCGGACGATCGATCCGCCGCCGGCCGCGCCGCCGGTGCCGTCGCATTTCCTGCACCGGGCGGTGTGGGACGTGCTGTGGACCGTTGGGCTGATCGCGCTGATGCCGGTGTTCCCGCATTACCGCCACCACGCGCTCGACCATCCGCTGGTGGAATATGCCGGGTGGCTGGGGCGCTTCGCTCGGGCGCCGCGGGTCCGGCGCGAGGCGCGGCGGGTGATGGGGCGGCTTGCGGGTGAAGCGGGCCGCTACTACCTGCACCCGTTGCAGCTCGACACCGATTTCCAGATCCGCACCCATTCCCGCTACGGCGACACCCTGGCGGCCGCGCGCGAGGTCGTGGCCTCCTTCGCCCGCTATGCCGATCCCGGCAGCCGCCTGGTGGTGAAGCTGCACCCGCTCGACTTCCGGCCTAGCCGCAAACGCCGCCAGATCGAGGCGCTGGCCGCCGAGCACGGGGTCGCGGCGCGGGTCGATTTTCTCGATGGCGGCGACCTGCAGCAACTGGTCGACGGCGCCCGCGGCGTGGTGGTGGTCAATTCCACCGTCGGCCTGTTCGCGCTGGAGCGGGGCAAGCCGGTGAAGGCGCTGGGCACCGCCGTGTTCGACCTGTCCGGCCTGACCTTCCAGGGCGCGCTCGACCGCTTCTGGGCCGATGGGGCGCCGCCGCGGCCCGACCTGCTGGACGCCTTCCGCCGCGTGGTGGTGGCGCGGACCCAGATCCCGGGCGGCTTCTTCTCGGGGCCGGGCCTCGACCTCGCGGTCGCCGGCGCCCGCCGCCGCATCGTCGACGGCGATGTCCGGCCGCTGGCGCAGCAGGATGCGGCCTGGGCGGCGACCAAGGTCGGAGAGGCGGGATGACCCGGGCGGTGGTGGTGACCGGGGCGTCGCACGGGCTGGGCGCGGCGCTGGCCCGGCACTATGCGGCGCCGGGGGTGGCGCTGGGCCTGGTCGGCCGCAATGCCGCCCGGCTGACCGAGGTCGCCGATGCCTGCCGCCAGCGCGGTGCGACGGTGGAGACGGCCGAGATCGACGTCCGCGAGACCGAACGGCTGGGCGACTTCATCCGCGGCTTCGACGCGCGCCATCCGGTGGCGGTGGTGATCGCCAATGCCGGGGTCGAGGCCGGGCTGGCGCCGGGGCGGCGCACCGAACCCGACGCCTCGGTCCTGGCCCAGCTCCGAATCAACCTCGAAGGCGCGATCGCCACCGTGTCGCCGCTGATCGAGCCGATGCGCGGCCGCCGCGCCGGCCGCATCGTGCTGATCGCGTCGCTGGCCGCGCTGATGCCGCTGGCGGACCAGCCGGCCTATTCCGCCTCCAAGGCCGGGCTGGTGGCCTGGGGCGAGGCGCTGCTGGCCTGGCTGCGGCGCGACGGCATCCGCGTCACCATCGTCTGCCCCGGCTATGTCGCCACCGGAATGAGCGGGCCCTATCGCGGCGCCCGGCCGTTCGAATGGAGCGCGGATCGGGCTGCCGCCCACATCGCCGGTCGCGTCGCCCGTGGCCGGGCCTGGGTGGCGTTTCCCTGGCCGCTGGTGTGGCTGATCCGGCTGGGACGGCTGGCGCCGCGGTCGGTCCGCGCCGCCTTCATCGACCGCTTCCTCAGATTCGAGATCGACGCCCCGGCGGCTTGAACGCGGCTGCGCCGAGCCGTTCCAGCGGCGACGGCTCGCGGTCCAGCCGGTCGCGTTCCTCGGCGAGGATCGCGATGGCGCGGTCGATCTGGTCGCGGCTGTGCTCCGCGGTGATGAAGCAGCGCAGCCGGGCGGATTTCTCCGGCACCGCCGGATGCACGATCGGCGAGGCGTTGATGCCGCGCTCGAGCAGCCGGTTGGACAGCAGCACCGCCTTCACCGAATCCCCCAGGATGATCGAGATGATCGCGTGCCCCTCGGCCAGGCCGGTGTCCAGGCCCGCGGCCTTGGCACGATCCAGGAAGTGGCGGGAATTGGCCTGCAGCCGCGCCACCCGGCCCTCGTCATCGGCGATCAGCAGCTCCAGCGCGGTCAGCGCCGCCAGCGCCATCGGCGGCGGCAGGCCGACGCTGTAGACGAAGCCCGACGCCATCAGCTTCAGGTACTCGACCAGCGGCGCCGACCCGGCGATGTAGCCGCCGCAGGAGGCCAGGGTCTTGGACAGCGTGCCCATCCACAGATCGACTTGCCGCGGGTCGATGCCGCTGGCCTCGGCGATACCGCGCCCGGTCGGGCCCAGCACGCCCAGGCCATGCGCCTCGTCGACCATCAGCCAGGCGCCGAAGCTTTGCTTGATCGCGACCAGCCGGGCCAGGTCGATGGTGTCGCCATCCATCGAATACAGGCTTTCGACCACGACCAGCACGCGCTTGAACCGGTCGCGCTCGGCCGCCAGCAGGGCCTCCAGCGTGTCGAGATCGTTGTGCGGGAACGACCGCCGCTGTGCCCCGGACAGCTGGGTGCCGGTGATCACGCTGCTGTGGATCAGCGCATCGTGCAGCACCAAATCCTGCGGCCCCATGATCTGGCCGATGGCGGCGACGTTGGTGGCGTGGCCGCTGACGAAGGTGACGGCGTCCTCGACCCCGTGGAACTCTGCCAGCCGCCGCTCCAGCGCCGCATGGAACGGGCGCTCGCCCGCCACCAGCCGGCTGGCCGACACCGAGGTGCCGTAGTCGTCGATCGCCGCCTTGGCCGCGGCGGCCACGGCAGGATGGCCGTTGAGGCCGAGATAGTCGTAGGAGGCGAAGTTGACGATCTCGCGGCCGTCGATCCGCGACAGCGCCCCGGCGCGCTGCTGATGGGTGCGGAAGAACGGGCTGGGAATGCCCAGCAGGTCCGCCGCGGCGCGCTGCATCCGCAGGGCCTCGAACCCGGGCAGGGTCTCGAAGTCGGTGTCGTAGTGCTTTGGCTCGGCCGCGGGCAGCGGCACCGCGGCGGTGGTCGCCTTGTCGCGGACCTCGCTGATCAGCGAGCGCAGCGCGGCGGCGGACAGGCGCCCGCTCTGCTGGGGCCGGGTCATCCCAGCACCCGCCGCGTGGTCTTCGCCCGTTCGCGCACCATCCCGGTACTCTCCACGTCCAGATCGATCGTCATGTGCTTGGCCAGCAGCTGCGCCTCCGCGGTCTCCGGCGCCTCCTCGCGGCCGGCCGAAGCCTCGGCACCACCGCGCAGCCGGGCCACGATCTTGGCGCCGAGGTCGTTCAGGCTGAGGCCGGCGCCGATCGACAGGAAGGGCAGGTCGATGCCGTAGCGGTTCTGCATCGCCGCATCCAGCTCCAGCCCCATCAGCGAATCCATCCCCAGCTCGGCGAAGGGGCGGTCGGCGTCGATCTCGGAGGGCGGCATGCGCAGGATGCGGCCGATCTCGCCCAGCATGGTCGCAGTGACGACGCCCAGCGCCTCGGCCTCGGTCCGGCCGGCGATCATGGCGGCCAGGTCGACCTCCGCCTCCGCCGTCTCGCCGCGGCGGCGGTCGGCCACCTGCGACAGGCGCGGCGTGGTCAGGATCGGCAGCTCGCGGGTCGCCGCCTGCCAGTCGATCCGGGCGCAGACCACCACCGCATCCTCGACCGCGCCCGCCGGCCGGGCCAGCAGGCGGCCGAGATGGTCCAGCGCCTCTGCCGCCTTCAGCGAGGACCGGCCGAGCCGGCGCTTCAGGGCGTCGCCCATCGCGGCATCGCGGGCCAGCACGCCGGCATCGGCGATCGCGCCCCAGGCCACCGCCAGGGCCGGCAGCCCCTGGGCGCGGCGGGTGCGCGCCAGCTCCTCGAGATAGGCGTTGGCGGCGACGTAGTTGGCCTGGCCGGGATTGCCGATCAGCGTGGTGGCGGAGGAGAACAGCACGAAATAGTCCGGCGTCCGCGTCCGGCTGACCAGGTCGAGATGGATCGCGCCGGTGATCTTCGGCGCCAGCACCGAGGCGATACGCGACGCGTCGAGGTCCCGCACCAGCCCGTCATCCAGCACCATCGCGGCGTGGATGATGCCGCGCAGCGGGCCGTGCCGGCGCTCCAGCGCGGCCAGCAGCCTCTCGCAGGCCGGCCGGTCGGTGACATCCAGCCGCTCGGGCAGCAGGGCGATGCCTCGCGCCGCCAGCCGCTCGGCCCTCGCTCGCTCCGTCGGGGCCAGCACGCCGCGGCGGGAGGCGACGACGATGGTCTTCGCCCCGTGATCCGCCAGCCACAGCGCCGCCTCGAAACCGAAGCCGCCGGTGCCGCCGGTGACCAGGTGGAAGCCGGTCTCCTGCGCCTGGAACGGCACTTCGGCCGCGGGCGGCGCCGGGGTCTCGCGCGGCGGCGTGATCACGATCTTGCCGATGTGCCCCGCGCCCTGCATCAGCCGGAACGCATCCTCCACCCGGTCGGACGCGAACACGCGATAGGGCAGGGGGGTGAGACGGCCCTGGTCGAACAGCCGGTCGAGGTCGCGCAGCAGCCGCCCGGTCAGCGACGGCTGGGCGTTCAGCAGCTGGTCGGCATCGACCCCGAAATAGGAGACGTTGCGGGCGAAGGCGCGCAGCCCCACCGCGGTGTCGGCGACGAAGTCGCGCTTGCCCAGCTCGATGAAGCGGCCGAAGGGCTTCAGCGCCCGCAGGCTGCGGCGCATGGCGTCGCCGGACAGCGAGTTCAGCACCACGTCGACGCCGCCCAGCCGCCAGCGGATCTCGTCGGCGAAGGCCAGCGACCGGGAATCCAGCACCAGGTCGGCGCCCATCAGCTGGGCCAAAGCGCGCTTGTCCTCGTTGCCGGCGGTGGCGACGACGATGGCGCCGCGCAGCTTGGCGATCTGCAGCGCGGCCAGCCCGACGCCGCCGGCGGCGCCATGGATCAGCACGGTCTCGCCGCGGCCCAGCCGGGCCTGGTGGACCAGGGCGTACCAGGCGGTGATGAAGGCGACCGGCATGGTCGCCGCGGCGACGAGATCGATGCCCTCCGGCACCCGCATCACCACCTGGGCCGGCACCGTCACATGGCTGGCGAAGGCGGCCGGGGCGAAGGCCATGACCCGATCGCCCTCGCGCAGCGCGGTCACCGCCGCACCGGCGCGGCGGACGATGCCGGCGCATTCGAAGCCCAGCGTCGGGCCGGCGAAGCCGTCTTCGAGGTAGTCGTCCGGCAGCAGGCCCAGCGAGAACATCACGTCGCGGAAGTTCAGCCCGCTGGCCGCGACCTCGATCTCGACCTCGTCCGGCGCCGGGGGCCGACGCGCGGCGGCGGTCCAGCCGATGCGGCCGAGGCTGCCCGGGGCGGCGAGGTCGAGGCGGGCGCCCCAATCCTCCGTCCCGGCTGCCTGCGGGACCGGCGGCACTAGTTCCACCCGGCTGACCGCGATGCCGTCGCGGTCGATCTCGAATTCGGTGTCCAGCGTCGCCGCGCCGATGATGCGGGCCAGCAGCGGCGCCGCGACATCGTCCGGCGTGACCGGGGCGAGTTCGACGAAGCGGATCGCCAGCCCGGGATACTCGTTGGCCAGGGTGCGGCTGAACGCCTTCAGCGCGGCGGCCAGGCCGCGGCCGCCATCGGCCTTGCCGTTGACCTTGCCGCAGCGGGCGACCAGCCACAGCGTGTGGCCGGCCTTGCCCTGCTGTGCCGCTTCCAGCTGCGCCCGCACCGTCAGGATCGCCTGGGTCAGGAAGGCGACCGGGTCGCGCGCGGCGTCCAGCATCAGCAGCAGCAGGACGGTGTCGCCGCCCACCGGCGGGGCGGCCTCGTCGATCCGGACGTGATGGCCCTGCCGGCGCAGATGGTCGCCCAGATCGGCCAGCAGCTCGGTGTCGGCGCCGGGCACCGTTGGCGGCCGGATCAGGATGGTGCGGCTGGGCGCGGCGATGGCGTCGGCCGTGGCCCGGGAGCGCTCCCACAGCACCAGCTGCGCCGCCGCGCCTGATGTGCCGGCCTGGTGCCGCGAAGCGGCGCGGAAGCCCGCCTGGGCCAGCCCGTCAGCCAGCCGCAGCCCCGGACCTTCCTCCAGGCCGCCGAGCAACAGGGCGGTCACGGCATCGGGGATCAGGTCGAGGGTGACGACGGGGGCGCCGGGGCGAAGCCGCTCCGCGATGCGCGGCCCCAGCCGTGCCTCTTCCGCCGACCGCGCACCGCCGACCGCCAGGGCCAGGTCGAAGCTATGCGGCGCGCCGGCCTCGTCCTCCTCCAGGATCTGCAGCCCGGCCTGGCGCGGGGTGCGGGCGGCCAGGGCCTCCAGCGCCTTGGGCTCCGGCCCGGTGACGGCCACGGTGATCGCGCCGCTGCGGACCAGCGGCAGCAGCGCCGGGACCAGGTCGCCTTCCGGATCGATCAACAGCAGCGCCGCCGGCCCGGCCTGGCGGCCGGAGACCATTTCGCGCACCAGCTCGGCGGCCAGATCCAGCAGTGGCGAGACCGCGCGGAAATGCGCCTCGACCCCCTTCGAGAACCGCACCGGCTCGCCGGTCCGCAGCGCCGCGACCAGATCCCGCGACAGCCGCGCGGCCATCGCCACCTCGGCGCCGCGGCCGGGATGGGCGGCCAGAATCGACCGCAGGATGGCCTGCGGCGACGGCAGGCGGGCCGCCGCGACCTGCCAGGCATCGTCCCGGGCCGTCGCCAGCCCGAACTCCGCCAGCAACCGCAGCAGCGCCTCGAACTGCGGCAGGGCGGCGGCGGCCAGCCGGCCGTTGCGGCGCAGCCGGTCGAGGGTGAAGCGCGAGCTGCCGGCCACGGCGCGCACGGCGCGATGGGCGATCGACCGCGCCCAGGCGGTCAGCAGCAGCCAGTCGTCGCCGGCCTGGTGCCGGTCGAGCAGCCCGGCCACCGCCCGTTCGAGATCGGCCAGGGCGAGCGCGCCGCCCTCGCCATCGTCCCAGGGCCGGCGCACCGAGCGATACAGCACGTCGTCGCCGGCCCGCAGGCTCAGCTGGCTGCGCTGGAATCGGGCGCCGCGCAGCTCGGCGACGATGCCGTCCCCGGCGTCATGCAAAGTGATGTCGACCAGGAGGGACCGGGTGGTGGCGCGGCGTAGATGCAGCCGGGCCCGATGCACCGGCCGCGTCTCGTGCACCCGCAGCGACGCGAAGCGGACGGGCAGGAAGGCACCGCCCGCACCGCCGCCGAGGCGGTCATACAACGGGAACAGGCCGTGGAACGCGGCGTCCAGCGCGGTCGGGTGCAGGGCATGGCTGCTGCTGTACATCCCCTGGTCCGCCGCCTCGGGCGCCAGCTCGACGGTGATCGCCTTGTCGTCGTCGGTGGCGACCGACACCACGCGGCGGAAGCTCGGGCCATAGGCCAGCCCGGCCGACAGCGCCGCGGCGTAGATCGCCTCGGCGGCGATGCGGCGGCGGGGGGCGTCCTGGTCGGCGCCGGCTTCCAGCGAGGCGGCGGGGCTGGGGCCGACCCGGCCGCGGGCATGCAGCGTCCACTCCTCCTCGGCCAGGCGCTGCCGGCTCAGGATCTCGATCGCGCCGGTGGCCGGAGCCAGGCGCAGGAGGGTCTCGCGGGTCCCGGCCTCGGGGATCACCAGGGCCTGCAGGATGTCGAAATCCTCGACCTCGATCGCGGCCGCGTCGAACCATTGGCGGCCGGCGGCGACGGCCATCTCCAGGAGAGCCGCGGCGGGCACCACCACCTCGCCGGCCACCCGGTGGTCGGCCAGGTAGGGCAGGATCTCGGGGTCGAGCAGGCCGCGCCATTCCGACGCCGTGTCGCTCAGGCGGACGCCGAGCAGCGGATGGGCCGGCCGGGCCAGCCCCAGATCGGCGCGTTCGACAGTGACGGCCTGGCGCAGATCGCGGTGCTGCCAGGGATAGGCGGGCAGGGCCTGGCGCCGCCCGGCTGGCCGGGCGCCGAACAGCGGGGCCCGCTCGACCGCGCCGCCGCGCAGCAGGGTGTGCAGCACGGCGCGCTGCACCGGGTCCTGGGCCGGCTCCTCGGCCGCCCGGTTGTCCAGGGTCGGCAGGATGGCGGCCTCGCGGCCCGCGGCGGCGGCGGTCTCGCGCAGATGGCCGGCCAGGACCGGCCGGGGGCCGATCTCGACGAAGATCTCGGCGCCGAGGTCCAGCGCGGTGCGCGCCGCCGCGTCGAAATCGACCGGCTGGCGGATGTTGCGCCACCAGTATTCGGCGTCCAGCGCGGCGCCGCCCAGCGTCCGGCCGGTCACGGCCGAGACGAAGGGAATCCGGCCTTCGGTCGAGACCAGGCCGTGCAGCGCCGCCCGCAGCGGCGCCTCGATCGGCGCCGTCAGCGGCGAATGGAAGGGATAGTCGACCGGGACGCGCTGCGCCGCCACCCGCCGCCGCTTGGCCAGCGCCAGGATCTCGTCGATCTGGTCCGCCGGCCCGGACAGGGTGACGCAGACCGGGCTGTTGACCGCGGCGACCGTCACCTGCGCCAGCCCGGCCTCGACCACCGCCTGCTCGGCCTCGGCCCGCGGCAGCATCAGCACCGCCATGGTGCCCAGGCCGCGCAACTGCTCCTGGCACCGGCTGCGCCAATGGATGACCTGGATCGCCTGGTCCAGCGTCACCATCCCGGCGGTCACCGCCGCCGCGACCTCGCCGACGCTGTGGCCGATCACCATGGCCGGCGCCAGCCCCTCGGCGGCCAGCGCCCCGGCCAGGGCGACCTGGATCGCGAACAGCAGCGGCTGCGCGGTCGAGGTGGCGGGCAGCCGCTGCTCCAGCCCGGGATCCTGCAGGGCCTCGACCACCGACCAGCCGGCGACGGGGGCGAAGCGGGCATCGACGTCGTGCAGATGTTCGCGGAACGGCGCGCTGGCGCGGTAGGCCCGCAGGCCCATGCCGGCGAATTGCGACCCGTTGCCGGAGAAGGCGAAGCAGACCAGGCCGGTCCCGCCCTCGCGGCGGGCGGACAGCACCTGTCCGGTCTTGTCGCCCGGGACCTTGTCGCCCCGGGCGAAGCGCCGCAACTGGGGTGCCGCGTCGGCGCCCAGCGGCAGGGCCAGGCGGTGCGGCAGCAGATCCCGGTCATGGGCGGCGTGCTGGGCGATCCGTGCCGGCGCGGCGCCCGGCCGCTCGAGGGCGTCGGCGTAGCGCCCGGCCAGGCTGCGCAGCGCCTCCTCGCCATGGGCCGACAGCAGCAGCACCCGCGCGGTGTCGTCCGGCGGGGCCGCCGGCATCTCGTCGGCGCGCGGCGACCGCAGCACCGCATGGGCGTTGGTGCCGCCGAAGCCGAAGGAGGACACGCCGGCCTGGATCGGTCCGCCATCCGTGCCCAGCGCCACCGCCTTGTGCGCCGGCGCCAGGTTCAGCGCCTCGAACGGGATGTCCGGATTGACGGCGTCGAGATGCAGCGTCGCCGGCAGCAGCCGGTGCTCGATCGCCAGGATGGCCTTGACCATGCCGGCCAGGCCCGAGGCGGGCTCGAGATGGCCGATGTTGGACTTGACCGAACCGATCGGCAGGGGCGCGTCGCGCCGCTGGCCGATGGCCCGGCCGATCGCCTCGGCCTCGGCGGGGTCGCCGACCCGGGTGCCGGTGCCGTGCGCCTCGACGAAAGCCAGCGCGTTGGGGTCGATGCCGGCGTCGCCGTGCAGCCGCTCCAGCAGCTGGCGCTGGGCGTCGGTGGAGGGCAGAGACATGCCGACCGTGCGGCCGTCGGAATTGACCCCGGTGGCGTCGACCATGACCCGCGGCGACCGCCCGCCCGCCAAGGCGGCGTCGAGGCGGCTCAGCACCAGCACGGCGGCGCCCTCGGCCCGGACATAGCCGTCGGCCGTGGCGGCGAAGGGGCGGCACAGGCCGGAGGGCGACAGCATGCCGGCGCGCGAGAAGCCATAGAAGGCGTGCGGCGACCCCAGGATGTTCACCCCGGCCACCACGGCGGTGTCGATCTCGCCGCGGGCCAGCGCCCGGGTGGCCGCGTCGAGTGCGACCAGCGAGGACGAGCAGGCGGTGTCGATGGTCAGGCTGGGCCCGCGCAGGTCGTAGACGTAGGAGATGCGGTTGGCGATGATCGAGGCGGCGTTGCCGGTCATGAAATGGGTGTCGATGCCGCTCGCATCGCCGACCATCATGGTATAGCTGTCCATCGAGGACGCGCCGACGAACACGCCGACCGGCTGTCCGGCCAGGGTAGAGGGCGGCAGGCCCGCATCCTCCAGCGCCTCCCACACCAGTTCCAGCAGGATCCGCTGCTGCGGATCCATCTGCTCGGCCTCGCGCGGCGAGATCCGGAAGGCGGCGGCGTCGAAGCCGTGCGGCGCGTCGATCAGCCCGGCGGCGATGGTGTAGCTGCGGCCGGGCTCGCCGCGGCGGGGATGGTAGAACCGCTCGACCGCCCAGCGGTCGCTGCCGATGGTGGAGATGCTGCACCGCTCCTGGCGCAGCATCGACCAGAACGCGTCGGGACTGCCGGCGCCCGGCAGGCGGCAGGACATGCCGATGACCGCTACGGTCTCGTCCCGGAGTCTCGGAAGGCCTGCTGGCATGTCGGTTTTCTCTTCAAGCAACGGCATGGGCGGGCGGCGGGTCGGCGACGGCAGCGACACCTTACTGTAGGAATCGAGGCCGTGAAAACTGTAACAGGTTACAGAATCTACAAAGCGTAGATTTGAAATCTATTTGCCTTTCCCGAGATCGGCGTATCCGCCGTCGTTTCTGGTCGATCCCGAGCGTCGTCGGGGGCGTCTTCCCTGTGTCCTTTGCGGCGACGCGGCCTCAGGCGAGTGAGAACGCGTCGGCCTGTTCGAGCCGGACGACGTCGTCCTCGCCGAGATAGGGTCCGGCGCGGACCTCGATGAGCTCGAGGTCGATCTTGCCGGGGTTCTCCAGCCGATGGTCGGTGCCGATCGGCAGGTAGATCGCCTCGTTTTCGCGCAGGATGCGGGTCTGGCCTTCGAGCGTGACGCGGGCGGTGCCGGACAGCACCACCCAGTGCTCGGAGCGGTGGTAGTGGCGCTGCAACGCCAGCTCCTGCCCGGGATGGACGATCACGCGCTTGACCTGGAARCGRTCGCCGGCRTGCAGCGACTTGACCGTGCCCCAGGGCCGGTAGATCTCGCGGTGGATCACCGCCTCGGGCCGCTTGGCSGCCTTCAGCCGGTCGGTGATGGCCTTGACGTCCTGGACCTGGTCCTTGGCCGCGACCAGCACCGCGTCGTCGGTGGCGATGACGATGGTGTCCTCCAGCCCGATCACSGCGGTCAGGATGCCGTCGCTGCGGATCAGGCAGTTGCGCGAGCCCAGCGCCAGGGCGTCGCCCTGGGTCAGGTTGCCGTCGGCRTCGCGGTCGCCGATCTCCCACAGCGAGGACCACGACCCGACATCGGTCCAGCCGATGGCGGCRGGGACGATGCCGGCGCGCTCGGTCTTCTCCATCACCGCATGGTCGATCGAGATCGAGGGGGCCTGGACGAAGGCGGCGGCGTCGAGCCGCAGGAAGGTGAGGTCGCGGGCGGCGGCCTTCAGCGCGGCGTCGGCSGCGGCCAGGACCTGCGGSGCGTGGCGGCCGACCTCGGCCAGGTACCGGCCGGCGGTGAACAGGAAGATGCCGGCGTTCCACAGGTGCCGGCCCTCGGCCAGGAACTGCTCGGCGGTCTCGCGCGGCGGCTTCTCGACGAAGCGGGAGACGGCGCGGGCGCCGGGAGCGCCCTCGATCGCCTCGCCGGGCAGGATGTAGCCGTATCCGGTCTCGGGCGCGGTCGGCTGCATGCCRAAGGTCATGAGGTAGCCGGCGCGGGCGGCGGGSGCGGCGGCGGCGATGGCGGCGCGGAAGCCGGCGGGGTCGGCGATGTGGTGGTCGGCCGGCAGCACCAGCATCAGGGTGTCGGGGTCCTGGTCGGCCAGGAAGCGGGCGGCGACGGCGACGGCCGGGGCGGTGTTGCGGGCGACCGGTTCGAGGATGATGGCCGAGGGCGCGACCCCGATCTGGCGCATCTGCTCGGCGACGACGAAGCGGTGGTCGTCGGCGCAGATGAAGACGGGCGGGGCGAAGCCGTCGGCCTCGCCGACCCGGGCCACCGTCTCCTGGATCATGGTCCCGTCCGACACCAGCGGCAGGAACTGCTTCGGGTACCCCGCCCGCGACAGCGGCCACAGCCGCGTCCCCGATCCCCCCGACAGCACCACCGGAACCACCGGCCGATCATTCCGAATCATCATCCGCTCCAGATTTCCGACGTTGAACCTGTATCGATGATCGTGATTGCGACTTCAACACTCACGAAATCATCGAATGTTGGGAAAAACTCACGCTATTCCGGGGTTGCTCCGATGATTTCATACGATGGTATGGCGCATATGTTTCGGAAATCTTACCCGGCATTCGGTCTATCGGGGTTTCCGCCACTGGTTCGACACGAAATCAGGTTTCGAGTCGTTAGGATTTGAATTTGAGTGCGCTGCAGCATAGTCTTCGATTCCGGGCGGGACGTCCAGTCGCCCTTTCGGATCCCTGTCTTCCCGGTCGAAGGATCGATGGCAATGAAGATTCAAGCTTTGGTCGCAGCCGTGATGCCCGATGCCTCCGGCTCGGCGATCGATCCCCACGAATTGCAGGACCTGGTCGAGGCGGCGGATTGGGACGGCGTGAACGCCCGCGCCCTGCTGTCGCGCGACGGCGCCGCGCCGCAGACCCGGCGCACCGCCCTGGTCGACCGGCTGCACGGCGTGGCCCGGGAATCGGACGAAACCTTCGATCCCGTCGCCACCGCCAAGGCCGCGGCCGCCCTGTGCCTGTCGCAGCACAACCATGTGCTGTCCCCGCTCGACCAGCCGTCGATCGGCGGCGTCTTCGTCGAGGACGGCATGCTCCATCTCTGGGGCATCAACCAGCTCGACCCGGCCCAGCCGGTGGACCTCGCCTTGGTGGTCGACGGCCGCCGGATCTTCGACGCGCGGACCGACCCGGAGACCGGCCGGCTGGTCTTCGCCGCCACCCGGCTGCATGCGCGCCACCGCTCGCTCGCCCTCGACCTCGACGGCACCCTGATCCAGGGGCCAGCCTTCACCGCGCTGTCCTTCTGGAAGGACGCCGATTCGCTGCACGACCTCGCCAACCACCTCACCGACATGCTCGGCGCCTACGACTATCTCGGCGCCCGCTACAAGGTGAAGAGCGACCTGCCGAAGACGATGGCCCGCCTCGACGCCTCCGGCGGCGAGAAGATCAAGGGCCGCGTCCCCGAATTCCTGCGCTACATGGCGAACAAGTACGACTGCGACACCAAGAACCTGGTCGGGTACTACGGCACGTCGCAATGGATCATTTCCGACATCATGGAGTATGTCGACCGCAGAAGCATCTTCTGCATGACCAACGAGATCAGCGAGGCGCTGTCGGAAGGGGTCTTCAACAAGCGGGCCCTGAAGAACGACGTCTCGCTCGGGCTGTTCGCGTTCTGGCGCCGGCACTACCAGCACATCGACATCTTCAGCGACGAGGGCCTGCGCAAGATCCAGTACAAGTTCGCCACCGCGCCGTTCATCAGCGACAAGAACAACCAGCTGCTGATCACCAAATCGCTCAAGGAGCGGCTGAGCCAGGTGGTCGACGCCTACCGGTCGCGCGCCGTGCCGTGGAGCTGGTACTGGCTGTTCCGGCACGAGGACGAAGGCACCACCCACAAGATGATGGACACCGGCTACGCGCTGACCCTGTCCTTCAAGGAGGTGCTGGCCGATCTGATCGAGGACAACCGCTGCTCGTTCAACCCACGCAACTGGATGTCCTTCTGGGGGTCGACGCCGCATGAGGTCGCGGGCAGCTTCACCCGCTTCGACCTCGCCCTGATCTCGCTCCTGAACGGCCGCGCGGTGCCCGAGGAGCTGATCGCCGAGCGTGGCCCGGAAGCCTTGCGCCAGCAGCTGATCGACGCCGTCTATGCGCGGGCACCGAAGCTGGCCGCGATCTCGGCCGTGGCGCCGGAGCTGGCGACCGCAGCGGCGGGCGAACCGGCGATCGAGAAGATCGACCTGGTGATCGTCGGCCATGCCAATGCCACCGGCCTCGGCCGCAACCTCAACATGTTCGTCGAAGCGCTGGCCGACCTCGACCCGCTGGTGTTCAACGCCGATGACGGGCAGTGCGTCAACCCGGAGGGGCGCTACCGCGAGGACATGAACATCCGCGCCCGGGTGGTGCTGCTGTGCGTCAACGCCGACCGGGCGCCGGAGATGATCGCGCGCTTCGCCTCGATCTGCGAGGACGCGCACATCATCGGCTTCTACCTCTGGGAGACCGACACCCCGCCCGAGACCCATCTGCTCGGCGCCAATGCGGTGGACGAGATCTGGGCCCCGTCCGGCTTCGTCGCCGACGGCTACCGCAAGATCACCTCGACGCCGATCACCAACGTCAGGAAGGGCCTGGCCCAGCCGCCGAACCGGGTGTTCAGCCCGTTCCTCGAGCGCTTCCGGCGCAGCCCGAGCGAGCTGATCTTCCTGTCGCTCGCCGAATTCGGCTCCTCGATCGTGCGCAAGAACCCGCTCTCGGTTGTCAAGGCGTTCCAGCAGGCCTTCGCCGAGGGCGACGACGAGGTCCGGCTGCTGCTCAAGATGCGCGAGATCGACCCGGCGCATTGGAGCAACTTCGACGGCTATTGGGAGGAGGTCGAGGAGCGCATCACCGGCGACTCCAGGATCGAGATCGTCGAGGGCAACCTGACCGACGCCGAATACTGGTCGCTGATCGAATCCTCCGACGTCTTCGTCGCCCTGCACCGGGCGGAAGGCTTCGGCTACGGCATCGCCGACGCCATGATGCTGGGCAAGCCGGTGATCGTCTCGGACTATTCCGGCACCCAGGATTTCTGCGAGCACGAGAACGCCTTCCTGGTCGGGGTCGACGTCACGCCGACGCCGCCGGAGCAGATGCGCAGCAAATCCTATGTCGGCCATTGGGCCAGCCCGCGCGTGGCCGATGCCGCGGCGGCGATGCGGGCCGTGGTGGCCGATCGCGACGCGGCGCTGGCCAAAGCGGCCAAGGGCCAGCAGCGCATCTTCGCCGATTACGACTTCAGCGCTTGGAGCGAGGGGCTGGCCGAGCGCATCCGGGCGCATCTGCCGCGGCAGGTCTGACGGCGCGTCCGCCCTGCCTGTCGCTGCGCCGCCGGCCTCTTGCCGGCGGCCGGCGGGCCGGTCGCATTTCCCGGTTGCGGTCGCGCCCGCGACATGCGGGCCCGCATCTTCGCCGGCAGGGGAGGGTCCGGACGATGCCACTGCTGATCGCCGCGGCCTATGTCGCGCTGTCGACCTTCCAGGCGGTCGTGATCTGTGTCGGGCTGGTGGCCTGGACCGGCATCCCGACGGTGGTGGCGGTGCTGATCGCCACCCTGTTCGGGCTGATGCCGGGGGTGGGAACGATCCTGGCGATCCTCGCCGCCGCCTCGGCCTGGGAATGGCCGTGGCTGGGGTCGACCACCCTGTTCTGCAGCCTCATCGCCCTGTGGGGCCATGTGGCGCTGCGCTATGCCGTCCCGGCCCTGTCGACCACGCCCGAGGGGGATTAGCGGGCCGGCCGGCCACACGAGCAGCCGG
This sequence comes from Inquilinus sp. 2KB_23, assembly GCF_052115705.1. NCBI lineage: Bacteria > Pseudomonadati > Pseudomonadota > Alphaproteobacteria > Rhodospirillales > Rhodospirillaceae > Inquilinus > Inquilinus sp. 2KB_23. Next base: position 277,166 of record NZ_JBFRHF010000002.1, on the reverse strand, counting down.
CCGATCCGTTCCGGCCTTGCGTCAGGCCACCGCCTGCGCCGTTGCGACCGGGCCCAGGCTGCCATTGGCGAAGGCCCGCTCCAACTCCTCGATGGCGCAGATGATGTGGTAGAAGGTGCTGGCCGGCGCCGGCTCCTCGATGAAGCTGCCGTCGGGCTTCAGCTTGTCGCGCCACAGGCCGGGCACCGCCACGTCCAGATAGGTGAACAGGGTCCGGATGCCGGCGACGGCACGGCCGCGCCACAGCGACCGCTCGGCCTCGGTGGTCGCCACGCCGGCCAGGGCGACCGCCGCCTTGATCCGCTCGGTCTGCGGCCACAGCCGGGCGCCGGGGTCGAGCGGCGAGGCGTCGTCGAGGATGGCGTTCACCGCGGCGTCGCGCGCAGGGTCGACGCCGGTCGCCTCCGAGGCCTCGGCCATCCGTCGTGCCGCGACCACCGCGTCCTCGCGGCCGCGCAGCTTGCCCCAGCGCACCAGCAGCCAGGCCCATTCGAACAGGTGCCCGGGCTCGACGATGCGGCCGTCGCGGCCGGCCACCGGCGCCCAGTCGCCGTCGAAGAACTCGCGGAGGTAGCCGGTGGCGGGGTCGATCAGCCGGGTCAGCGCCAGCTGCGCGATCTCGTCGGCCAGCGCGTTCCACGCCGCCTGGTCCGGCCCGACCCCGAGCTCGACCCAGGCCAGCGACGCCTCCAGCAGGTGCATGTGCGGGTTGGCCAGCAGCGGCAGCTTGCGCGGCGCGGCCTCGTCGAAGCCGCCGGCCGGGTGCTTCAGCGTCGCCTCCAGCCGCTGGCGCAGCCGCGACGCCGCCGCCACCAGCGGCGCCGGGTCGGCGACGACGGTGCTGGCGGCGGCCAGGGCGAACAGGGCGAAGGCCTGGTCGTACAGCACCACGCTGTCGTCCAGCGTCGCGCCCTCGGCCGAGACCAGGGTGCGGAAGGTGCCGTCCGGCCGCTCATAGGCGCCGCGGAAGAAGGTCAGGCCATGCTCCACCGCCTGGGCGGACGGGCCGGTCCAGCCCAGCCGCCCGGCCACGGCGAAGGCGAAGACCTGCCGCGCCTGGACGCGGGCGCGGCGCGGCTCGATGCACGGCGTGCCGTCGAGATCCAGCCGCTCGTGGAAGCCGCCGCGCTCGCGGTCGGCGCCGGTCTCCCACCAGATCGGCAGCGCCTGGGTGGTCAGCCAGGTCATCAGGCGATCGCGCAGGCCCTGCAGGGTCGCGCTCTGCTCGCTCACGGTCGGGATCGTCATCTCAGGCTCCAGCGGCAAGGTAGGTCTTCCAACGGCAGGACATATCGACAGGTCTACGCGTCCAAGATGGTCATCGCGAGGCGCGTCTCTTTGATCCAGGGATCGTGGCAATCCAACGGCCGGGTCCGGCATGGATTGCCACGCCCCTGCGGGGCTCGCAATGACGGGTCGATATCAGATGGTCTGATTGTAGGCGCCGACTTCGGCATTTTCGCGCAGCACGCCGTCCACGGCCTTGAACATCTCATGCAGCCGGTCCTTCGACACCGGGCTTTCGACCACCACCACCAGCTCCGGCTTGTTGGAGGAGGCGCGGACCAGCCCCCAGGTGCCGTCCTCGGTGGTCACCCGGATACCGTTGACCGTGACCATATCGACGATGCGGTGGCCGGCCAGCCCGCCATTGGCGGCGATCTCGCGGAAACGCTTCTCCACCCGCTCGACCACCTCGTACTTCACCTCGTCGGCGCAATGCGGCGACATGGTCGGCGACCCCCAGGTCTTCGGCAGGGCACGGTACAGGTCGGCCATGCTGGCATCCGGGTTGCGGTCCATCATCTCGCAGACGGCGATGGCGGTGACCAGCCCGTCATCATAGCCGCGGCCGATCGGCGGGTTGAAGAAGAAATGGCCGGACTTCTCGAAGCCGGCCAGGGCGTTCAGGTCCCGCACCCGGCGCTTGATGTAGGAATGGCCGGTCTTCCAATAGTCGGTCTTGGCCCCCTGGGCGTGCAGCACCGGGTCGGCCGCGAACAGGCCAGTCGACTTCACATCGACCACGAACTGCGCGCCGGGGTGCAGCGCCGACAGGTCGCGCGCCAGCATCACGCCGATCTTGTCGGCGAAGATCTCATGGCCCTCGCCGTCGACCACGCCGCAGCGGTCGCCGTCGCCGTCGAAGCCCAGGCCGAAATCGGCGCCGGTCTCGCGCACCTTGGCGGCGATGGCGTGCAGCATCTCCATGTCTTCGGGGTTGGGGTTGTAGTTCGGGAAGGTGTGGTCCAGCTCGACGTCGAGCGGGATGACGTCGATGCCGATCGCCTCCAGCACCTGCGGGGCGAAGGCGCCGGCGGTGCCGTTGCCGCAGGCGGCGACCACCTTCAGCCGGCGCTTGATCGCCTTGCCCCGGGTCAGCTCCTCGACATACTGCTCGGCGAAGCCCTCGACGAAGCGGTAGCCGCCGCCCGGCCGCGACACGAAGGCGCCGGACAGCACGATGTCGCGCAGGCGGCCCATCTCCTCCGGCCCGAAGGTGACCGGGCGGCTGCAGCCCATCTTCACCCCGGTCCAGCCATTGTCATTGTGCGAGGCGGTGACCATCGCCACGGCAGGGACGTCCAGCGCGAACTGGGCGAAATAGGCCATCGGCGACACCGCCAGGCCGATGTCGTGCACGGTGCAGCCGGCCGCCATCAGCCCCTGCGCCAGCGCGATCTTGATGGCCATGGAATAGCCGCGGAAATCATGCCCGACCACGACCTCGGGCGGCACCCCGACCTCGTGCAGATAGGTGCCGAGGCCCAGGCCCAGCGCCTGCACCCCCATCAGGTTCAGCTCCGGCGGCTTGTCGGATCCAGGATGCCCGAACCACCAGCGGGCGTCGTATTCGCGGAAGCCGGTCGGCTTCACCAGCGGCGTGGTCTCGAAGGCGTAGGTGTTGGGAACCAGGTCGGCGGAGGGCTTGGGGAACATCGGGGAGGTCCTTGGCGGGAGCGTGCGGGAAGGGCGGCGGCAGGCAATACACAACCCATCGCCGGCCACGGGGCCGGCGGCGATGACGATCGCGGAGGCTGGGGCCGGCCCTGTCTCCGCGTCGGTACGGACCTTCTTGGGGGAAGGCGGGACCCGGCCTGTCGGCCGGGCCCCGCCATCACGGATGCGTCAGGCGTTCAGCAGTTCGCGCACCGGCTTGGATGGGCTGAACACCACCTTCTTCGAGGCAGCGATCGTGATCGGCTGCCCGGTGGTGGGGTTGCGGCCCTCGCGCTCCGGCCGGATCGCGACCTTGAAGCGGCCGAAGCCCGAGATCGAGACCTCGTCGCCCTTGGCCGCGGATTCGGTGATCGCCTGGAAGATGCTGGTGAGGATGCGCTTGGCGCGGACGCGCGGCAGCTTGTGGTCCTGGGCCAGCTGTTCGATCAGCTCCGAGGTGTTCATCGTCGTTCCTCTAGGTGGGAAAGGGCGCATCGCACCCGGGGAAGGCATGGGGGTAGCCCCATGCCCGTCGCGCATGCTCCCAGGGAGCATGTCGGTGCCGGCCGGCGGGCGGGGTCACGGGAGCGGATCGTCATCGTCCCAGACCTCCTCGTCCTCGGCCTGTGGGTCGTCCTCGGCGCCCGGCTCGTCGGCCTTGAAAGCCATGATGGCGTCGCGCACCGTCTCGAAGACGGCCAGCCGGCTGTCGGCCAGCACCGCGCCGTCATCGGCGAAGCGGCGCAGCATCCGCGGCCGCCGGGTGGTGAAGATCAGCGTCGCCTGCCGCCGCCGGGCATCGACCAGCCGCTCGCACCAGTCGCGGAAGCCGGGCGGACCGCCGATCACCGATTCGTCGGCGAGGTAGATGTCGAAGGGCAGGGCGTAGGCGATGGTGAACAGGAACCGCCCGCGCTTGTCGCCGGTGTAGCTGGAGAAGGGGCGGTCGAAGTCGCGGCGCAGCCCGCTGTGGGTCTCGACGAAGCGGATGACCTCGGCCGGGTCGGCGCCGTAGATGCGCGAGACGAACCACGCGTTCTCGCGCCCGGTCATGGTGCTGATGAAGGGGCCGGCGGTGCCGACCGGGAACGACACCCGGCCCTGGCGGAAGATGCGGCCCGAATCCGGGTGCATCGCGCCGGACAGCAGGCGGATCAGCGTCGACTTGCCGGCGCCGCGCCGGCCGAGGATGCCGATGGTCCGGCCCGGCTCGAACACGGCGCTGAGGTCGTCCAGCACCAGCTTTCCCGCCCCGGCGCCATGCGCCCGGTAGCGCTTGGTGACACGGTCGAGCACGATCATCGCGCCGCCACCCGCCGGCGGCGCAGCGCCCGCTCCAGGATCAGGCCGAGGAAGATCGAGCCGATGCCCCAGGACAGCAGGTAGCCCTTGTCCAGGATGACCGTGGGGTAGGTCAGGAAGAAGGCGGTGCGGAACCATTCCACCGCGTGCAGCACCGGGTTCCAGACCAGCCAGTCGCGGATCTGCTTCGGCATGTAGTCGGGCACGTAGAACACGGCGCTGAGGAACAGCAGCGACCGGGCGAACACCCCGTAGACCACGGCCCACAGCCGGAAGAACGAGCCGATGATGCCGTTGACGATGCCGACGCCGATCGCCATCAGGGCGGCGGCGGCGAAGGCCCCGACGGCGTTGAGCGGCTGGATCGGCCGCGCGTCGCGGACGCCGATCACGACATAGATGAAGCCGAACAGCACGATCATGACGATGGCGAGCTGCAGGATCTCCAGGAACGCGCGGGCCAGCATCAGGTCCAGCGGCTTCACCAGGGGCAGGTTGCGCGCCAGCGAGGTGCTGCGCAGCGCGCCCATGGCGCGGGACGAGATGTGGACGAAGGTGAAGTACGGGATCATCCCGGTGCCGAGGAACAGGAACATGCTGGTGCCGAAATCCGGCCGCCGGCCGATCGCCGAGAACACCGCCAGCATCATCGTCAGCTGCAGCACCGGCTCGAGCAGCTCGAGCAGGTAGCTCAGGCGCGAATGCTTGGCGTGCATCCGCATCTCGCGCAGCATCAGCGACACCACGACCCGGGCCTGGACCGCCAGGGCCGAGCCGAAGCGCGGGGCCACGATCGCGGTCACGCCGCGGCTCCAGGCACGGCTCGCGGAAGGGGACTGCCTGCCGGCTCCACGCGGACCATCCTCAGATCATGTGGTCGCGCACGGCGTAGACCGTGAGCATGGTGATGGCCCAGGCCAGGGCGGCGATCAGGAACACGATCAGCACGTCCTCGCCGCGCTCGGGGTACAGCGGGTACTCCGCCAGCGCCGGCTCGACATAGGGCATCAGGTAGGTGCGGTCGGACAGGGCGCTGCTGCGCACCTGGTCCAGCGCGGTCAGCATGTTCTGGTAGCTCTGCTGCGCGAATTGCAGCTCGAGCCGGATGTCCTCGTAGTCCGAGAGGGTGGCGGCATAGCCCTCGCCGCCGCTGCCGGCCGCGGCATCGCCGGTGCCAGTCCCGGGGCCGGCGCCGGACCCGAGCTCGCCCTCGATCTTGTTCAACTGGTCGCGGGTGGCCGCGATGTTGTTCTTCAGGGTTTTGATCGTCGGCGCGTCGGGCGCCATATGGGTCGACAGCGAGGTCAGCTGCGCTTCCATCTGCGCCAGGTTGGTGCGCAGCTGCAGCGTCAGGCCCAGGGTCGAGGACGCGCTGGTCGACAGGTCCGGGCTCTGCTGCACGTTGCGGAACTGGCGCAGCCGGCCGGTGATCTCGCGCAGCCGGTCCTCCGCGGTCTTGACGTCGCGCTCGGCGAACTTCACCGAATCCTCGCGCGCCCGCTCGGCCATGCGGTTGACCAGGGCTTCGCTGGCGCCGATCAGCGCCTGGGCGATGCGCAGCGAATCCTGCGGCGTGAAGGCCCGCACCTGGACGATGGAGATGCCGGTCGACACGTCGAAGCTGGCGTCGATCCGCGACTGCCAGTAGTCGACCAGCTTCTCGGTCGGCACCGTCGGGTCCAGCCGGGCCAAGTAGTCGGCGTCGGGATCGCTGTAGATGTGGCGCAGGTCGACCGTCTTCAGCAGATCAGTGACCGCCTCGCGGCTGCGGACGTAATCGGCGACGATGAAGTTGTCGCTGAAGGCCGACAGCCGGGCCGACTGGCCCAAAGCGGCGCCGACCAGGTCGGTGGTGGCCGACGACGCCGATGCGTTCGACGACTTCACCGCGAAACGGAATTCCGAGACGTACTGGTCGCTGGCGATGAAGAAGTAGTAGGCCGAGGCCAGCGCGGTGGGCAGCACCACCATCAGCAGCAGCGAGGCCCAGAACCAGCCCGACAGCTTGCCCTTGCGGCTGGGCAGCTGCAGCGGCTCGAAGGCAGTCTCGGTGCGGCGGTCCAGGCTGCGGCGCGCGGTGGGCGGCGGCGCGGTCCGCACCGGCACGTCGCGGACGAAGCTGGTCTCCGGCTCCGCGGCCGGTGGCCGCTTGCGTGGCAGCCGCGTGACCGTGGCGTCGGGCGGGGGCGTCTCCTCGGCCGGGCCGAATTCGTCGGGGGATTGCCGGGCCTTGGCCGCCCGCAGCTCGGCGATGGTCCGGCGCGACGCCCGCGAGTCCGGGTCGTCCGAGACCGACACCCGCCGATCCAGCTTTTCGGAAAGGGTTTCCGAGGGGTTGTCCGGTGTCTTGCCCAAGCCATACCTCACGAGACGCAGGCACCAGCTGCACCATGTACGCTGCACCGCAGCATAGCAGACGCAAACTGGCGGGGAAACCTATGAAACCATCAAATCTTTGAAACGGATCCGACTCCGCCTCACGAAACCTTCATTCACTTTCCGCCAGGACGCCCGGCCCGGTCGGCACCGGCGCTGCCGCCCCGGCCGGAAGCAGCCGCCGGTACATCTCCGCCAGCCGGGCGCGGTAGCGTTCCGGCGAATACAGCGCCGCCTGCTGCAGGCCTCGCCGCGCCAGGTCGCCGCGCAGCTCGGCATTGCCGTCGAGGCCGCGGATGGCCTCGGCCAGCGCATGGGTGTCGTAGGGATCGACCAGCAGCGCCGCGTCGCCGGCGACCTCGGGCAGCGCGCCTTCGGTCGAGGCCAGCACCGGCGTGCCCAGGCGCATCGCCTCCAGCACCGGCAGACCGAAGCCTTCGTACAGCGACGGGAAGGTCACCGCCTTGGCGCCGCGGATCAGGCTGACCAGCAGCGGGAAGGGGGCGTAGTCGATGCGGTGCACCCGGTCGCGGGTGTAGGTCAGGGTGTCGACCTGCTCGAGGTAGCGGATCGACGGGTCGTTCAGCATCCGCAGTTCCTGGTCGGTCTTCCAGGCCAGCTTGCCGATGATCACCAGGGGCGTCTTGATCTGGCTGGCCAGGTAGGCCTCGATCAGCCGGCCGATGTTCTTCTTCGGCTCGATCGCGCCGAAATAGAGCAGGTAGCCCTTGTAGGTCAGGTTGAAGGTGCCCTCGACCTCACGCTTCACCGCATCCTCGGGCTTCTCGGCGTATTTCGCCGGGATGTCGACCGCTTGGTAGGTGTTGGTGATGCGCTCCTCGGGATAGCCGAACAGGTCGACGATGTCGCGCTTCGACGTCTCCGACACCGTGACGATGTGGTCGGCGCGGCGCAGCAGCATGCGCACCAGCTTGTGGTAGCGGCGCTTGTTGTCGAGCGTGGTGTAGGGCAAGCGCAGCGGCACCAGGTCGTGGATGGTGTAGATGTTCTTGGCCCCGGCCAGCCGCATCGGCAGCGGGTAGGTCCAGTGCATCAGCTGCGGCGTGTCGCGCAGGGTGATGGTCATCCGGTTGCGGTAGATCGCGAAATGCCGGTAGGCCCGGTTCCACACATCCGGCACCGCCGAGATCTGGTCGTAATAGGGCATGCGCGAACGGTAGGTCTTGGCGATGACCTTGCCGGTGATCGGCACCGGCTTGGCCCGCACCCCGCCCGGCGAATGCACCAGCTCGTTGACGTAGCGCAGGAACTCCAGCCAGCGCGGCGGCGTGCCGACATTGGGGTCGAAGAAGGCGATCTCGCGCATCAGGGTCTGGGTGCTGGGCGCCGACCGGCCGCCATACAGCACCTCGGTGCGATAGCCCAGATTGTGCAGCTCGTAGCTGAGGTTGCGGGCATAAGTCGCCACCCCGGTGCCGGTTTCGAGGCCGAGATTGTAGCCGTCGATCATGATCGTCTGAGGCGTCACGGCGTGGTCCTGTGCTGTCCAGCGATTCGAAGCGAAGGCTTCCGGCGAAATCTGGCGAAACCGATGTCCATGGCCCGGCTCAGCCGCGGCCGCACCATCGCCCATGAGAGTTGGCGAGGCCAGAACCTTATAGAGCGCCAGGCCGCTCGCGGAAACCCCAATTTACGGTTTCGACTCCGCAAAGGCGCGCTGCGCTTGGGTTTCAGGACTCGAATACGAAATTATTCGCAGATGCAGCATTGGCTCTCGCCGATGAAATCTGTTATGCAGCGAAGCATTCGCGCTTCGACGCGCCCCAGCGGAAGACAACGGCCCCATGACCTGGCGACTGGCTTGGCTCGTTCCCGCCGTTCTCGCAATCCCCGGCTGCGGCGAGCTGCCGAGCAGCGGCCCCCTGGCGGGCCAGATCCTGGCGTCGGGCGAGGTCGCGCCACCGCCGGCCGGCACCGATGTCGACAGCCGCTACGCCATCGTCGACGTCAACCAGGCCACCCTCGCGGCGATGGACCAGGCCCGCGTCCCCAGCCTGCTGCAGCGCTTTGGCGACAAGGCGCCGATGCCAACCCAGCAGATCGGCGTCGGCGACGTCGTCTCGGTGTCGATCTGGGAGGCGGGGACCGGGCTGTTCGCCGGCGCCGCCGACGCCACCACCGGCGCCCAGGGCGCGCACAGCGTCACCCTGCCGCCGCAGGTGGTCGACCAGCGCGGCAACATCGTGGTGCCCTATGCGGCCAAGCCGATCCGCGCCGTCGGCCGCACCCCCACCCAGATCGCCACGGCGATCCAGTCGGCGCTGGCCACCCAGGCCAGCCAGCCCCAGGCGATCGTGACCGTGCCGGAATCCGCCTCAGCCTCCGCCTCGGTGCTGGGCGACCAGACTGGTGCTGCGCGGGTGCCGCTCAACATCAAGGGCGACCGGCTGCTCGACGTCATCGCCCAGGGCGGGGGCATCCGGTCGCTGCCGGCCGAAACCTTCATCACCCTGACCCGCGGCGACGCGTCGGAAACGGTGGCCCTGCCCACCGTGCTGCAGACCCCGGCGGAGAACGTCTACATCCAGCCCGGCGACACCATCTACGTCACCCGCCGCCCGCAGACCTTCACGGCGCTGGGGGCGGTCAGCACCTCCGGCGAGCTGCCGATCGACCAGACGCCGTTCACCCTGGCCCAGGGGGTGGGGCGCGCCGGCGGGCTGCTGGACCGCGCCGCCGACGCCAGCGCGGTGTTCGTCTTCCGCTTCGAGTCGCGGGCGGTGTTCCGGGCGCTGCGCGAGAACTCGCCGCTGCTGGAGACGCGTCAGCCGGTGCCGGTGGTCTACCGCCTCAGCTTCGAGGACCCGCGCGGCTATTTCTACGCCCAGCAGTTCAAGCTGCGGAGCCACGACATGGTCTATGTCGCCAACGCCTCTTCGGTCGAGCTGCTGAAGTTCCTGTCGGTGGTGCGGAACGCGATCTCGGTGACCTCGCCGGCGACCACGGTGGTGGGCGGCGGCTGAGAGCGCGGGGGCGGCGGGGCCGAGCGGTGATCGCCGCGTCCGAACTGGTCGGCCTGGCCGGCGGCGCCGTTGCCTGGGAGGCGGTGGACGCGCTGGCCCGGCCGCGGCGCGGGATCCTCGGCGGCAGCCGGGCCGCGATCCTCGGCCGCCTCGCCGTGTTCCTGCTGCTGTCCGCGGCCTGGCTCGGCCTGTTCGGGCGGTTCTGGTTCGCGCTGACGGCCAGCCTGGTCACCCTGGCGATCCTGGTCGCCATCTCCAACGCCAAGCAGCGCAGCCTGTATGAGCCGCTGGTGTTCTCCGACTTCGCCTTCCTCGGCCCGATCCTGCGCCACCCCAGCCTGTTCTACATCGAGCGGCGCGAGGGCCTGGCCCTGCTGGGCGCCGTGGCGATGCTGCTGGCGGTGATCGCGACCTGGGTGTGGATCGAGCCGCGGGCCATCCCGTGGCCGGTGCAGCTGGCGCTGCTGGGTGGCGAGGCCGCGCTGCTCGGCCTTGGCGCCGTCTCGCCCTGGCCGGCGGCGCTGACATTCGCCGACGCCACCAACCCGCGCGGCGGGATCCGGCGCTTCGGCCTGGCCGCGTCGCTGCCCACCGCCTGGCTGCGCTGGTGCGGCGAGGGCCGGCGGCCATTGCCCGCCTCACCGCCGCCGGACGTGGCCGCCGGCATCGACGCGGTGGTGGTGATCCAGTCCGAATCCTTCATGGACCTGCGCCGGGTCGGCGTCGCGACCGACCTGCCGAACTTCGACCGGCTGCGGCCGCGTGCCCTGGCGCAGGGCCTGCTGGAGGTGCCGTGCTTCGGCGCCTACACCCTGCGGCCGGAGGTGTCGGTGATGACCGGGCTGACCGCGGCCCAGCAATCCTTCGACGGGCTGCACCCCTATCTGCGGCCCGGCCGCTACGCCCCGGCCTCGCTGCCGGCGGCGCTGCGCGGCCAGGGCTGGCGCACCGTGTTCCTGCACCCCTATGACGAAACCTTCTTCCGGCGCCACCGGGCGATCCCGGCGCTGGGGTTCGAGACCTTCCTCAGCCAGCGCGACCTGCCGGATGCGGAGCGCTGCGGGTACTACATCTCCGACGCCGTGGCGGCCGGGGTGATCGAAGCCCAGCTCCGGGCGGCGCGGGCGGACACGGTTCCACTGTGCCTGGTCTGCGTCACCATGGAGGCGCACGACCCCTACCGCCCCGGCCGGCTGCCGGGCGAGGACGACCCGCTGCGGCAGTACCTGCACCATATCGGCCATGCCGACGCCATGCTGGCCCGGCTGGCGGCGCAGTTCGACGCCACGGCGGACCGGGTGCTGCTGGTGTTCTACGGCGACCACGCCCCGGTGCTGCCGGCGGTGGACCCGGAGCGCGAGCGGCGCACCGAGTTCATGATCCTGGAATGCGGGCGCGGGGCCGCCCGTCAGAGGGCCGCGGGCGCCGAGCCGGTGCAGTGGCGGCCGGAGACGATCAACGCCTTCATCCGGTCCTGGCTCGCGGGCGCCGGGCGCTGACAGGCAAGCCCGTCATCCCGTGCGCATCGCGGCACGCAGTGCTGCGGTGCAGACACGGGATCTCTTCGCGATGGCGACGAGATTCCCGCTTTCGCGGGAATGACGAAGGAGAAGGCAAGGTGATTCGATCAGCCGCGCCAGCCGGTCTGGGAGGGAGCCTCAGCAGATGCTGTATTTCCGCCGGACGTCCTCGACCACCTCGTCGAAGATGCCGAAATGCCGGTCCCAGGTCGGGGCCTTGAAGCGGGCCAGCCGCGCCATCTGGGCCTGGCGGCGCAGCGAGTTGGTCTTGGAATACTCGATGATCATCTCCATCCAGCCCGGGCCATCCAGGGGATCGAGATATTCCGGGATGCCGCTGCCCAGCTCGTGGAACACCGGCAGGTCGGAGCAGATCACCGGCACGGAGGAGGACAGGCCCTCGACCAGCGGCAGGCCGTAGCCCTCGGCGAAGGACGGGAACAGCACGGCGCGGGCGCCCAGCAACAGCCGGTGCAGCACCGCGTCCGGCACCCGGCCGCATTCGATGACATGGTCGCCGATCTGGTCGCAGCGCTCGATCATGTCGATGACGTTCTCGTTCTCCCAGCCGCGGCGGCCGACGATCACCAGCTTCGGCGCGGCGGCCCCCAGCTTCTGCACCAGGGCCCGCCATACCTGCAGCATGAACAGGTGGTTCTTGCGCGGCTCGATCGTGCCGATGATCAGGAAATAGGGCTCGCTCTCGAGGTCGTTGGCCTTCTGCGGCGCGAACCGCCGGTCGACCCCCAGGGGTGCCACGAACACGTCGTCCATGTTGCCGTGATAGCGCTGGACGTGCTTCAGCAGGTCGCGCTTGGTCTGCATCGAATTGACGATGGTCGCCGCCGCGGTGGTCGAGATCGCCTCGATCCGGGCGGCATGGCGCTCGGCATGGCCGGGGCGGACATATTCCGGATGGTCGATCGGGATCAGGTCGTGCACCAGATAGATCGGCGCCAGCTTGCGGCGCAGCACCAGGCGCTGCAGCGTGGTCGGCTGGTGCAGCCCCTCATGCGAAACGTTGACGTAGATCGACTGGTTCTTGCGGGCGCTGATGCTGATCATGCGCGACAGCAGGCCGCGCGCGCCCATCAGCGCATCCATGCCCAGCTGCAGCAGCGGGGCCGAAGGGCGCGGGGCCGGCAGCAGGGGCTGGGGGCGGCCGCGGCCGTTGAACTGGTCGCTGGGCACGCCGATGAAGCGGGCGATCCGCTCGGCGTCGCTGCCGCGGACGCGGCTGGCGCCGAAGCTCCAGCGCTCCAGCCGGCTGGCGACGAACTGGGCGAAGGCCGGGGTCGACAGTTGCCAGTAGCGCGACCGCCAGCGGGCGATGAACTGGACCTCGTTGGGATAGCGGTCGAGCATGTGCCCGGCATAGGTCAGCTCGACGCGGTCGACGCCGGTCGGGGTGGCGCTGCCGGATCGGCGCACCAGCCGGGTTGCATCGAACAGGATTTGGTCCTGGGCCATCGGTCCTGCTCCCAATCTTTCAAGCTGTCCGGCGACGGGGTCGCCGCGGCGGCGGAACGTTCGAAACGAAATCTTCCCTGAACGTTCCGCCCTGCTTGCAAGCCCGCATCCCGGCCGGGTCGACCGGTGTCGGCCAACCCGGTCCGGGGGCGTCGTCTGATACCGTGACGATTTTAAGACGCCGTTTTTGTGCATGAACCGGAAATCACGTTCCGGCACGGTATCACCAGTCTTCGCGTAATAGGAAATCTTTTTTGCATTGCAATAAAATCGGCAATGCGAGGGTTAAAATCTACAAAAGCCGGAAAAATCGAATCTTCCGGCCGATGGCTTCGCGCGGGTGCGAGGCAAGGCCGCGGTGGGAATTCGCGTTGCGACAGCTCGCGCGGGCCGAATGCCATCGGCCGCGAAAATGCGCTAACAAGGAGTCGACGCCGAATCACGCCTCCCCGGATCCTGCGGGCGGACCTGAAGCCGCCCCTTCGCCTCTCGGAGATCGGAATGAGCCTGTCCGTCGCCCAGCGCCTGCATCGTCTGGACGCCCGCATCGCCGAGATCCTGTGCTGGCGCGAGCGGGAGACGGAGCCGATCGCGGACTGGCGCTGCGACGGCCGGCCGCTCTCGCTCGGCGATCCCTGGCCGCCCCATGATGCGCCGGTGGTCTTCACCGCCGCGGCCGAGGTGCCGGCGCATTGGCCGCTGGGCGAGGCCCGGCTGCGGCTGGATGTCGGCGGCGAAAGCCTGCTGACCCTGGATGAGGATGGGTTCGGGCCGGCGAGCTTCGGCCTCGACCCCAACCACCAGGAATTCCCGCTGCGGGCCCGGCGCGTCCGGATCGAGACCGAAAGCGTGCCGCGCCTGCCTTTCGGCGAGCCGGTGCACCATCCCCGCCTGGCCGAGGCCCGGCTGGTCTGGGTCGACCTCGCCGTGCACCGCCTGGCGCTGCTGCTGCGCCAGGTCTGGGAGACGGCCCAGGCGCTGGAGGACCATGAGGTGGTGCCGCATCTGGTGGCCGCGGCCGAAACCGCGCTGTGGTCGCTGGAGTGGCCGTCGGCGACCGGCAGCTACCTCGGCCGCACCGCGCCGCTGCCGCAACAGCAGAAGATCTGGCGCCTGCCGGCGCTGGAGGCCCGGCCGGCGGCGCTGGGCGAGGCGGAGCGGCAGAGCGTCGTGGCCGCCCATGACGGGCTGGTGGCGGCGCTGCAGGCGCTGCAGCAGCGCTTCCCGCCGCAGGGTCGTCTGGCGATCACCGGCCACGCCCATATCGACCTGGCCTGGCTGTGGCCCTATGCCGAGACAAGGCGCAAGGCCCGCCGCACCTTCCACACCGCGCTGCGGCTGATGGAGCAGTTCCCGGACTTCGTGTTCAACCAGTCGACCGCCGCCTACTACGCCCAGATCGAGCAGGACGACCCGGCGCTGTTCACGGCCATCCGGGCGCGGGTGGCGGAAGGGCGGTGGGAGACCATCGGCGGGCTGTGGGTCGAGCCCGACACCAACATGCCGACCGGGGAAAGCCTGGCGCGCCAGGTCCTGTACGGCCAGCGCTATTTCGAGCAGGCCTTCGGGGTGCGCCACAACGTGTGCTGGCTGCCCGACTGCTTCGGCTTCTCCGCCGCGCTGCCCCAGCTGCTGCGCCAGGGCGGCATCGACAGCTTCTTCACCATCAAGGTGAACTGGTCGGAAACCAACCGCTTCCCCCACGACCTGTTCCATTGGGAAGGCCTCGATGGCAGCCGCGTCCTGGCCCACACCTTCGACAACCCGATCCAGGGCTACAACGGCACCATCCGCGCCGACTGCGTGCTGCCGACCTGGCGGAACTTCCGCGGCAAGACCGTGCATGACGAAAGCCTGCTCGCCATCGGTTTCGGCGACGGCGGCGGTGGGGTGACGCCGGAGATGCTGGAGCGCCAGGCCCAACTCGCCGACTTCCCGGCGCTGCCGGCGCTGCGCCCGGCGCGGGTCGAGGAATTCTACGCCCGCATCCGCCAGCGGGCGGCGGTCGAGGAGCTGCCGGTCTGGCTGGGCGAGATCTATCTCGAGCTGCACCGTGCCACCCTGACCAGCCAGGGCCGCACCAAGCGCCTGAACCGCCAGGCCGAGCGGGCGCTGCTGGCCGCCGAGTCCGTGGGGTCACTGGCGGTGCTGCTCGGCGCACCGCGCTTCGAGAGCCTGGAGCCGGCCTGGCGCGGCCTGCTGAAGAACCAGTTCCACGACATCCTGCCCGGCTCCAGCATCCGCGAGGTCTATGAGGATGCCGAGCGCGAGCTGACGGCCGCGCGGGACGCCGGGCTGGCCCGCCAGGCCGAGGCGATGCGCGCCCTGGCCGCGACCCTGCCGGCGGGCGGCACCGCCGATGCGCTGGTGGTGGTCAACCCCGACCTGTCGCCGCGCCCGCTGCGGCTGGAGTTGGAGGGAGAGGCCGTGGCCCCCGACCTGACGGTGCCGCCGCTCGGCATCGTGGTGCTGGACCGGGCGGCGCTGCGGCCGGCGCCGGGCCTGTCGGCCTCGTGGTCGACCACCGGCAGCCGCCTGGAGAACCGGTTCCTGCGGGTCGAGATCGGCGCCGACGGCACCATCGCCCGGCTGCTGCACAAGCCGACCGGCCGCGATGCGCTGGCCGGCCGCGGCAACCAGCTGTGGCTGTACCCGGCCGACAAGCCGCGCAGCTGGGACGCCTGGGACGTCGAGGCCGACTACGACCGCCAGGGCTTCGAGCTGACCGGGCTGGAGGAGTCGGAGCTGGTCGAGGACGGGCCCGACCGGGCGGCGCTGCGGCTGGTCCGCCGCTACCGCGACTCCACCATCACCCAGACCCTGACTCTCTGGGCCAATTCACCGCGGCTCGACATCCACACCCGGCTCGACTGGCACGACCGGCGGGTGCTGCTGCGGGCCCTGGTGCCGGTGGCGGTGCGGGCGGAGACGGCGAGCTTCGAATGCGCCTTCGGCGTGGTGCGGCGGCCGACCCACCGCAACACCTCGTGGGACCAGGCCAAGTTCGAGGTGCCGGGCCACCGTTTCGCCGATCTGTCGGAGCCGGGCTTCGGCGTCGCCCTGCTGAATGACGGGAAGTACGGCCACAGCGCGCTGGGCAACGTGCTCGGCCTCAGCCTGCTGCGGGCGCCGATCTATCCCGACCCGCTGGCCGATGAGGGCGTGCAGGAATTCACCTATGCGATCCTGCCGCATGAAGGCGACTGGCACGAAGGCGGAGTGCGCGAGGCGGCCGAGGATCTGAACCAGCCGCTGCTGGCGCTGCCGGCGCGCAACCTCGCGGCCGGGCTGCACACGCCCCTGATGGTCTCCGGCATCAAGGCCGGGCTGGCCGCGTTCAAGCCGGCGGAGGAGGGCGAGGACCTGGTGCTGCGCCTCTACGAGCCGGCGGGCGGGCGCGGCTCGCTGGCCATCACTCTCCCCGAGGGCTGGCAGCTGGGCGAGGCGGTGACCCTGCTGGAGGAGCCGGCCGGGCGCGATCGACCCCATGACCTGGAGCCGTCCGAAATCCGCAGCTGGCGGGTGCGCGCGGCGCGGTAGCGCTCAGCCGTTCCGGTCGCAGGGGAAGGTCTGGCTGTGGTCCTCGCAGGGCTCCTCCGGGCCGGTCTCCGCCATGCCGGAATCCTCCCGAACCAACAGCCACGCCCGCGATCCCCGTCCCATCACCAGCCCGCCCAGCAGGAGGGCAGGGCTGAGGATGGCGAGGACGGCGGAACCGGTGGCCCCGTGGACCATCAGGGCCACTGCCATCGCCGCCGAGCCCAGCCCGGCGAGCCGCAGCATCTCGTGTCCCGATGTGGTGGCGTTCGGTGCGGCGGTGATCAGCGCTTCCACCATGGCCATGGCCCCTCGAACGTGCCCGCGGTCCAAGCCGCAGCGTCCGAGCGTTCCACATCGCTCCGTAAAATTGATATCGGGGTTCCCTGGGCGGGGCCGCTGCTGGAGCGGCAACACTCAATGTAAGGGCCCCTCTCATTTGTCATGCCACGGTCAAGCCGGGCAATGACAGTAAAAGTGAGGTCACTCCTCACAGCCAGCCGCTGCGGCGGAAGCGCAGGTACAGCGTGCCGCAGATGGCGGCGATGCCGCCGACCACGATGAAGTAGCCGAAGCGCCATTTGAGCTCCGGCATGTTGACGAAGTTCATGCCGTAGATGCCGGCAATCGCCGTCGGCACCGCCAGGATCGCGGCCCAGGCCGCCAGCTGGCGGGTGATCTGGGTCTGCTGGGAATGGGCGATCATCAGGCTGGCCTCGAAGGCGAAGACCAGCATCTCGCGCAGCCCGTCGATCTCCTCCTGGACGCGGTGCAGGCGGTCGGAGACGTCGCGGAACAGCGGCCGCGTCGCAGGGTCGACCGGCTTCGCATCGGCGTGCTCGACCCTGCGGCAGACCTCGATCAGGGGCAGCGCCGCGCTGCGCAGGCGGAACAGGTCGCGGCGCAGCCGGTAGAGCCGCTGCACGTCGAACTGGGCGTGGCCGCCGGCGAAGACGGCCTGCTCCATGGCCTCGACCTCGGCGTGGATGGCGTCGAGCACCGGCAGGTAATTGCCGACGATGAAGTCGAGGATGGCGGCGACGATATGGTCCTCGCCCTGGGCCAGCACGGCGAAGCTGGATTCGCAGCGCTGCCGGATCGTCGAATACGATGCCGATGCGCCGCGGCGGACGGTCACGACATATCCGGGCCCGACGAAGATGTCGGTTTCGCCGAACGCGATATCGCCCTTCACCATCTGCGCCGTCCGCACCACGATGAACAGGGCATCGCCGTACGGCTCCAGCTTCGGGCGTTGATGCGGCCTGCTGGCATCCTTGATCGCCAGCTCGTGCAGGTCGAACTGCGCCTGCACGCGCACCAGCATCGCGGGATCCGGCTCCAGCAGGCCGATCCACACGACATGCCCCGGCCGCCGCGACCAGGCGCCGGCTTCGTCGACCGGAACGTCCCTGACGCGGCGTCCGTCGGCATACACGCTCGACGCGACGACGCTGGTCTCGGGAGCTGTGTGTTTCCTGATTGCGCTTGCCGTCCTGTCCTCCCGCAGCGGTTCGACCGGGTGGAAGGATCATCCCGGGCAGCCGCTAGCTTCGATGGTGCTTTCGAACAGAGGTCCGGCCGGGCATAAAAAATCAATACGGATTGATCGGCGGCGAAGTAAATATTCGATGTGATTTTGAATGTTCGTGATCGTTGTTGATTGTCTCGCTCGAAGTATTTGGAGTAGGGAATGGGCCGTGCGACATGTGTCTTGCGTGCATGACGCGATTTCGCCCGGCTGACTGGCGGGCGAGCTTGGAAGGACTTCGGAGATGAAACCCCAGCATGGCCCGCGCCGGGTCATTATCCGGGAGTGGATGACGCTGCCGCAGGGTGAGCGGCGGACGGCGGACCAGGCGGCGGCCTTTGCCGCCAAGGCGAGCGAGCGGCACGGCTTCCGCTGCAGCGGCGACCGGCACCAGACCATCATGGCATGGCTGCTGCCCCGGACCGGGCGGGCCTGATCCGGCACCCGAATGTGTTCGCGTGACCGCAAGGGAAGGGCGGCATGGGATCGTCACTCTGGCCACGGCACCCGCGAACGCGGATCGCGATCGGCCTGGTGCTCTGCCTCATCGCGGTCGGGGGCTGGGCCTGCCTGGTCCCCGGCCCGGCCACGGCCGGTGATGACGGCGGCCTCCGCGCCTGCAGGGCCATCCCGGACGGCACGCGCCGGCTGGCCTGCTACGACGCGATCACGCCCGACCCAGCGATGCGCCAGGGTGCAGCTCCCCTGACCGAAATCAGCACAGCCGGCGGTCGTGTCCTATCGCGCGCCGGACGCTGGTGACGCCGTCCGTCCGCCCGGCTTCGACCGAACGCGCCGTTCGTCCCGGACGACATAGAACACCGCCCCGGCCAGCATCACCGCCAGCCCGTACCAGGTGATGGCGTAGACCAGGTGGCTGTTTGGGAAGGCGATGATGGTCAGCCCGCCGACCGGCAGGCCGCCGGGGTTGGGCGTGGCGTCGGCGTCGATGAAATAGGGCGCGGCATCGGCCAGGCCGCGGGCGGCGGCGATGGCGGCGACATCCCGCGAATACCAGCGCTCCGCCGCCGGGTCGTTGGCGCGCAGGAAGCCGCCGTTCGGCTCGGTGATGCGCAGCAAGCCGGTCACGGTGACGGGGCCGGCGATGTCGCCCGCCGCCCGGGTGGCGGGGTCACGCTTCTCGGTCGGCACGAAGCCCCGGTTGACCAGGACCACCATGCCCTCTTCCGTCCGCAGCGGGGTGACGACCCAGTAGCCGCCGCCCAGCGCGGTCGACGCGAAGACCTGCGTCTCCCGGTCGTTCAGGAAGGTGCCGGCGACCCTGACATGGCGGTATTCGTCGTCGTTCGCGTTGACCCCGGGCCAGTCGGCCGGCCCGGGCGGCGCCGCGGGTTCGGCCGCCACCCGCCGGTCGACGCGCTCGATCAGGTCGAGCTTCCACGACCGGCGCTCGACCTGCCAGGTGCCGAGCGCCAGCAGGCCGAGGAACAGCGCCGCCGCCAGGGTCCCCAGCACGGCCAGCGTGGCGGGGGACCGCGGCCGCGCCGCCTCGCCGCCGCCTGTCACGGCATGTCGCGCATGTCGTGCATCGACGGGGGCATCATGTTGTTGTTCAGGTGGTACATCACCCACATCGAACCGCTCAGCGTGATCACCACCAGCACCACGGTGAAGATCAGGGCCAGCATGTTCCAGCCACCCTCCGACTTGGTGTTCATGTGGAGGAAGTAGACCATGTGGACCACGATCTGGACGACGGCGAGGGCCATGATCGCCAGCGCGGTGACCTGGCGGTCGGCGAACACGTCGCCCATGACCAGCCAGAACGGGACCGCGGTCAGCACCACCGCCAGGACGAACCCGGTGAGGTAGCCCTTCAGCGTGCCGTGGCTGCCGGTGTCGTGCTCGCCGTGATGGGCGTGGGCTTCCGCGCTCATCCCAGGACTCCCATCAGATAGACGAAGGTGAAGACGCCGATCCAGATGACGTCCAGGAAGTGCCAGAACAGGCTGAGGCACATCAATCGCCGCTTGTTGTCCGGGATCAGCCCGTATCGGGCGACCTGGACCATCATCGTCACCATCCAGACGATGCCGACGGTAACATGCAGCCCATGCGTCCCCACCAGGGTGAAGAACGCCGACAGGAAGGCGCTGCGCTGCGGCCCCGCGCCCTCGCTGATGAGATGGGTGAATTCGAAGAGCTCGAGCCCGACGAAGGCCATGCCGAACAGGGCGGTGACCACCAGCCAGCCCAGGGTGGCGCCGCGCCGGCCCCGCTCCATCTCCAGCATGGCGAAGCCGCAGGTGATCGAGGACAGCAGCAGCATCGAGGTGTTGACCGCCACCAGCGGCAGGTCGAACAGGTCCATCGGCGATGGCCCGGCGGCGTAGCTGCGTCCGAGCACGCCGTAGCAGGCGAACAGGACCGCAAAGATGAGGCAGTCGCTCATCAGGTAGATCCAGAAGCCGAGCATCGTGCTGCCGCCCGAATGCTCGTGCTCCTCCTCGACGAGGAAACGGACGGGGCCGCCCGCAGCGGGTTCGGAGGTCGTGGTCACGAGGCTGCTCCCGCCTGGGCCAGAAGCCGGCTGCGCTCATCCTCGGCCTTGGTCACGGTCTCGGCCGAGATGTGGAAGTCGCGCTTGTAGTTGAAAGTATGGCCGATCGCCACCGCCAGCATGCCGGCGAAGCTGAGCGCCGCCAGCCACCAGATGTACCAGATCATCGCGAAGGCGAAGGCCACGCCCAGCCCGGCGATGATGATGCCGGTGCCGGTGTTCTTCGGCATGTGGATCGGTTTGAAGCCGGCCACCGGCCTGACATAGCCGCGCTTCTTCATGTCCCACCAGGCGTCGCCGTCATGCACCAGGGGCGTGAAGGCGAAGTTGTAGGCCGGCGGCGGCGACGAGGTCGACCATTCCAGGGTGCGGGCGTCCCACGGGTCGCCGGTCCAGTCGCGCAGCTGCTCGCGCCGCATGAAGCTGACCACCAGCTGGATGATGAAGGACAGGATGCCCAGCGCGATCAGGACGGCGCCGAAGGCGGCCAGCACGAACCAGATCTGCAGCGACGGGTCGTCGAAATGGTTCAGCCGCCGGGTCACGCCCATCAGGCCGAGCACGTAGAGCGGCATGAAGGCGAAGTAGAAGCCGACCAGCCAGAACCAGAACGACATCTTGCCCCAGAACGGGTCCAGCTTGAAGCCGAAGGCCTTGGGGAACCAGTAGGTCAGGCCGGCGAACAGCCCGAACACCACGCCGCCGATGATCACATTGTGGAAATGGGCGATCAGGAACAGGCTGTTGTGCAGGACGAAGTCGGCCGGCGGCACCGCCAGCAGCACGCCGGTCATGCCGCCGATGACGAAGGTGACCATAAAGCCCATGGTCCACAGCATCGGCACCTCGAAGCGGATGCGGCCGCGATACATGGTGAACAGCCAGTTGAACATCTTCGCCCCCGTCGGGATCGAGATGATCATCGTGGTGATGCCGAAGAAGGAATTGACGCTGGCGCCGGAGCCCATGGTGAAGAAGTGGTGCAGCCAGACCAGGTAGGACAGGATGGTGATCACCACCGTGGCGTAGACCATCGAGGTGTAGCCGAACAGGCGCTTGCCGCAGAAGGTCGCCACCACCTCGGAGAAGATGCCGAAGGCCGGCAGGATCAGGATGTAGACTTCGGGATGGCCCCAGATCCAGATCAGGTTCACGTACATCATCGGGTTGCCGCCGAAGTCGTTCGTGAAGAAGTTGGTCCCGACATAGCGGTCGAGCGACAAGAGGGCGAGGACGGCGGTCAGCACCGGGAAGGCGGCGACGATCAGGATGTTGGTGCACAGCGCGGTCCAGGTGAAGACCGGCATCTGCATCATCTTCATGCCCGGCGCCCGCATCTTGATGATGGTGGCCACCAGGTTGACGCCGGACAGCAGCGTGCCGATGCCGGCGATCTGCAATCCCCAGATGTAGTAGTCGACGCCGGGGTCGGGGCTGTAGGCGATGCCCGACAGCGGCGGATAGGCCAGCCAGCCGGTGCGCGCGAACTCGCCGACGAACAGCGAGATCATGACGATCACCGCCCCGGACACCGTCATCCAGAAGCTGAAATTGTTCAGGAAGGGGAAGGCGACGTCGCGCGCGCCGATCTGCAGCGGCACCACGAAATTCATCAGCCCGGTGACGAAGGGCATGGCCATGAAGAAGATCATGATCACGCCATGCGCCGTGAAAATCTGGTCGTAATGGTGCGGCGGCAGGTAGCCCTCATTCGCGCCGAAGGCGATGGCCTGCTGCGCCCGCATCATGATCGCGTCGGAAAACCCGCGCAGCAGCATGATCAGGGCCAGGACCACATACATGACCCCGATCTTCTTGTGGTCGATGCTGGTGAACCACTCGTGCCAGAGATAGGACCACAGCCGGAAATAGGTGATGGCGCCGAAGACGGCGATGCCCCCGAGCGCGACGACGATGAAGGTGACGACGAGAATGGGTTCGTGCAGCGGCAGCGCATCGAGCGTGAGCCGGCCGAAGACGAGCTTCTGAAGGTCTAGGTTTTCGAACATCGGGCTACTCGGTCTTGTCGGAGGCTGCCGCGACGGGCGGTGACGTCCGGGAAGGGTTCGGTTGCGCGGCCCGTCGGGGCCTGGCGGCGGGCGTCCGGGTCATTCGGTCCTGGCGGCTGCCGCCCACCGGCTCAGCAGCCCGGCCGGGGCGCGGGCGTCGGCCATGTCGCCGTCGGTGGTGCAGATCGCGGCGACGAAGGTCTTCGCCGCCGCGCCGCCGCGCCGCCCGTCCTTGTCGTGGTTGAGCGGCAGGACGTTGTCGATGCCGGCCATGCCCCCGCCGCCCTTGGCGTCGATGCGCATCATCTCGTTCAGGCACATCTTCGAGCGGTCGACGCACAGGTTGAGGATGGCAGGGTAGAGGTCGGGCGCCACCGACCCGTAGTGCCGCACCGGGTCGCGCTCGCTCGGCCGCTCCAGCGCCAGGTACTCCTCGCGGCTGAGGTTGGTGCCGTCGGCCTTCACCTTCTGCACCCAGGCGTCGAAATCCGCCGCGGCGAGGCCGTGGAAGGCGAAGTGCATGCCGGAGAAGCCGGCGCCGCTGTAGTTGGCCGAGAAGCCCTCATACTCGCCGGGGTGGTTGATCACGGCGTGCAGCTTCGTCTCCATGCCGGCCATGGCGTAGATCTGGCCGGCCAGCGCCGGGACGAAGAAGGAGTTCATCACCGTCGCCGAGGTGATCTTGAAGTTGATCGGCACGTCGACCGGCGCCGCCAGCTCGTTCACCGTGGCGATGCCCAGGTCGGGGTAGAGGAACAGCCATTTCCAGTCGAGCGCCACGACCTCGACCGTCAGCGGCTTCACATCCGCCGCCACCGGCCGCGTCGAGTCGATGCGGTCCAGCGGCCGGTAGGGGTCCAGCGTGTGGGTGCTGATCCAGGTCAGGGCGCCCAGGGCGATGATGATCACCAGCGGCGCCGCCCAAATCACGAATTCGAGTTGGGTCGAATGGCTCCACTCCGGGTCGTAGGGCGCGTCCGTGTTGGATTGCCGGTACTTCCAGGCGAAGAACAGGGTCATCGCGATCACCGGCACGATGATCAGCAGCATCAGGATCGTGGAGATCACGATCAGGTCGCGCTGCTGCACCGCAACATCACCTGACGGGGACATGACGACCATGTTGCACCCGCCCAGCAAAGCCAGGAACGGAAGCACGATCAAACGACGCAAGGCTTTGATGGGCATGCCGTTGCCTGAGTTAGCTACGTTGGTAACACGGGGGCTGACTTAACCGAGCCCGGCGCGGATCGACAGTGGACAGTTTGTCCTACGAAGCGACCGACTGTTGCAGTGCAACATCGTCGCAGCAGCCTCCCATCAGGGTTTGGCGGTCCCCCAGCCATCGCTTCGGCTCGTTCTGGAGCACTTTGACGCACGCGAATCATGGCCCATATTCAGGGAAGGGACAATCTCGGCCCCCCGCAAGGCGCTGCCCAGCAGGAACAAGAAGACCATGGCCACACTCAGTCGAGACCTCGATTCGCCCGTACCGTCTGCCGGATCCGGGCACGACGAGGCCGTGTCCCCCGGCGAGATCGCGATCGGTGTCGTGATCGGCCGGACGGCGGAATTCTTCGACTTCTTCGTCTACGCCATCGCCTCGGTCCTGGTCTTCCCGCACTTCTTCTTCCCGCAGGCGCAGCCGCTGGACGCGATGCTGTACTCCTTCGCGGTGTTCGCGCTGGCCTTCGTCGCCCGCCCGATCGGGTCGATCTTCTTCATGGAGGTCGACCGGCGGCACGGGCGGGGCGTCAAGCTGACCATGGCGATGTTCCTGCTCGGCGGCTCCACCGCGGCCATGGCCTTCCTGCCCGGGACCGAGGACATCGGCCCGGCCGCGATCGCCATGCTGGCGCTGTTCCGAATCGGGCAGGGCCTGGCCCTGGGCGGCGCCTGGGACGGGCTGGCGTCGCTGCTGGCGCTCAACGCGCCGCCGAAGCGCCGCGGCTGGTACGCGATGATGCCGCAGCTCGGCGCCCCGCTGGGCTTCATGCTGGCCAGCGCGCTGTTCTCGTTCTTCCTGATCAACCTCTCGACCGCCGATTTCCTCGACTGGGGCTGGCGCTATCCCTTCTTCGTCGCCTTCGCGATCAATGTGGTCGCGCTGTTCGCCCGGCTGCGGCTGGTGGTGACCGAGCATTTCGAGCGGCTGTACGCGAGCAAGGACCTCGAGGCCCAGCGCGTGTCCGTGACGATGAAGCAGCAGGGGGCGAACATCCTGGTCGGCGCCTTCGTGCCGCTGGCGACCTTCGCGCTGTTCCACCTGGTGACGGTGTTCCCGCTCAGCTGGGTGTCCCTCTACACCGACCACAATGCCGGCGACTTCCTGATGACCGAGTTCGCCGGCGCCGTGCTGGGCACCATCGGCATCGTCGCCTCGGGGCTGATCGCCGACCGCACCGGCCGGCGTACGCTGCTGGCGGTCTGCGCGGTGCTGATCGCGATCTTCAGCTTCGTCACGCCGATGCTGCTCGGCGGCGGGCCCACGGCGCGGGTGGTCTTCGTCCTGGTGGGCTTCGCGCTGCTGGGCCTGTCCTTCGGCCAGGCGGCCGGCGCGGTGGCCTCGAACTTCCCGAACCGGGACCGCTACACCGCCTCGGCCCTGACCTCGGACATCGCCTGGATGGTCGGCGCCGGCTTCGCCCCCTTCGTCGCCCTGGCCCTGTCCAGCCGGTTCGGCCTGGCGCTGGTCGGCGCCTACCTGCTGTCGGGCGCAGTCTGCACCCTGGCCGCGCTGCGGGTGAACCGCGAGCTCGAGCTGAAACAGGACTGACGCAGGCTTAGGCCGTCGTCTCCGATCGCACCCGGACTCCGGAATCGGGAGGGTATGGCGCTGCCGCTCGGCGGCGTCATCTCAAGACATCTTTATCTGCCGCACCGGCGGAGCTCGCCCGGCTCCGGGCCCTTACCCTTGTCCCGCCCTAACTCGGCTGAAGACACTGCGAGCGGGTTGTTGTTATTTTGAAAAAATAGGCATACAAATTTTTTGAAGAGAGATTTTTCTCTCGAGTTTTTTTCTCAAAATGAAAGAATGATGGTGAGGGAACGGCTCGACCCGATGGATCGGCGGCTGGTCAGGCTGCTGTCCGAGGACGCGCAGCTCGGCGCCAGCGGATTGGCCGAGAAGATGGACGTGTCGGCGCCGACGGTGCGTTCGCGCCTGCGCAGCCTGGTGGATCGGAACCTGGTCAAGATCGTCGGGCTGCTGAACCTGTCGGCGCGTCCGGAGCTGATCTCGGCCATCGTCGGCATCAACACGCTGGGGCGGGGCCGCATCCATGAGATCGCGCAGCGCATCGCCGACCTGCCCTTCGTCACCTCCGCCTCGGTGGTCACCGGGCGCTTCGACATCATCGCCGAGGTTGTGGTGGCCGACGACGTCGCCGATCTCTACCGCGTGACCAGCGAGCTGATCCCCAAGGTCGGCGAACCCGGGGAGATCTCGCGCAGCGAGACCTTCGTGGTGATGGCGTCCTGCAACAAATGGGTGGGCCTGCCCAAAGGGTGCTGGTCGGACGAGTCAGAGGCGCAGCTGCGCGGATCGGCCATGTCGTGATCGTCGCCGTCCTCGGCGGCCTGGGGCTGCAGGGTCGGGCGGCGATCGCCGACTTGGCCGCCAGCCCCGGCGTCGAGACGGTGGTCTGCGTCGACACCGCGCCCGGCGGGTTCGACCGGCTCGCGGGCCTGGTCGATCCGGACCGCGTGCGCCTGGTCGTGCCCGAGGGGCCGATGGGTGCGGCCCTGGCGGCGGTGATGCGGGATGTGGACGTCGCCA
The DNA here is from genome assembly GCF_052115705.1 of Inquilinus sp. 2KB_23. NCBI lineage: Bacteria > Pseudomonadati > Pseudomonadota > Alphaproteobacteria > Rhodospirillales > Rhodospirillaceae > Inquilinus > Inquilinus sp. 2KB_23. Next base: position 251,198 of record NZ_JBFRHF010000002.1, on the reverse strand, counting down.
TCGACCTGATGCCGCTGCCGCTGATGCGCGACGCGGTGACGGCGGCGATCGCCGCGCGGACGCCGATCGTGACCACCAACTACGCCGGATCGATCGAGGACCTGGGCCCGGCGGCGGAGGCCGCGGGCATCGGTGTGATGACCGAATGCGGCCTCGATCCCGGCATCGACCTGGTGCTGTACCGGCGCGCCGCGCGGCAGTTCGACACCGTCACGGCGATCGAGTCCTACTGCGGCGGCATCCCCGAGCCGCAGGCCCGGACCGGTCCGCTGTCCTACAAGGTCAGCTGGAACTTCGACATGGTGCTGATGAGCCAGAACCGCGCCTCGGTCCTGCTCGAGGACGGCCAGCGCGTCGAGATTCCGGCCGCGCAGCAGCACGACAACCGCTTCATCCACGAGATCGAGGTGGCCGGGCTGGGACGGCTCGAAGCGCTGCCGAACGGCGACGCGGTCCACTATGCCGAGATGCTCGGCAACACCGGCTCGCTCCGGCGCACCGGCCGCTACACCCTGCGTTGGCCGGGTTGGTCCGCCTTCTGGGCGCCGCTGAAGCAGCTCGGCTTCCTCTCCGAGGACCCGGTGCCGGGCCTGGCCGGCACTGTCAGCCCGCGCGAGTTTCTCAGCCGGCTGCTCGGCCCCCAGCTGCAATACGGCGCGGCCGAGAAGGATTTGTGCGTGATGCGCAACGTCTTCCGCGGCGTCCAGGGCGGCCGCGGCAAGACCGTGACCTCGGACCTCGTGATCGAGCGCGACCTGGCCTCGGGCCTGTTCGGCATGAGCATCGGCGTCGGCGGCCCGGCCAGCATCGTGGCGCAGATGCTGGCGCGCGGCGAGATCGCGGCCGCGGGGCTGCTCAACCCCCTGACCCATGTGCCGGACGGCCCGTTCCTGGCGGAACTGGCCAGGCGCGGCATCCGGGTGGCCGACACCACCGCCTGGGATCCCTAGGCGAAGATCTTCGGGCGGCGGCGGTCGGCACGACGCGCGGCGCCCCAAGGAGAGAGCCCGAAAAGGGCGGCATGCAACACGGAGGACATTCGAATGAAGTTCGTCAGTTGGCTCGTCGCAGGCTTTGCCCTGCTGCCGTTGATCGGCGTCGACGGCGCCAGGGCCGGGACGCTCGACGACATCACCGCGCGCGGCGAGCTGCGCGTGGCGGTGCAGACGCAGGGCCCGCCCTATTCCATGGTTGACAAGAACGGGGCGCGGACCGGCAGTTCGGTCGAGCTGGCCGAGCTGATGGCCAAGGAAATGGGGGTGAAGATCACCTTCCTGGACTTCGACTGGGACGGCCTGATCCCGGCGCTCTTGTCGGGCAAGGCCGACCTCCTGGTCGGCGACATGACCCCGACCCTGGCGCGGGCCATGAAGGTCGGCTTCACCAAGCCGTTCATGTACACGGGCAGCGCCGTCTTCGCCAAGACGGGCGGCAAGTTCGGGTCGGTCGAGGCCTGCAAGGCGCCGGGAACCCGCATCGCCGTGCTGCTCGGCGCCACCGGCGAGAAGAACGCCAAGGCTGCCTTCCCGGACGCCGAGATCAAGAGCTACAAGGGCGGCGGGCCGCTGCTGCTGGACGCGGTGAACAACGACCAGGCGGATTGCGGCGTCAACGACGTCTCGGCGGTGACCGGCCAGTCCGGCGCCTATCCGGACGGCACCTTCACCATCATGCCGCAGATCCTGTCCAAGGAGCCGCTGGCCTTCGCCGTGCGCTACGATTCCCAGGACCTGCTGGTCTGGATGAACCTGTTCCTCGACCAGGCGACGCTCGATGGCCGCCTCGAGAAGAACCTCGATTACTGGGTCAATTCGGACGGTTGGAAGAAAGACCACTGACCGGACCGATGGCTCCCGGGCGGATCCGCGCGGCCTTCGGGCCGGGCGGGTCCGGGCCGGGAGAAATCGCCGGTCGTGCCGTCGGCAGAGGGGGAGGGGCGCCAGACCATGCTCGGTAACTTCAGCTTTCGCGTCATCCTCGAATCCCTGCCCGCCTTCGGGTCCGGGCTGGCGACGACGCTGTGGCTGTCGCTGATCGCCTTCGCCGGCGCCCTGGCGGTCGGGATCATCGCCTGCGCCCTGAAGCTGCAGCCTACGAAGCTGCTGCGCGCCCCGGCGGTGGCCTTCATCGACGCGATCCGCGCCACGCCGCTGCTGGCCCAGCTGTACTTCCTGTATTTCGGGCTGCCCCGGCTCGGCATCGTCCTGCCCGAGCTGGTCGTCGGCATCCTGGCCCTGTCGCTGAACAGCGGCGCCTATGTCGCCGAGATCATCCGGGCGGGCATCCTGTCGATCCCGCGCGGGCAGGTCGAGGCCGGCATCTCCTCGGGCATGACCTTCGCCCAGCGCATGCGCCTCGTCATCCTGCCGCAGGCCTTCAAGGTGACGATCCCGCCGCTGCTGGGCCAGGCGATCGTGCTGGTGAAGGATTCGGCGCTGCTGTCGCTGATCGCCGTCGCCGAGCTGACCCGGGCCGGGCAGAGCCTCGCCTCCGACCGCTTCATGCCGGCGGAGGCCTTCATCACCACCGCCGCCTGCTACCTCATCCTCTATTACGGGCTCAAGGCCCTGGCGGCGCTGTCGGCGCGCTGGGTCGGCCTCCGCCCGGTCCGCCAGGACAGGCCCGCATGATGATCTGGCAGCAGCTGCAAAGCCTCGTCGGCAGCTATCCCCTGGCGCTCCGCGGCCTGGGCACCACCGTGGCCGTGTCGCTGATCGGTCTCCTCGCCGGGTCGCTGGTCGGCTTCGCCATGGGCATGCTCAGGGCAGGGGGCAACCGCGTGGTGCGGCTGGTGATCGGCGCCTGGGTCGACCTGATCCGGGGCACGCCGTTCCTGGTCCAGATCTTCCTGATCTTCTTCATCCTGCCGGAGGCCGGGATCGAGCTGGAAGCCTTCACCGCCGGCGTCATCGCGCTCAGCAACCTGGCGGCCTGCTTCATCTGCGAGATCGTGGCGGGCGGCATCGGCGCGGTGCCCAAGGGCCAGGTCGAGGCGGCGCTGGCCTCCGGCCTGTCCCGGTGGCAGCGGATGCGGCATGTGGTGCTGCCCCAGGCGATGCGCATCATCCTGCCGCCGCTGGTCGGCCAGTACGTGCTGCTGATCAAGGATTCCTCGGTGGTGTCCGCGATCGGGCTGACCGACCTGACCCGGGTCGGCTGGCTGGTGGTGCAGCGGGTGCCCAACGGGCTCCTGGTCTTCGGGCTCATCGGCCTCGGCTATTTCATCGTGTGCTACCCGCTGCTCGCCATCGCCCGCCGGATCGAACGCCGCATGGGCGCCGCCCATGCCGAGGTCCAGCTGTGACGACGCGACGGCCGCGCATCCAGGAAGGCACCAGACCGTGATCGAATTCCGCGGCGTCAACAAATGGTTCGGGCCGCTCCACGTGCTGCGCGAGGTGACGCTCGACGTGCAGCCCAAGGAGGTGGTGGTGGTCTGCGGGCCCAGCGGCTCGGGCAAGAGCACGCTGATCCGCTGCATCAACGGGCTGGAGACGATCAAGAGCGGCGACCTGGTGGTGGACGGCCAGCGCCTGGGCGACCCCGCCACCGACATGCCGCGGCTGCGCACCGAGATCGGCTTCGTGTTCCAGCAGTTCAACCTGTACCCGCACAAGACCGCGCTGCAGAACGTCACGCTGGCGCCGATCCATGTGCGCCGGACCCCGCGGGCCGAGGCGGAGCAGGCCGGGCGCGAGCTCCTGGCCAAGGTCGGGCTGGCCGACAAGGTTGACGCCTATCCCAGCCAGCTGTCCGGCGGCCAGCAGCAGCGGGTCGCGATCGCCCGCAGCCTATGCATGCGCCCGAAGATCATGCTGTTCGACGAACCGACCTCGGCGCTCGATCCCGAGATGATCAGCGAGGTGCTGGACGTCATGGTCGCCGTCGCCGAGGAGGGCATGACCATGATGGTGGTGACCCATGAGATGGGCTTCGCCCGCAAGGTCGCCCAGCGGGTCGTGTTCATGGACCAGGGCAGCATCGTCGAGATCGGCCCGCCGGAGGAATTCTTCTCCGACCCCAAGACGGACCGCAGCCGAGCCTTCCTGAGCAAGATCCTGCATCACTGAGACGACGTAAGGCTCCGCGCCAGGTCCAGCGCCGCGGCCGCCAGCCTCTCGGCCGACCCCGGCGCCATCGCCGCCGGCATGCCGTAGTAGCGGTGCGCCTCCTCGACCTCGTAGCCGCCATGCGGGTATTCGGCCGCAGGCGGGACATAGCCGGGGCAGCCATCGGCGAAGCCGATGGTCATGGTCGGCCCCCGCAGCGGGTCGCCGTCGAGGCTGCGGCGGAGGTCGAGCGCCGTCTGCGCGAAGATCTCGCCCGGCAGCGCGATGATGCGCAGTCCGCCCCAGTCGAGCACGGTGACCCGCGCTGGCCAGGGCGCCAGCGGCAGCGGCGCCTTGGTCTCCGCCCACTCGATCCAGATCCGCAGCAGGGCCGCCCGTGCCGGGTCCGCGGCGGCGGCCTGCCGGCGCCATTCCATGGCCAACGCCGCCGGGGCCTCCATCTCGGTCCGTGCCAGCGCCAGGTGCAGCTCGGTGCAGCCTGCGGCGATGTGGTCGCCGAGCGGCCGGTCCGGCGCCTGCAGCGCGGCGTCCGCGATCCGCGCACCGATGCGCTCCGCCTCCGCGAAGCTGCGGTCGGGGCGCGGCGCGGTCGAGATCGAGGCCTGGGCCGAATGGCCCATGTTGATGTCGCCGGTGCAGCCGGTCAGGAACAGCGCCACCGCGCCGGGATGCGCGGCCTCGATCCGGCGGCGGACCGCGCCGGGATAATCGGCGGTGAACCGGGTGTTGTCGGCGCCCAGCACCACCGGATGCAGCGCATGGGACGCCACCACCGCGATCACGGCGCCCTCGGCGTCCCGGATCCGCAGCATCGGCAGCGCCGGGTCGACCGGCCCGCCGGCGTGGCGGCGGTTGCGGGCGATGCCGGGATCCGCCCCCAGGCCGAAGCCCAGCCGCGCCGGACGGCGGGAGGCGAGGGCGGCGCCGACGGCCTGCACGCAGGCCTGCTCCAGCCGTTCCAGATAGGCCTCGTCCAGCCCCGGGCCGAGGCGGCCGGGCATCGCCACCGGCCCGCCATGGGTGTGGGTGGCGGCGACGACCAGGTGGCCGTCGGGCAGGCCGGCGCGCTCCCGGATGCGCCGGCAGCTGTCCTCGTGCAGGCCGATCACGTCGGCGACCACGATCGCGGTGTCGCCCACCGCCACCGCCCGCACCGTGAGCGGATCATGGACGCCCGAGGCCGGCGCGGTGCGCGCGGCGAAGCCGGACATGGCCAGCCCCGGCGGCGGCGTCACATCCACCACCGCGACGCCGGCCTGGACCTGGCCGGTCACGGCCGCTCCTCGCCCAGGACCAGGACGGTCTCGATGGCGAGATCCCGGTCGCCCGGCGCCCAGCGGAAGCGGATGAGGTCGGCCGGCGCGCCCACGGCCAGCACACCGCGCCCGCCGACGAAGCGGCCGGGATTGGCGGTGGCGAGGCGCAGGGCGTCGGCCAGCGAGATCCCGGCCATGCCGATCGCCAGGGCGACGTCCTGGGCCAGGGGACGGGCCGCGCCGGCCAGGAACGGGGTGCCGGGGACGCCCAGCCGCCCGTCGGCGGTCAGCTCCACCCGGCCGCCGATCGGCTGGTCGTAGATCCCGGGCGGCAGGCCGCCGGGCGCCGCGGCATCCGACACCAGCACCGCGCGGTCCAGCCCCTTGCCCCGCAGCATGGCCTTGAACACCTCGGCCGGCAGGTGGTGGCCGTCGGTGATGAAGGATGCGGTCAGCCGGCCTTCGGCCAGCTGGGTCCAGATCGGATTGGGGTGGCGCGGCAGCACCGCCGCGATGCCGTTGCCGAGATGGGTCGACAGCACGGCCCCGGCCTCCACCACCGCCCGGATCTCGGCGTCGGTCGCCTGGGTGTGGCCGATCGCGACGTGGACGCCGCGGGCGGTCAGGGCGCGGACATAGGCCGGCGCCCCGGCATGGTGCGGCGACAGAGTCACCAGGCCGACCAGCCCGCCGCAGGCCGCCTGCCAGCGGTCGAACTCGGCCAGGTCGGGCGGCCGGACCTGGTCGCGCGGATGGGCCCCACGCGGCCCGTCCTCCGGCGCGATGTGCGGCCCTTCGACATGCACGGCCGGGATGGCATGGGCGACCAGCGGGTCGGCGGCGCGCGCCGCGGCGACGGCCCCCAGCGCCGCCACGATCGACGCCTCCGGCGCGGTGATCAGGGTCGGCAGGAAGGTGGTGACGCCGCCCGCCCGCAGCACGGCCACCAGCCGCGCCACCGTCCCGGCCGTCAGCCCGCCGCTGTTCAGGTCGTGGCCGGCGAAGCCGTTGACCTGCAGGTCGACCAGCCCCGGCGACAGCCAGGCTGTCTCGCCGGCCGGCCCGTCGGCGATCGCCGCGATCCGGCCGGCTTCGACCGTGACGGCCAGGCTGCGGCCGGTGGCGGGATCGCGCCCGGTGACCGTGGTGGTCACAGCGACCGCACCCGGCCCCTGAACCGGCCGATGAAGCGGGCATTGGCCGCGTCGCCGCCGGGGGCGTTGCCGCTGCGCCAGACCGGCGGCTCGATGCCCCGCCCGGCCAGCTTGGCGATGGTGCGGATCACCAGGCAGTTCAGGGCGAAGGCGTTGGCGAAGGTCGAGATCGCGGCCACCGGCTCGCCCATGCCCGGAATCGCCACCACGGCGTCGCCGACCGGCACCTTGGTGTCGATCGCGATGTCGGCCAGCGCGTGCAGGTTCTGCTTGGTGGGATGGCGGGCCGGATGGTCCGGCGAGGTCTGGTCGGCATGGCTGCGCGAGCTGATGCCGATGACGAAAGCGCCGCGCCGCTTCGCCTCGATCGCCGCATCGATCAGCGCGGCGTTGATGCCATAGGCGTTGACCAGGATCAGCACATCGCCCGGCCCCAGCTCGCTGTCGGCGATCACCACCCGGCCATAGCCGGGCGTCCGCTCGATCGCCATCGACCGCAGCGCGCCGTTCGACAGCAGCGTGCCCTCGTCGAGGATGGCGGAGATGTGCATCAGCCCGCCGGCGCGGAAGAACACCTCCTGCGCCGCCAGGTTGGAATGGCCGCCGGGGCCGAAGACATGGATCAGCCGGTCGGCCGCGATCTGGTCGGCCAGCCGGTCCGCGGCGCGGTCCAGGCTGTCGCGCTCCGTCTCTAGGATCGACCGCATCAGGTCCTGGGTGCGGTCGAGATAGGCGGCGCACAGGGCATCGGCATCGATCTCAGCCATCGGGATTCGCCTCCGCATCCAGGAACAGTACCACCCGCGGGTGCTGCCGCAGCGCCGTCGCCGGGCAGGCGGCGCCGATCGGGTCCTGCAGGGCGCGGCGCACGGCGTCGCGCTTCGCGGCCCCGGGCACGACGCAGACCAGCCGGTCCGCCCGCAGCAGCCGCGGCACGGTCAGGGTGATGGCATGGGTCGGCACGTCGTCGAACCCGGCGAAGCAGCCATCGTCCACCTGCTGCTGGCGGCAGGTGGCGTCCAGCTCCACGATCTTCACATCCTCGGGATCGGCCAAATTGGCCACCGGCGGGTCGTTGAAGGCGAGGTGGCCGTTGACGCCGATGCCGAGGCAGACGATGTCGATCGGCGCTGCGTCCAGCGCCGCGGCATAGGCCCGGGCGGCGGCCGCCGGATCCCGGCCGGGATTGATGACATGGACCGCCGCGAACGGCACCCGGTCGAACAGATGGCGGCGCAGCCACAGGGCGAAGCGCTCCGGCGCGCCCTCGGCCAGGCCGATGTATTCGTCCATGTGGAAGGCGGTGACCCGGCGCCAGTCGATCCCGGGCTCCGCCACCAGGGCGTCCAGCATCTCGGTCTGGCTCGGCGCCGCGGCGAAGATCATGCGCAGGCCGGCGCCGCCCGCCAGCCGGGCCCGCATCTCCGTCGCCACCAGGGCGGCGGCGGCGCGCCCCATCTCGGCGCGGCTGGGATGGATCCGGACATCGATCGTGCCGGTCGGTGCGAAAGCGGGGTTGGTCATGCAGCACTCCGTCGGCCGGGCAGGCCGTCGTGATCCGCCAGCCGCTCCACAATCAGCAGCAGGCTTCGGGCGACGTGGAACGGGTCCTTCACCGGCAGGGCGACGGTCTTGGCCAGCGGCGCCCCGGCGCGGTCGCGGATCTGGATCCATTCGGCGCCGGGCCCCTGGGGGAAGACCCGGTAGGTGTAGGCCGCGACGCGGTCGTGCCAGGCCGCCAGGTCGGCCCGGCCGGTCTCGAGATGCAGCAACAGCGTGGCGACCATCGCCTCGGCATGCGGCCACCACAGCTTGGTGTCCCAGGTGTCGGCGACAAGGTCCTCATAGCGGTCGCCGGTGCGGCGGCCCCGGGGTTCGCCGCCGTCGCGGTCGACATAGCGCAGCAGGCCGCCCTGCGCCTCGTCCCAACCCAGCGCCGCGGATCGCGCCGCGATGTCGGCCAGCACCGCCGGCTCGAACAGGTGGCTGTCGGCGTCGGCGCCGCTCCGGCGCAGGGTCTCGCCGGCCTGCAGCAGGAACCAGCAGGCCTCCAGCACATGGCCCGGCGTGCGGTGCCGCGCCAGCAGCGTGTCGCCATCGGCGGGGTCGGCCGCCACCATCTCGGCGATCCGGTCCCCCTCCAGGAACACCGCCTCGATCTCGTGGGCGGCACGCAGGACCGTGGCGGCGGACTCCCGCGACCCGGTGGCGGCATGCACCTCGGCGCCGACCCCGACCAGGATCATCGGCAGCGAGAAGCCGCGGAAGCCAGCCCGGATCGGATAGGGCTCGGTCAGCGCGGTGCCTGTGGCGATGCGCCGGGCGGCATCGGCCAGCAGACGGTCCGCCGCATCGCCCCAGGAGGCGCGCCCGGTCTCCGCCGCCAGCGCGGCGAAGCCCAGGGCCACGAACAGGTCGGCGAAGACGCTGCTGTGCAACCCTTGCCCGGCGGCGGAGGGCTGCGGCGTGCCGTCCTCCGCGGTCAGATAGGCGGTGGTGCCGTCCGGCAGCACCGCATGGTCGCGCAGGAAGGCCGCCGTCCGTTCCGCCCGGTCGAGGCAGGCGGCGCCGTCCACGTCCAGCAGGCCCAGCCGGGCGGCGCGGGCCAGCCGCGCCATCAGCCAGACCCAGCGCCCCTGCGACCAGGTGTACTTGTCGCGGGACAGCAGGCGGTCGCCCTCATTGCTCCAGCAGGTGAAGACCCCGCCGCGCCGGTCGTCCGGGCCATGGGCCAGCCACCAGGCCAGCACGTCGTCGACCAGGTGGCGGGCGGTCGACCGGCGCAACGCCTCGGGATTCGCGATCGACGCCGGCTCAGGCACGGCCGGTCCTCGCCATCCGGGTGGTGGCGCCCACCGCCGCCGCCTCGTCGCTCTCCAGCGCGTCGATCAGGGCGTCGGCCTCGGGGTTCCGCCACGGCGCGACCAGGCCGACCACGATGAACACCGCCAGCGAGCTCAGCACCGGGCCGGCCACCGTGATCGAGGTCGTCCAATCCGGGTTCAGCGCCTTGATCTGGTCGACGAAGACGTATTTCACCAGCACGAACACGACCAGGCCGGTGGCCCAGGAGGTCAGCGCCGCGGCCGGGCCGCAGCGGCGGAAGGCCGGCAGCATGCCCAGCAGCATCGGGATGGCGATCGGGCCGACCAGCGCGCCGAACCACAGGATGATCAGCCCCAGCACGCCGCCGAAACTGTCGGCGGTCAGCGCGATGCCCATCGACAGCGCGATGAACAGGAAGGTGCTCAGCCGGCCAATGAACAGCTCGGTCTTCTCCGACATGCGCCGCGCGCCCTTCCACACCACCGGCAGGATGTCGCGGGTGACCACGGCCGACACCGCATTGGCGTCCGACGAGGTCATCGCCATGGTGTGCGCGAACATGCCGGCCAGCACCAGCCCGACCAGCCCGGTCGGCAGCAGGGTCTGGGTCAAGAGGGCATAGGATTGCTGCGGCTCGGCCAGGTTCGGCAGGATCAGCGGCGCCGCCCACATCGGGAAGAACAGGATCAGCGGCCACACCAGGTAGAGGGCGGCGGACAGCAGCGCCGCCTTGCGCGCGTCCCGTCCGCTCGGCGCGGCGATGAAGCGCTGGGCCAGGTTCCAGGTGCCGCCGTTGTAGGACAGGGTGTTGATCAGCAGGTAGACCAGCACGAACACCACGGTGTACTGGCCGTTGAAGGGCTGCGAGTGGCCCGGCGGCAGCTGGCCCCAGATGGTCCAGATCGCCGAGATGCCGCCCAGCTTGGCCAGCACCGCCACGAACAGCACCGCGCCGGCCAGCAGCTGGATGACGAACTGGCTGAGGTCGGTCAGCGCATCGGCCCACAGCCCGCCGATGGTGGAATAGATCAGGGTCACGCCGCCGGTCAGCAGCACGCCCCACACCAGGGGCACGTCGGCGAAGACCTTCAGCAGCAGCGCGGTCGCGGTCCATTTGGCGCCGACATCGAACACCTTCAGGGCGCCGCCGCTCCACGCCAGCACCTGCTGGGTCGGGATGCCGTAGCGGGTGGAGAGGTATTCGAGCGGCGAGATGATCTCCAGCCGCTGGCGCAGCCGCGACCAGCGCGGCGCGAACAGGAAGGACCCGACCACCATGGCGAAGGCGATGCCGATCGCCCACCAGACATAGAGGGTGAAGCCCGCGGTGTAGGCGATCGCGGCATAGCCGACGAACACCGCCGCGCTATAGCCCGACATGTGGTGCGACACGCCCGACAGCCACCATGGCATCCGCCCCCCGGCGGTGAAGAAATCCGCTGCGGTCTTGATCTGGCGCCGGGCCCACACGCCGATGCCGATCATCAGCAGGAAGTAGATCCACAACACCACCCAGTCGATCGTCGCCATGAAGTCCCCCATCGTCGTGGCCGGCCGGTTGATCGGGCCGTTCTGACGAAAACACTGCCGTGCAACCGGTTGCCGGTCAAGCCGCAACCGGTTGCACGGAGAATTTCTCTCCGCACGCAACGCTTCGCGGCGCCCCGCAGTCGCGCTAAGAAGGAGGAGTCGAAGCAGTGGACTCACATGGACCAGCCGTCGAAGCCGATCCCGACGATCCAGCAGGTGGCCCGGGCCGCCGGCGTGGCGCGATCGACCGTGTCGCGCGCCTTCACCCGGCCCGACATGCTGAACCCGGCGACGGTGGCCCGGGTGATGGAGGTCGCGGCCGCGCTGGGATACGCCCCGAACCAGGTGGCACGGGCGCTGTCGACCGGACGCTACGGCAACATCGCCCTGATCGTGCCCGACGTCGCCAACCCGTTCTTCCCGCCGCTGATCCGTGCCGCCGAGGCCCGCGCCGACGATGCCGGGTTGTGCGTCTTCCTCGGCGACACCGACGAGGACCCGGCGCGCGAGGACCGGCTGATCGGCAAGCTCGCCGCCCAGGTCGACGGCTTCGTGCTGGCCTCGTCGCGCCTGGCCGAGGATGCGATCCGGGCGCATCGCGGGCGCCGCCCGATCGTCTTGGTCAACCGGGACGTCGAGGGGTTGGACCGGGTGCTGATCGACAGCGCCTCCGGCACCGCGGCGGCGGTGCGGCATCTCCACGATCTCGGCCACCGGCGCATCGCCTATATCGGCGGGCCGCCCTCGTCCTGGTCGAACCAGCAGCGCCGGTCGGCGGTGCTGCGGGCGGCCGAGGATCTCGGCGTCACGGCGGTCGAGGTCGCGGCCCAGCGCCCGTCCTATGAGGGCGGGGTGGCGGCGGCGCCGGCGGTGCTGTCCGCCCGCACCACCGCCGCCATCGCCTTCGACGACCTGGTGGCGCAGGGGCTTCTGGCCGGGCTGGCAGGGCTGCGGATCGAGGTGCCGGCCGCCTTCAGCGTGATCGGCTGCGACGACGTGCTGGGCGCGCGGACCTACCCGCCTTTGACCACCATCTCGTCGCGCTCGAACGATGCCGGCCGGACGGCGATCGAGATCCTGCTCGACCAGCTGTCGTCCGGCGTCTCCCGCGGCGCGGCCCATGTGCTGGGCACGGAACTGATCATCCGCGCGACCACGGCCTCGCCTGGCCCGGCCCGACCGATCTAGCCGGCCAGGGCGGTGGGGTGGTCGGTCGCGCGGTGCAGGTCCTGGGTCATCGTCACCAGCCGGTCGCGCAGCACCGGGGTGGCGGCGAGCAGAAGGTTGCCGCGGCGCAGCCCGTCATCCGCCAGGAAGTCGTTGGTCCAGCCGCCGGCCTCGCGCACCAGCAGGATGCCGGCCAGGGCGTCCCAGGAATTGATGTGGAGCTCGGCGTAACCGTCGTTCAGGCCGCAGGCGACCTCCGCGAGGCCGAGCGCGCCGGATCCGTGGCGCCGGAACTCGATGGCGGCGTCGGTCAGCCGCTGCAGCAGGGTGCAGAAGGCCGAGAGCGGCCGGCGTTCGGACCAGCCCACCTCCACCACCGGCGCCGCGCCGTGCCTCAGCCCGCTGACCTGGATCGGCCGTCCATTCAGGGTCGCGCCGCGGCCACGCTGGGCGACGAACAGGCGATCATCGGCCGGGGCGTAGATGATGCCGATCTCGATCTCGCCGCGCCAGAGATAGGCCAGCGACACGCACCACCGGTTGTTGCCGTGGATGTATCCCGCCGTGCCGTCGATCGGGTCGACCACCCACACCCGGTTGGCGGCCTCGCCGCCATACTCCTCGCCGATCACGGCGTCGTTGAAGCGCCGAGTGACCTCTTCGCGCACCAGCTGCTCCACCGCGCGGTCGGCCTCGGTGCAGAAGTCGATCGCGCTCTTGGCCTCGATCGGCGCCAGGGTCCGGCGCATGCCCAGCGCCAGGGCGCCCGCGCGCAGGACCAGGTCGACGCCGAAGGCGCAGCGTGTGTCCAGGCTGTCCATCATGCCGCCTCGTCCGCCGGCACCAGGGCGGCCCCGTCGGCCGTGATGGCAACGCCGACCGCGGTGCCGGGGGCCAGGGGGGTGCCGACATCGCCGTCGATGACGAAGGCCTCGGTCCCGATCTCCATAAGCTCCACCTGATACTCCATGTGACTGCCGAGATAGGCCGCCTTGCGGATCACGCCGCCGAGCTCGCCCGGCTGGGGGCCGCCCGCCCGCAGCCGGATCGCCTGGGGCCGCACCGCGATCTCGAAGGCGCCGGCGGGCAGGTCGCGATGCGGCAGCTGCAGCGTGGCCCCGCCCAGCGCGACCCGGGCCATCGCCCCGTCCTGGCGCTGCACCGTGACCGGCAGCAGGTTGGCATTGCCGATAAAGTCGGCGATGAAGCGGTTGGCCGGCCGCTCATACAGGTCGCGTGGCGTGCCGTCCTGGACGATCCGGGCCGAATGCATCACCACGATGCGGTCGGACACGGCCAGCGCTTCCTCCTGGTCATGGGTGACATAGACCACGGTCAGGCCCAGCGCCTGCTGCAGGCCGCGGATGTCCTCGCGCACCCGGCGCCGCAGCTTGGCGTCGAGGTTCGACAGCGGCTCGTCGAACAGCAGCACCTTGGGTTCGAGAACGATGGCGCGGGCCACGGCGACGCGCTGCTGCTGGCCGCCGGACAGCTCGCTCGGCAACCGCCGTTCGAAGCCGGACAGGCCGACCGCCGCCAGCTTCTCCGCCGCCATGGCCTCGGCCCGGGCCTGCTTGATGCCGGAGGCGCGGAGGCCGTAGCAGACATTGTCCATCACGCTCATATGCGGGAACAGCGCGTAGGACTGGAACACCATGCTGACGTCGCGCTCGGCGGCGGAGCGGTGGGTGACGTCCTCGCCGTCGATCAGGATGCGGCCCTCGCTGGCCAGCTCCAGCCCGGCGATCAGGCGCAGCGTCGTGGTCTTGCCGCAGCCCGACGGCCCCAGCAGGGTGACCAGGGTGCCGCGTTCGATGGTGAAGCCGATGCGGTCGACCGCGGCCACCGCACCATAGCGTTTGCTGACGGTGCGGAACTCCACCGCCGGCAGTCCGGGGGCCGGGTCGCCGGCGCGCGCCGGGTCGTTCAGCTTGGTTTCTCGGGTCACGCCTGCACCACTGCTGGACGGTTGCGGGGTGTCGCGGCGGCCGCCGGGCGGCGGCCGATCCGCCGTTCGCCCACCACCGCCTGGATCACCAGGAGGGCCAGGACCATGATGGTGATCAGGACCGCGGAGTAGACGATCGCCAGCCCGTATTCCCCGAACTCGGCCCGGCCGACGATGTAGACGGTGGCGAGGTTGAACTCGCCGCTGACCAGGAAGATCACCGCGCTGACGCTGGTGATGGCCCGGACGAAGGCATAGACCAGCGAGGTCGTGATCGCCGGCCGCAGGATCGGCAGGATCACCCGCCGCAGCGTGGTGGCGGACCGGGCGCCGAGGGTCAGCGACGCCTCGTCCAGGCTGCGGTCGATCTGGCTGAGATTGGCCAGCCCGGCGCGGATGCCCACCGGCATGTTCCGGAACACGAAGGCGATGATCATGATCATCGCGGTGCCGGTCAGCTCGATCGGGCCGCTGTTGAAGGCCAGGATGTAGCTGATGCCGATCACCGTGCCGGGGATGGCGAAGCTCATCATGGTCAGGAACTCGAAGGCGCCGCGGCCGGCGAAGCGCTGCCGGTTCAGCAGATAGGCGGTCAGGATGCCCAGCGCCGCGGTCGGGACCATGGCCAGCAGCGCGACCTCGAGCGTGGTGATCAGCGAGTTCCAGGCCGACCCGGCCAGGTACCAGCCATGGTCGCCCTGGCCGATGCCGAAGGCGGTCAGGAAGTATTTCAGCGTCGGGGTGTTGTCGCTGCCGACCGCGTTGACGAAGCCGCCGAACAGGATGATGGCGTAGACCGCGACGGTCAGCGCGATCCAGGGCAGGACCACGGTGTAGCACAGGATCCTGAGGCCGGTCGGCAGCCGCCCGGGCAGGCCGGCATCGCCCTTGCCCGACACGGTGACGTAGCTTTTCCGCCCGGTCCACAGCCGCTGCAGCAGGAAGGCCGACAGGCTGAAGCTCAGCAGCACGATCGCCAGCACGGCGGCCTGGCCCTGGTCCTGCGCCGCGCCGACCACAGCGAAATACACGCTGGTCGACAGCACCCGGAAATTGCCGCCGATCATCATCGGGTTGCCGAAATCGGCCAGGCTTTCGATGAAGGCGATCAGGAAGGCGTTGGCCAGGCCCGGCCGGATCAGCGGCCAGGTGACATGGCGGAAGGTGCGCCAGGGACCGCTGCGCAGCGTCTGCGACGCCTCCTCCATGCTGGGGCTGACGCCCTGCAGCACGCCCAGCAGGACGAGGTAGGAGATCGGGGTGAAGGCCAGCAGCTGGGCGATGGTCAGGCCCGGCATGCCGTAGATCCAGCGGCTGCGCGGCAGGTTGAACCATTCGCCCAGCATGGTCGTGACCATGCCGGCCCGGCCGAACAGCAGGATCAGCGCCAGGCCGATGACGAAGGGCGGCGTGATCACCGGCAGGATCGCCAGCACCTTGAACAGCCGCGGGAACGGGAAGCGGGTGCGGTTGGCCACCAGGGCGAAGGCGAGGCCCAGCAGCGTGCTGAGCACCCCGACCAGGGTGGCCTGGGCCAGCGAGTTCCAGGCCACGCCGCAGTTGCGGCCGCCGCTCAGGCAGGACAGGCCCCAGATCGAGGAATCGGTCAGCTTGTCGGCGAACAGCGGCAGGTCGACCTGGCCCTCATTGTCCTTGAAGGCGGAGAGCAGGACGCACAGCACGGGGTAGCCGACGAAGACCAGGATCGAGCCGCAGACGATGGTCAGGGCGCCGACGGTGAAGGCATCGCCCTTGCACCAGCCCAGGCGGGCCAGGCCGTGGGCGACCAGCAGCGCCATGGCGAGCAGGTAGAGCAGGGCGCCCCAGCCGAGCGCCGGCTGGGAGGCGGTCCACCCGGCGAGGCTGCCGAGGTCGACCAGCGCCCAGCCGCGCCGGTCGATGGCGAAGGCCTGCAGCAGGGTCCAGCCCAGGCCGATCATGCCGGCCGCGACCAGCAGCCTCGGGCGCGGCCGCAGCTCGGCCACGCTGGCGAGCAGGAGCGGCAGCAGCAGCCCGAACAGCCAGGGATGGCCGCGCAGCCCCTCCAGCACCGCCGGCGCCCCGCCCTCGGTCAGCGCCGCCACCAGCCCGCCCTCCACCCCGTACCAGGGCAGCAGCAGGACCGCGGCCCAGCCGAGCAGAAGGCACAGGCGAGGGGCCGACAGGCGCCGCGCGGCCGCTCCCTTTCTCATCTCCGTCGCCTCGGCAATCCGCTCCTCAGCCGCCGTTCTTCACGTCCTTGGTCCAGCGCGACAGCAGCCGGGTGCGTTCGGTGGAGGAGCCGTACTTCTCGAAATCGTAATGGATCAGCTTGATGTTGCTGGTGTCGGGGGATTCCGGCGGCACCGCGGAGCCCTTGTTCGACGGCATCTGGAAGCTGCCGTTCTTGGCCGCGATCGCCTGCGCCTCGGGCGTCAGGGCCCAGTCATAGAACTTCTTGGCCTCCTCGGCGTGGCGGGCGCCCTTGATCAGGCTCATCGACCCGATCTCGTAGCCGGTGCCTTCGCAGGGCGACACCACCTTCACCGCCGGCACCTGCTTGGCGGCGTTGATCAGGTCGTGCTGGAAGGCGATGCCGACGATGGTCTCGCCGCGGCCCACCGCCTGCGCCGGCGCCGCGCCGGCGCTGGTGTACTGGTCGATGTTCTTGTTCAGGCCGACCAGGTACTCGAACGCCTTGTCCTCGCCCATCAGCTGCACGATGGTCGCCAGCATGGTCCAGGCGGTGCCGGAGGAGTTGGGGTCGGCCATCTGGACCTCGCCCTGGAATTCGGGCTTCAGCAGGTCGGCCCAGCAGGCCGGCGCGGCCAGGTCGCGGCTCTTCAGCTCGGTCTCGTTGTAGCCGAAGCCGAGGATGCCGAGATACAGCCCCACCGTGCGGTCGCCGGAGCGCTTGGCCTGGTCCTGCGCCCAGTCCCTGAGCTGGTCGAGCTGGGGCGATTTGTAGGGCTCGGTCAGCCCGTCGGCCGCGGCCTGCAGATGCGGGTCGCCGGTGCCGCCGTACCAGATGTCGCCGCGCGGATTGTCCTTCTCGGCGCGCAGCCGGGCGAAGATCTCGCCGGCGCTCTGCCGCGTCATGTCGACATGGATGCCGGTCTTCTCCTGGAAGGCGCCGGCCGCGGCCCGGCACCATTCCTCGTTGACGCCGCAATAGACCACCACCGAGCCCTCGGCCCGGGCGGGGGCCGCCTGCAGCGCCAGCCCCGCGGCCAGCGCGATCGCCGCGCAGGACAGGGTGGCGGCTTTCGACGTCATGGACATCCTGGTCCTCCCATCATTTTTCCGCCCTCGCGGCGGAGAGCTTGTTTGCAACCGTGTGCAAAATGCTGTTCGATCCTGCCGGTCCCGTCAACGACAAATCGTGACAGTTTTCTTACGGCACCGGAACCAAGATGTTTGCACACAGTTGCAAAAATCCTATGATCCCTCCCGAATGATGGAGAGAACGGCCATGACGGGCCGCCGGAGCCGATCGCCAGCCCTGCCGGACCCCGAGCTCGACGCCCGCGGCTTCGTCGGCGCGCGCTCGGTGGCTGAGCGGGCCGGGGTGTCGCGGTCGGCGGTGTCCCGCACCTTCACCCCCGGCGCCAGCGTGTCGGAGGAGACGCGCCGCCGCGTCCTGACCGCGGCGACAGAGCTGGGCTACCACGTCAACCACCTGGCCCGCGGCGTGTCGGGGCGGCAGACCGGCATCGTCTGCCTGGTGGTGGCCGACATCGATTCGCCGCAGCCGTCCCGCATGGCCCGGGCGATCACCGAACGGCTGCAGGAGGCCGGCAAGGTCGCCGTCCTGCTCAGCGTCGGCGGCCCGTCCGACGACATCGCCGCCACGCTGCGCCGCGCCCTGAACTATCGCGCCGATGCGACGGTGGTGATGTCGGGCACGCCGGCCCAGTCGATCGTGCGCGAATGCCTCGACAACGGGCAGAGGCTGATCCTGATCAGCCGCGACGACCGCATCGTCGGGCCCGACAACATCCGGCTCGACAATGCCGGCGCGGCGCGGACGGCGCTGGGCCTGTTCCTGCAGGCCGGCTGCCGCCGGCCGGCCGTGGTCACCACCGGGCTCGGCACGCCCAGCCTGTCGGCCCGGACCGACGCGTTCGTGGCCGCCGCGCGCGCGGTCGGGATCGAGCCCCAGGTGGTGCGGCAGGGCCAGATGACCGGCTACGACAACGGCATCGCCGCCGCGCATCAGCTGTTCGCGGCCCCGGTGCGGCCGGACGCGGTGTTCTGCGTCAACGACATCACCGCCTTCGGCCTGATCGATGCGGCGCGGCACGAATTCGGGCTGCGCGTGCCGGAGGACCTGTCGGTCATCGGCTTCGACAATGTCCAGCAGGCGGGCTGGCTGTCCTACCAGCTCACCACCTTCGATCATCCGGTCGCAGACATCGCGGGCCATGTCGCGGCACTGGCCTCGAAAAGTCGCGACGACCGCATGTCCCCGACCAGAATTGAGCTGGCGCCCGACCTGGTCTGGCGACGTTCGGTCAGGATCTGACCGGATGTCCGCCGCGCCTCAATTTCGCCAGACCGGCCAAGCATAAAGGGAACGATTTGATGTCACCCGATATTGCAGAGGTTCATTCGCCCGGGTTCCGGGCGCCACAGTGCTCCACCGGCGGTGAACACGTGATCATGAGCGAGGCAAACTAGGGATTATGACGGGACGAGAGCAGGCGACCCGCCTCCAGTTCGGCGCGCTTCCCTATCGGTTCCGGCAGGACGGATCGCTCGAGATCCTGCTGGTGACCAGCCGGCGGACCCGGCGGTGGATCATCCCGAAGGGCTGGGCGATCAAGCACAAGACACCGGCCAAGTCGGCGGCGCGGGAGGCCTATGAGGAGGCCGGCGTCCAGGGCGTCGTGAGGACCATCTCGATCGGCAGCTTCGTCTACGACAAGTGGCTGGACGATGACGATCTCAGCGTGCGGTGCGAGGTGCATGTCTTTCCCCTCCAGGTCGAACGCCAGCGCCGGACCTGGCCGGAGCATGGCGAGCGCGAGACCCGCTGGCTCGATCCGGATGCCGCCCTGCTGCTGGTGGAGGAGCCGGGGCTGCGCAGCCTGATCTCGGACTTCCATGGCGGCATTGCCGCCCGAGGCGGATGAACGGGCTGCGCTGACCCGGCCGGTCATCATGTCCCATCGCTGGTGCAGCCGCCGTAGACTGGACCTGGGAGACGCGTCCTAGGTCGCGAACAGCTCCGGCATCAGGGATCGTGCGATCGGCCGCAGACGCGCGGCCTCGCTTTCGGGGATCCAGCGATAGGGGCGCCGCAGCCGGGTTCCGACCGGCCCCCAGGCGCCGATCGCAGCCAGCAGCTTGTCCAGCGCCGCGTTCGAATAGCCCTGCTGTGTCCGGAACAGCACGACATGCTCGTCCATGAAGTGGCAGATCCGGCGGTCCAGGTCGAGGGCCGCCGCCATGTCGACCGCCATGCGGTCGGTCCAGGCCTGGGCGCCCGCCGGGCTCAGGCAGGCCACGTTGGAGAACGCGCCGGCGGCGACGCCATGGCTGACGCCGGTGGCGAGATGGTGGCCGGGCACGAACAGGGCGGTGCCGGACAGATGCGCCTTCGCCGCGGCGTACCAGGCGGCGTCCCCGTCCGCGAGCTTGATGCCGGCGACGGCCGGCGCGGCCCGGACCAGCCTGCCGAGCTCAGGCGGCGACAGCACGCGCTTGGCGTGCGGCGGATTGTAGAGCACCAGCGGCACGGCGCCGGCGCTCTCCGCCATCAACTCCAGGAAATCGATCGCCTCGGCCTCGGTCAGCGGCCACCAATCCGGCAGGATGACCTGGATCGCCGCCGGCGCCAGTGCCCGGGCCCGGGCCACGCGCTCCCGCGCGATGCTGGGGTCGGGCTGGCAGGCGCCGATCACGAAGGGCAGGGCACCGCATCGCTCGGCGAGAAGCGCCTGGATCGCGTCGTATTCGCGCTCGGTCTGGTTGTGGAACTCCCCGGCCGTGCCGTTCGAATAGATGCCGTCGACGCCCGCCGCGACCAGGATGTCGACCTCCTCGGCCAGGCGGCCGAAATCGATGCTGTCGTCATCCGCGATCGGCAGCAGCAGCGTCGCCCAGTTGCCCCGCAGTGCCGCCTTCGGCCTGGCGTCGGTCATGTGCTCACATCCTGTCTGATACAGGCCTTGAAGTGGCCGGGCGCCACCTGCTCCAGCTTGGGCACCTCGCGGGCGCAGGCGTCGATCGCATGCGGGCAGCGGGTGCGGAAGACGCAGCCGGAGGGCGGGTTGGCCGGGCTGGGGATGTCGCCCTTCAGGATCTGCCGCTGGCGCGGCCGGTCCGGATCCGGTTCCGGGATCGCCGACAGCAGCGCCCGGGTGTAGGGGTGCTTCGGCGCCGCATACAGCCGCTCGCTCGGCGCGATCTCCATGATCCGGCCGAGATACAGCACGATCACCCGGTCGCAGATGTACTCCACCACCGCGAGATCGTGGGAGATGAACAGCATGGTGAGGCCGAGGCGCAGCTGCAGGCCGCGCATCAGGTTGACGATCTGCGCCTGCACCGAGACGTCGAGGGCCGAGACCGGCTCGTCGGCCACCAGGAACTCCGGCTCCAGCACAAGCGCCCGGGCGATGCCGATGCGCTGCCGCTGGCCGCCGGAGAACTCATGGGCGTAGCGGTCGACCGCGTCGGCCGGCAGCTCGACCGATTCCAGCGCCGCCCGCGCCTTGTCCAGCCGGTCGCGCCGGGTGCCGATCCCCTGGATGGCGAGGCCTTCGGTCAGGATCTCGCCGATGGTCATGCGCGGCGACAGGCTGGCGAAGGGATCCTGGAAGATGTACTGCATCCGCCGCCGCTGCCGGCGCATTTCCGCCGGTGGCAGCCGGGTCAGGTCCCGGCCGTCGAACACCACCTCGCCGGCGGTCGGCTCGATCAGCCGCAGCACGGCGCGGCCGATGGTGGTCTTGCCCGAGCCGGATTCGCCGACCAGCCCGACCACCTCGCCGCGCCCGACCTTGAAGCTGATGTCGTCCAGCGCCCGCACCAGCGGGCCGCGGCCGAAGCTGCCCGGGCCGAAATGCTTGGCGAGGCCGCGCACCGCCAGAAGCGGATCCGCCATGGTCAAAGCTCCTGCCATCGGATGCAGCGGCTGGTGTGGCCGGGACCGACCTCGGCCGGCGCCGGCACGGCGGCGCGGCAAGCGTCGACGGCATGGGCGCAGCGCGGGGCGAAGGCGCAGCCCTGTGGCATGGCGGCCAGGCCGGGCACCGTGCCGGGGATGGTGGCCAGCTTCAGGCCCGCCGCCTTCAGCCGCGTCGCCTCGCCCAGCTTCGGCACCGAGCCGAGCAGGCCGATGGTGTAGGGGTGGCGCGGGTGCCGGAAGACCTCGCGCACCGGCCCGGTCTCGACGATCCGGCCGGCATACATCACCGCCACGCGATGGGCGATCTCCGCCACCACGCCGAGATTGTGGGTGACGAACAGCACCGCCATGCCGCGCTCGTCCTGCAGCCGGCGCAGCAGGTCCAGGATCTGCGCCTGGATGGTGACGTCCAGCGCTGTGGTCGGCTCGTCGGCCAGCAGCAGCGTCGGGTCGCAGGCCAGCGCCATGGCGATGGTGGCGCGCTGGCGCATGCCGCCGGACAGCTCGTGCGGATGCTGGCCCGCGCGCCGCTTGGGGTCGGGGATGCCGACGCTTTCGAGCAGCCCGACCGCCGTGGACAGGGCGTCCCGGCGGCCCTGGCCGAGATGGATGCGGACCGGCTCGGCGATCTGGTCGCCGATGGTGAAGACCGGGTTCAGGCTGGTCATCGGCTCCTGGAACACCATGCCGATGTCGTTGCCGCGGATGCGGCGGCGGGCCTCGCCGTCCAGGGTGGCGAGGTCGCGCCGGGTCCCGTCCTTGCCGCGGAACAGGATCGACCCCTCGGCCACGCGGCCGACCTTGCCCGGCAGCAGCCCCATGATCGACAGGCCGGTCACCGACTTGCCCGATCCGGATTCGCCGACCAGCGCCACCGTCTCCGACGGCCCGATCGCGAGATCGAGATCCGCGACGGCGGTCACCTCGCCGCCGCGGATGCGGAAGACGGTGCGAAGCCCGCGGATGTCGAGGATCGGCTCGGCCATCGCGCATCAGCCCAGCAGGCCGGTCGCCTGCAGGATGGCGTCCACCTTCGCCGCCTCGGCGTCGTTCAGCGCCCGCTGCGGCCGGGCCATGACATTGGTGTCGATGATGCCGAGGCGGCGCATCGCGGTCTTGAAGCCGCCGACGCCGGCCGACCCGGCGCTGGTGCGCGGCAGGCTGACCCAGACGATCTCGAACAGGCGGCACAGCCGCTCCTGCTCCGCCCGCGCCGCCGCCCAGTCGCCCTTGCGGCACAAATCGTACAACCGGACATAGCCGTGCGGGTCGACATTGGCCAGGCCGGGCACGATGCCGTGCGCACCGGCGGCCAGGGCGGAGTCGCACACGATCTCCGACCCCGTCATCAGCGCGATCCCGGGCTGGTCGGCAAGGTCCAGCAGCGCGAAGCGGAAGTTGCCGTCGTCGCCGCTGGAATCCTTCAGCCCGGCGATGGTGCCCTCGCGCGCCAGCGTCGCCACGCTGGCGCGGTCCAGCTTGAAATGGACGCAGACCGGGATGTCGTAGGCGATCACCGGGAGGTCGATGGCCTCGCGCACATAGCGGAAATGGTCGACCACCTCCGGCGCGCTGGTGCGGGCGTAGAAGGGCGCGGTCACCACCACGGCGTCGACGCCGATCGCCTGGGCGACCTTGGCGTGGCCGATGACCCGGTCGGTGGTCGGGTCGATCACCCCGGCCAGCACCGGCACCCGGCCGCCCGCGACCTTCATCGCATGTTCCAGGATGCGCCGCCGCGTCGCCTCGTCGTGGAACACCACCTCGCTGGTGGAGCCCAGCACGAACAGGCCGTGCACGCCGCCGCCGATCAGGTGCTCCAGCACGCGGGTGAAGGACGGGTAGTCCACCTCGAAATTCGCGGTCAGCGGGGTGACGACGGGGGGGACGACGCCATGGAACGATGGGGCTGGTGCCATGATGGGCCTTTTCGGGAGGTCAGTTGAGGTCGGATCGGGGGTCGAAGGCGTCGCGAAGACCGTCGCCGACGAAGTTGATGGCCAGCACGGTGACGACCAGGGCGGCGCCCGGGAACAGCCACTGCCAGGGGTATTGCTCCAGCACCACGGTGCTGCGGGCGGCGTTCAGCATGTTGCCCCAGCTCGCCTCCGGCGGCGGCACGCCGAGGCCGAGGAAGGATAGGCCGGCCTCGAGCAGGATGGCGGCGGCGATCTGCAGGGTGGCGTAGACCACCAGGATGTCGATCGAGTTGGGCAGGCCGTGCCGCCACAGCAGGTGGCCGAGGCCGGCGCCCATGCCGCGGGAGGCGACGACGAAGTCGCGCTCGCGCAGCTCCATCAGCCGGGCCCGCACCATGCGCGCCAGCACCGGCCAGGACAGCAGCGAGATCACCGCGATGGTCGGCACGATGCCGGCCCCGGTGATCGAGGCCAGGACCAGCAGCGAGATCACCGGCGGCAGGGTCATGGCGAGGTCGACGAAGCGCATGATCACGGTGTCGGCGACGCGCCCGCCCATGGCCGAGACCGCGCCCATCAGGAAGCCGATCGCCACCGAGATTGCCACCGAGACGATGGCGACCAGCATCGAGATGCGGCCGCCCTGCAGCACCCGGACCAGGATGTCGCGCCCGACCCCGTCGTTGCCGAGCCAATGCGCGGCACTGGGGCCCTTGTTGAGGGCCAGCAGGTCGATGTCGTTCGGCCGGTGGCCGAGGATCAGGGGATAGGCCGCGATCAGCACCAGCATCGGCACCAGGATGGCGATGCCGGCCAGCGCCGCGCCATTGGCCGCGAAGCGGCGGAAGGCCCGGGCCAGCGGGCCGTTGCCGCGGCGGGGAGGGGAGAGGCCGACGGCCGCCATCACGCCACCTGGATCCGCGGATCGATCGCGGCGTAGGTGATGTCGGTCAGCAGGTTGACCAGGATGACGCAGGCGCCGACCACCAGCGTTGCGCCCATGATCACCGGATAGTCCCGGGTCTCCACCGCGCCGACCAGCAGCAGGCCCATGCCCGGCCAGTTGAACACGCTCTCCAGGAAGATCGCGCCGCCGACCGCGATGCCGATGGTGGAGCCGATCAGGGTCACCACCGGCAGCAGCGCGTTGCGCAGCGCGTGCTTGAGGATGACCCAGACCTCCCGGACCCCCTTGGCCCGCGCCGAACGGACATAGTCCTGGTTCAGCACCTCCAGCAGCGAGGCGCGCATGTAGCGCATGATCAGGGCGGCGTGCCCGATCGAAAGCAGGATCGCCGGCAGGATCAGGTGGCCCAGCAGGTCGCCGACGGAGAACGGCGCGCCCGGCGTCAGCATGCCGCCGGACGGCGCCCAGCGGAACAGGACGGAAAAGACGTAGAGGCCGACCAGCGCGGTCAGGAAGGCTGGGCTGGAGATGCCGAAGAAGGCGGCGACCGAAAGCCCGACATCCGTCGCCGAATTGCGCCTGACCGCGCCGAGGATGCCGGTGCCGATCCCGACCACGATGGCGATCGCCAGCCCGGTGCCCATCAGCAGCAGGGTCGGGCCGATCCGCTCGGCGACGAGGCCGAGCACGGTCTCGCCGTTGCGCTGGAGCGAGAAACCGAGGTCGCCGCGCAGCGCGCTGCCCAGCCAGGCCAGGTACTGCAGCGGCAGCGGCTGGTCGAGGCCGAGCCGGCTGCGCACCGCATCCATCTCCGCCTGCGACATCGCCACATTCGGGTTGATGTAGGCGTCGATCGGGTCGCCGGGTGCGAGCCGCAGCAGCACGAAGATCAGCATGCTGAGCGCGATCAGCATGCCGAACCCGACCGCAAGGCGACGAAGGCAGTAATTCAGCATCTCGTGTCCCGACCGACCTCTTCCCCAACAGCGTCATTGCGAGAAGGCGAAGCCGACGAAGCAATCCATGGCGCCGCACGAACGGCCCGATGGATTGCTTCGCTGCGCCCGCAATGACGACCTATTCGATCGCCCATTTCTCGGCATGGGCGGCGTAGGGGCCGCCGGCCGGGGCCGGGATCCAGACGAAGTCCTTGAGCTTGCCGGAGGCGACGCCGTAGCGCTTGGCGACCCACAGGGTGGCCCAGGGCAGGTTGGCGTTCATCGCTTTGCACACGCCCTGGTACAGCCCGGCCCGCTTGGCATCGTCGACCTCGTTCAGCGCGGCGTCGAAGGCGGACGTCACCTCCGGCATCCGGATGCGCAGGAAGTTGGCACCGGCCGGCGGGATCTGCTTCTCGTTGAGGCCGATGTTGATGGCGCTGGGGTCGGGGCCGTTCTGCAGCCCGGCATAGACCAGCGGGAATTGCGACCAGTCCGGGCTCTTGGCATAAATGGTCGCGTTGTAGGTCGGGGTGTCGACGGTCCGCGGCACCACGTTGATGCCGACCTGACCAAGCATCGCCTGCACCGCCGCCAGCACGTTCCCGGCCAGGGGCGTGTTGTAGTAGGTCAGGAGGGTGATCGGCTTGTCGCCGTTGATCTTGTCCCAGCCCGCCTCCGCCAGCAGCTGCTTCGCCTTCTCCGGGTCATAGGCGTAGGGGTCGATGTCCGAGGGGATCAGCCGCGGCGCGACATAGCCGCAATTGGCCATCTCGGCGGCGCCCTTGTAGAGGCTCTGCACGATCGCATCGCGGTTGATGGCGTGCATCACCGCCTGGCGCACGCGCACATCCTTCCACAGCGGCACCTCCTGGTTGAAGCCCAGGTAGTTCACGACGAAGGAGTTGCCGTCGATCACCTTGAAGGCGGCATCGTCCTTGAAGGTGGCGACGTCGTCGGCCTCGACATAGCTGAAGCTGATCTCGCCGGACCGCAGCGCCGCGACCGCCGCGGCGGTGTTGGCGAAGTAGCGGTTGATGATCCGGTCGGTGACCGGCTTGCCGCCGCGGTACTCCGCGTTCGCTGCAAGTTCCACATACTGGTCGGTCACGTAGCGCGAGAATTTGTAGGGGCCGGTGCCGATCGGCGATTTCGACCACCATGGGTTCTTGGCGAGGGAATCCGCCGGGATGTCCTTCAGCGCGTGCTGCGGCAGCATCATCAGCTGGGTCAGCGTGGCCAGCAGCCCGGCATTGGGCGCCGACAGCTTCAGCACCGCGGTGTGCGCGTCGGGCGTCTCGACCGAGGCGATGGCGCCCAAGCGGGCGGCGAACACGGTCCCGGTGGCACCGTTCTTCGCCGTGTCGATGGTGAACTTCACATCCGCCGAGGTGAAGGGCTGGCCGTCATGCCAGGTCGTGTCGGCCAGCTTGAAGGTGTATTGGGTCTTGTCGGCATTGACCTCGGTGCTCGTGGCCAGGGCGCCGACGATGGTCTCCAGCCTGGCGTCGTTGATCACCAGCGGCTCGAAATAGAGGCTGAGCCAAGTGAAGCCGCCGGTCGCGGCGAGCGGGTTGAAATTGCCCTGGAAACCGCCGGGCCCGACGTCGAACCCGCCGGTGATCGTCGACGGCTCCTGCGCCGACACCGCGGTCATGGCGCCCGGCGCCAGCATCGCGACGGCAAGCGCCAGCGCGGATGCCACCATCCTGTACTTCATCGAATCCTCCCCGTTTTTTGACTTCAGTCTTGCGCCTTCGCGCCCGTGCTGGTCGCGAGCAGGCGGGCGATGCCGTCATAGTGCTGGTCCAGCCGGCTGCGGGCGGCGGCCTCGTCGCGCGCCTCGATCGCGGCGTAGATGTCGTAATGGTCCTGCCAGGTGACCATCGGGTCGGCGTTGGTCAGGTTCACGAAGTCGGATGCCTTGTAGAAGGCCATCCAGAACACGTCGATCAACCCGGTCAGCATGCGGTTGTTCTGGCAGCGGAACAGCAGGGTGTGGAACTGCTGGTCCTCCTCCGCGAAGGTCTCGTTGCGCTCGGCCCGCTGCCGCATGCGCTCGACCGTGTCCTTCAGCTCGGCGAGATCCTCCGCCCCTATGAGTTGGATGGTCTTGCCGATCAAGCCGACCTCCAGCACCCGCCGGATCTCCAGCACCTCCGCCACCTCGCGCAGCGCGCCGCCGAGGCCATAGGCCAGGTTGGCCAGCAGCGGCTCGAACGAGAACGCCTTCACGAACACGCCGATGCCGCGCCGCGTCTCCAGGATGCCGAGCGATTCCAGTGCCTTGATCGCCTCGCGCACGGAGTTGCGGCTGACCCCCAGCTGCTGCGCCAGGAAGCCCTCCGGCGGCAGCGGCGCGCCGGGGCTCAGCTTGTTGTCGTCGATGTAGCTCTTGAGGCTCTCCTGCACCGTCACATGCAGCAGCGGCGGCCGGGACAGCGGCTTGATCGCCTTCATCCGGGGCTCCATCCGACCATTCCGCCTCGCCATCGACCCACCTTGATGCTTGCTGACTTGTAGGATATCTGTCAAGGCCATAACAGAGGGAAGGGCGGAGGCATGGCTCGGGTAGCGCTAGCGGGCGTCGGCCACTGGCATGCGCGGATGCATCTGGACGCGGCCCGCGCGGCCGGCGCCGATGTCGTCGCCGCCTGGGACCCGTGCGCCGCGACTGCGGCCCGTTTCGCCGCCGACCACGACCTCCCTCTGCAACCCGACCGCGAGGCGCTGATCGCGGCGAGGCCCGACCTCGTCGTCGTCATGGGCCGCCCGGACCAAGTGCCGGATCTCGCCTTGGCCTGCATGGCAGCCGGCCTCCCGATCGTGCTGGAGAAGCCGGCCGCGACCTCGACGGCCGCGCTGCAGCCCCTGGTCGAGATGGCGCGGCAGACAGGGCTCTTCGTCGCGGTTCCGCTGCCGAACCGCTGCGGTCCGATCTGGCGCGAGATGGCGGATCTGCGAAGCGCCGGCCGGCTCGGCCCGGTCTCGCACGCCCAGTTCCGCATCGTAAACGGTCCGCCCCGGCGCTACCGCGTGGACGGCGTGCCCTGGGTGCTCGACCCGGCGATCGGCGGCGGCGGGGCGCTGCGCAACCTCGGCATCCACGGCATCGACGCGGCACTCGACCTCGCCGGCGATGCCGAACTCTCCGTCGTCTCCGCGTGCATCGACCGCCGCCTCCATGGCGAGGCGGTCGAGGAGTATGCGGTCGTGACCCTGAGGGCGGCGGACGGCATGATCGCCACGGTCGAGGCCGGCTACACCTTCGCCTCGATGGCGGCGGGCGGCGATTTCGAGTGGCGCGTCTCGGCGCGGAATGCCTATCTCGTCGACCGGGGCGACACCTTCCGCGTGGCGACCCTCGACGACGGGCGGGTGCGCGATCTCACCCCGATCCCGCCGGCGGACCGGTACAAGGCCTTCATGGCCGACACGCTGGACCGCTTGGCGCGCGGCGCGGCACCATCGGTCGGGATCGGCGACTACCTGCAGGCCCTGCGCCTGATCGACCAGGCCTATGAGGAGGCGAAGGCGTGATTGGAGTCGGGATCATCGGGGCCGGATTCTTCGGCGCGGTCCATGCGCAGGCGATCGGCGCCGTGCCGGATGTGCGCGTGGCGGCCGTCTGCCGCCAGGACATCGACGCCGCCCGGGCCTTCGCGCGGCAGCATGGCGGCAACGCCCATGGCCACTGGCAGGCGGTGCTCGACGATCCCGCGGTCGATGCGGTGGTGATCGCGACGCCGCACCAGTTCCACGCCGAGATGGCGATCGCCGCGGCCGGCGCCGGCAAGCACATCCTGCTCGAAAAGCCGATGGCGCCCACCGTCGCCGAATGCGACGCGATCAATACGGCGGTGGCCAGGGCCGGCGTGCGCCTGATGGTCGGCCACCTCATGCATTTCGCGCTCCCTTGCCTCGTCGGCCGGGAGATCCTCGAACGCGGCGACATCGGCCGGCCGGTCCTGGGCAGCAGCTCGATGATCAAGCTGTGGATGGAAGCGAACCGGCGGCCCTGGCATCTCTCATCGAAGACCGGCGGCGGCATGCTGCTGACCGCCGGGATCCACGCCCTCGACCGGCTCGTCTGGCTGATGGGCGGCGAGGTCGAGGGCGTCTCCGCGCTCGCCGGCACCTTCTTCCACGACCAGGAGGCCGACGACACCGCGCTCATGCTGCTGCGCTTCGCCGATGGGCGGGCCGGGCAGGTGTCCAGCGTCGGCTATCGCGACGGCGGCGTCGGTTTCGCCCTGGACCTGGTCTGCGAGGCCGGCACGATGCGCCTGGATTTCGACCGCGGCGTCTCGGTCGGGCGGGGCGGCGCCTGGACGCCGGTCCCGAACTCCCTCGATCCCGACTGGATGCTGCGCGCGGTCGAACGCGAATGGCAGGCCATGGCCGCGGCGATCCGCGGCGACGCGCCGGTTGCGGTCGATGGCGCCTATGGCCGCCACATCATCGCCTGCATCGAAGCGGCGATGTCGGCCGGGCGCCTCCGCCGCGAGGTTGCGCTCGCACCACCGCCGGCTTGAGGCGGCGCATTTCGCGGGGGGGGCGGCGCCTATCAGCCTGGCGCCGTCATCGCCATCCGATCCTATATCGATCCTTTGGGCAGCGATCTCAGCCGGTTCCGGTGCGCGGCCTGCTTCGCCCGGTTGCCGCAGATCGCCATGCTGCACCAGCGGCGGCCATGGCCGCGCGTGTGGTCGGCGAACATCAGGGTGCAGGCCGGCCCTTCGCACGCCTTGACGTGGGTGAAGTCCTCGTCACAGACGAACGCCGCCATCGCCTGGGCGATCGGCAGCAGCAGCGAGTCCGGCGACCGCCACCGTCGGGACCGCAGGACCGCCAGCCCTTGTGAAGCGCCCTCGCCCCGCAAGGCGATCTGATCGAATTCCTCGTCGCGCTCCAGCATCCGGTTCAGCGGCAGGAGGTCGTCCAGGGCATCCGCCGTCAGGGGCCGGCCCTTGCGGTCGTTGACGAACCCCCTGAACCATTCCCGCAGGCTGCGCGCCTGCGCCGCCACGCTGTCGAGTTCCCCCGGCATCGCCTGGGCCCGCAGCGCCTCCAGCGCGGCAGCCGGAACCAGCTTCGCCTGCGCCAGCCATGACAGCAGCCCGTCGCCGTCATCGAGCCATTCGACCGGGGTGTCCACCGGCGTCGCGATCGAGTTCAGGAAATCCAGGCCGAGCGCGTCGGCGAGGAACATCGCAGGGGGGTGGTGATGGCCCATGGGGTCGACCTCAGCAGAAGCAGCGTTGCCCTCCCTGCGTAACCTCACAGAGAGGCATTGACAAGTTATCTCTGCGGCGATAGTAACCTCTTTAATCGATTTAAAGCGGTTACATCATTGCATTCAGGAGGCATCATGTCGCGCAACACTCCGACGATCGTGCTGGTTCACGGGGCCTGGGCGGACGGCTCGTCCTGGGCCCGGGTGATCGGCCCGCTGCAGCAGCAGGGCTTCACGGTGCATGCGGCGCCCCTGCCGCTGACGTCCCTGGACGATGACGTGGCGGCGCTCGATCGGACGCTGGAGCGGATCGACGGTCCGGTCGTGCTGGTGGCGCATGCCTATGCCGGCGCCGTCATCGCCGGGACGCGCAATGAGAAGGTCCGGTCGTTGGTCTATATCGCGGCGCTGGCCCCGGATGAGGGCGAGACGGTCGCCGATGTGTTCTATCGCGCCGAGCCGCATCCACAGGCGCCGAAGCTGGCACCCGATGACCATGGGTTGATCTGGCTGCCCGAAGGCGCGTTCGCCGCGGCCTTCGCGCAGGACGCCGCGGTTGAGGAGCAGGCGCTGTTGGCCGCCGTGCAGCGGCCGATCGCCGTGCCGTGCATCAGCACCCCGGCCGGCCGGCCGCTGTGGCGGGACCGGCCGAGCTGGTTCCTGGTGGCGGAGGAGGACCGGATGATCGTGGCGGAGACGCAGCGCTTCATGGCGACGCGGATGGGCGCGCAGATCCTCGCCGCCCCGGTCGACCACAGCCCCATGGTCACCGCCCCCGAGATCGTCCTGGGCGTCATCGCCGACGCCGCCCGGGCCACGGCCTGATGGCCCTGGCGTATCTACATAACCTCAATGTCTCGTCTTAATTGGTTATCAAAAACTCGGTCGGTCCCACAGCCGACCCATTCCACGGAGACTTCGCCATGACCCAGATCCGATACCGCAAGGCCGATGTCGACGGCATCAATGTCTTCTACCGCGAGGCCGGCTCGCCCGCCGCCCCCAAGCTGCTGCTGCTGCACGGCTTCCCCAGCTCCAGCCACATGTTCCGGGACCTGATCCCGTTGCTGGCCGACCGCTTCCACATCGTCGCGCCCGACCTGCCGGGCTTCGGCCGGTCGGACATGCCGTCCCGGAGCGAGTTTGCCTACACCTTCGACCATATCGCCGGCGTGATCGATCGCTTCACCGAGGTGGTCGGCCTCAACCGCTTCGCGGTCTACGTGTTCGATTACGGCGCGCCGACGGGCTTCCGCATCGCCGCTAAGCATCCGGACCGCATCACCGCGATCATCACCCAGAACGGCAACGCCTATGAGGAGGGGCTGAGCGAGGGCTGGAACCCGATCCGCGCCTATTGGCAGGAGCCGTCGGCCGCCAACCGCGACGCCCTGCGGGCGTTCCTGGCCCCCGAGACCACCCGCTGGCAGTACACCCATGGCGTGGCCGACGAGACATCGGTGTCCCCGGACGGCTCCTCGCTCGACGATTTCTACCTGGCCCGGCCCGGCGCCGATGAGGTGCAGCTCGACCTGTTCCTCGACTACGCCAGCAACGTCGCGCTCTACCCGGACTTCCAGGCCTATTTCCGCACCCACCGGCCGCCGCTGCTGGCGGTGTGGGGCAAGAACGACCCATTCTTCCTGCCACCCGGCGCCGAGGCCTTCAGGCGCGACATCCCGGACGCCGAGATCCGCTTCTTCGACACCGGGCATTTCGCGCTGGAGACGCATGCCCGCGAGATCGCCGACGCGATCCGGGTCTTCCTCGCTCCCTGAACCGACACACCGCGCGTCATTCACTGAACGATCGGTCAAACAATTGAGTCAGGAGCCGTCCTCATGACCAAGTCAGTCGCCATCGTGACCGGTGCCAGCCAAGGCATCGGCCGTGCCACCGCCATCCGCCTGGCCCGGGATTTCTCCGCGATCGTGCTGGTCGCCCGCAATCGCGAGAAGCTGGAAGAGGTGGCGGCATTGGTGCAAGCCGCCGGCGCCGAGCCGCTGGTGATCGACGCCGACCTCGCCGGGGCGCCGGTGGCGCAGGACGTCGTCGCCCGCAGTCTGGCGGCCTTCAGCCGGATCGACGCGCTGCTGAACATCGCCGGGGCGGTGCCGCAGGTCGATCTGTTCGAGATGACGGATGAGCAGTGGGAAGGCGGCCTGGCGCTCAAGCTTCACGGCGCGCGCCGGCTGACCATCGCGGCCTGGCCGGCGTTGAGGGAGGCCGGCGGGTCCGTCGTGCTGATGTCCGGCAACTCCGCCGAGTTCCCGAAGGCGCCCTATGCCGCGGTCGGCACCATCAACGCCGCCATCGTGGCGATGGCCAAGGCGTTCTCCGATCGCGGCATCGCCGATGGCGTCCAGGTCAACAGCGTGCTGCCGGGTCCCGTCATGACCGGCCGCCGGCGGTCGTACCTCCAGCACTGGGCGCCGCTGCACGGCATGACCGTGGAGCAGGCGACCGCCGCCTTCCCGAAGGAGGCCGGCATCGCCCGCTACGGGGAGCCGGAGGAGATCGCCGAGCTGATGGCCTTCCTGGTGTCCCCCGGAGCGCGCTGGATGACCGGTTCGGCACTGCGGATGGATGGTGGCGAGGTCAAGTCGATCTGACTTGGCAGCAAAGGCCATGAGAGCGGGCTCGCCATCGGGATGTGATGGCGAGCCCGCTCTTCAATGCAGGGATAGGACCGGAGGATGGACCTCCGTGCCGTTCCCTATCGCTTGACGGCGTCCCGGACGGCATCCTTCGCCTTGCCGACTTCCTTCTGCACCTTGCCTTCGACCTTGTCGGCCTTGCCGTCGGCCTGAAGGTTGCGGTCGCCGGTCACCTTGCCCGCGGCATCCTTCACGGCGCCCTTGGCCTGCTTGGCGGCGCCTGCGATGCGATCCTTGTCCATGTCGAATCTCCATGATTGCCAGTATCAAGGCAATGTGTGCCGACCTTAATTCGTTCCGCTGTTGCGCCTGACGTCAGAAGAAATAATGCGAATTCAATCCAAGGCGCAGCGATGCGGTGCGGCCGGACTGAATATCTTCGTGATACATCAAAAGTTAACTTTAAGGAGCTGCGTAATTTATTTACCAGACGGAACCGAACGGTCGTTGCCCTCATTTTCCATGCATAGATGTTCCTTCCGGAGATTGAAGATGATCCGCACAGCGATCCTTGCTGCGATCTTTTCCGCCACGTTCGGCGTGGCGGCCACGGCCCAGACGACGACCGCGCCCGCCACTGGCGCCACGACGGACACCACGATGGAGGCGAAGCAGGGCGTTGTCCTGGCGTCGCCCGGCGAACTGAAGAAAGGCGCCAACAGCTTCACCGAAGCCCAGGCGAAATCCAGGCTCGAGGGCTTCGGGTTCACCAGCGTCACCGCGCTGACCAAGGACGTGGACGGGGTGTGGTGGGCGACGGCGTCCAAGGACGCCAAGAGCGTCAAGGTCGGCCTCGATTATCAGGGCAACATCGCCGCCGAGTAGGCCGCGCCCCGTTGCAAAACCATCCGCCGCCGGCGGATCATTCAAGGAGAAGATCAATGGCACGCATCGCCATCACGGGGCTGTTCGATCGCCGCGAAGACGCCGCCGAGGCCCGCCGGGACATCGAGTCCCTCGGCGTGCCGCGGGATGACATCGGCCTTATCGTCAACAATGTCGACGATGACGACGCCGATGGCCCCTCAAACGCGGGGGCAGGGGCTGGCACGGGCGCTGGAATCGGCACCGTCCTCGGCGGCGGGGCCGGGCTCCTGACCGGACTCGGCATCATGGCCATCCCCGGCGTCGGCCCCATCGTCGCCGCCGGTTGGTTGGCCGCCACCGTTGCCGGCGCGGCGGTCGGCGCGGTCGCCGGTGGCGCAGCGGGCGGACTGATGGGGGCCATGACGCATGCCGGCGTCGACGAGGGTGCCGCCCATGTCTACGCCGAGGGCGTGCGCCGCGGCGGCACCGTCCTGACGGTCCAGGTGGATGAGGCGCGGGCCCGCGAGATCGAGCGCATTCTGCTGGATCATGGAGCGGTCGACGCCGAGGCTCGCGGAGAGGCCTACCGCTCGTCCGGATGGCGGCAATACGACCCCGCGGCCCCGGCCTATACCCCGGAGGAGATCGCCCGCGAGCGCGACCTCTATGGCCGCGGCGATCCCAGGGTCTGATCGCAGGGACCAGGCCGGTCTATCGGACGAGGCAGCGCCTGCGGGCGACGCCTCGTCCGGGAACGCCCTGCCCCCTCCGCCTCCTTCGCCGTCACTCAGAACCCGACCCCGCCATTGATCTGCATAATCTCGCCGGCCAGGTAGGAGGCGTGGTCCGAGGCGAGGTACAGCACGGCGTCCGCCACGTCCTGCGGCGTCCCCTCGCGGCGCAGCGGCGTCTTCTCCACGGCGGCGGCGCGGCCTTCCGGGGTGTTGAAGGTGTCGTGGAAGCGCGTGCCGATCAGGCCGGGCGCGACGCCGTTGACGCGGATGCCCAGCGGCCCGACCTCCTTGGCCAGGCTGCGGGTGAAGGTCGCCACCGCCCCCTTGGTCACCGCATAGTGGGCGGCGCCGAAGCCGCCGCCGTCGAACGCCGCCAGCGACGACATGGTGACGATGGCGCCCGAACGGCGCGGCTCCATCGACCGCAGGGCGGCTTGGCAGCACAGGAAGGTGCTGGTCAGGTTGATGGCGATCGCCTGCTGCCACAGCTCGAGACTGGTGTCGACGCAGCGGCTGCGCTTCAGCAGGCCGCCGGCATTGGCGAACAGGATGTCGACCGGCCCGAGATCGCGTTCGACCCGGGCGAAGACCTCGGTCACCGCCTCGGGACGGGTGACATCGGCCTGCAGGGCGAGGCCTTTCACGCCCTCCGCGGCGAACTCCTGCACGATGGCATCGGCCTCGTCCCGGCTGGTGGCGTAGGTGAAGGCCACCTTGGCGCCGGCCTTGGCGAAGGCGCGCGTGGTCGCGCCGCCGATCCCGGAGGCCCCGCCGGTGACGAGCACGACCTTGTCCTGGAAGCTCATGTCTGGGTCCTTCTCTCAAGCCATGGTCGCGAGCATCGCGGGCGTCACCGGGTGGCGCAGCGGTTCGCCGGCGAGGAAGCGGCAGATCTCGTCGACCGTGGTCGCCCCCTGGCGCTTGTGCGAATCCGCGGTGTGGCCGGCGGCGTGCGGCGACAGCACGACATTCGGCAGCGTCCGGAACGGGCTGTCGGCCGGCAGCGGCTCCTGGTCGAAGACATCGAGCGCCGCCTGGAACCGGCCGGTGCGCAGGGCGGCCAGCAGCGCCGCCTCGTCGACCAGCGAAGGGCGGCTGGTGTTGATGAACAGGCTGCCATCGCGCAGCCGCGCCAGCTGTGCCGCGCCGATCATGTGCCGGGTCTCCGGCAGCGCCGGCGCATGCAGCGAGACGATGTCGCAGGCGCCCAGCAGCTCGTCGAGGCCGGCGCGCTCGACGCCGAGTTCCGCTGCCTTCTCCGCCGACAGGAAGGGGTCGAACACCAGGACGCGCGAGCCGAAGGCCCGGAACAGCTTGATCACCAGCCGCCCGACATAGCCGGCGCCGACGAGACCGACGGTCTGTTCGCCCAGCAGCCGGCCGAGATGCCGCGCCCGCAGGTCGAGCCAGCCTTCGTTGGCCTTCATGCCGACATCGTGGCGGTGCGGCTCACGCAGGATCGACAGGGTCTGCGCGATCACGAACTCGGCCACGGATTCGGCGATATGCACCGCGGCATGGGTCACCTGCAGGCGGCCGCTCTCGATCGCCGCGGGCGGCACCAGGCGGCGGACGCTGCCGGCGGAATGGGCGACCAGCCCGAGCTCCGGCCGCGCGGCCAGCACGTCGTCGCCGATCGGCGGCGTGCCCCAGCCGGTCAGCGCCGCGCCGGCGCCGTCGAGCAGCTGGACCAGGTTGGCGGGCGTCAGTTCGCCGGCGGCCGGGGCGCGCACCGTGGCGACCGCGGCCAGCTTCTCCTCCGCCGCGGGCGGGATCATCTGTACCCGCATCTCCGGGGTCAGCAGCAGGGCGACCACCGGCCGCGAGTCTCCTGAATGGGTTCGACCGGCGGTCGACATCGGCATTCCTCTCCGTGTGTGGTGCTCGTCCCTCTTTTGGGGACGGTCAGCTGCGGCTGGGCTGCAGCACGATTTCGGCGACATGGGCGCGGGCCGGCAGGCCCATCACGAACAGGCAGGCGGCGGCGACGTCGTCGGGCTGCAGCGCGGCCCGGCGGCTTTCCGCCGGCACCGGCACCGGCCGCTTGTCGAGCAGCGGCGTGTCGGTCATGCCCGGCAGGATCGCGGTCAGGCGCAGGCCGTTCTCGCGCTCCTCCTCCATCACCGCATGGGTCAGCGCCACCACCCCGGCCTTGGTCGCCTGGTAGGCGGCGCCGGAGCGATCGGCCTTGCGCGCGGCCACCGAGGAGATGTGGATGATCAGACCCTGCCGGCGGGCCCGCATGCCGGGCACCACCGCCCGGGTGAGGTTGAAGGCGGCGTTGAGGTTGGCGTCCACCATGCCGGCCCAGCTATCGGGCGTCAGCTCGCCGAAGGCGCGGCCGACGATGTTGGTGCCGACCGAGTTGACGACGATGTCCAGCCCGGACAGCGCGTCGCCACGCGGGGCCAGCGCCGCCTCCAGCGCGGCCGCGTCGGCGGCGTCCACCGCGATGACGGCGGCCGGCCGGTCCGGCGCGATGCCGCGGATCTCGGCCGCGACCGCGTCCAGCCGCGCGCGGTCGCGGCCGAGCAGCAGCAGCGCGCCGCCCTCCCGCGCCACGGCCAGCGCGGTCGCGCGCCCCATGCCGCTGCTGGCGCCGGCGACGAGGATCGTCCGCCCGGCGAGGAAACCCTGTCCCACCATCATCTGGCTCCGTTGTTCGGATGCGTGCGGTCGCGCGGCGGCGCCGTCGACGCCCGCACGATCAGCTGGGGCGTGGCGCTGACATGCGGCTCCGCCCCCTCGTTGGTGCCCTCGAGCACCCGGATCAGCGCCTGCACCGCGGTCTCGGCCATGGCGGCCAGCGGCTGGCGCACCGTGGTCAGCGCCGGGTGCACCACCGCGGCCAGGTCGATGTCGTCGAAGCCGACGACCGAGATGTCGCCCGGGATGCTGGCGCCGAGGTCACGCGCGCCGGCATAGCCGCCGATCGCATACATGTCGTTGATGGTGACCACGGCGGTCGGCGGGTCGTCGCGGCTGAGCAGCTCGCGGATGCCGATGCGCCCGAGCTCCGGCCCTTCGGTGTCGCCATAGCCGCCGATGCCGGCGCCCTGCCAGACCAGGTCGGGATCCAGCTCCAGCCCGGCCTTCGCCATCGCCGCCCGCAGCCCGTTGAGGCGGCCAACCCGGCTCGAGGTCTTGATCGGCCCGGAGATGAAGCCGATGCGGCGGTGGCCGAGGCCGACGAGATGCTGGCCGGCCAGCTTGCCGCCGAGCTCGTTGTCGATGCTGACGCTGCAGGCCACCACCTCCTCGGCGCCATGGCCGCGCCGGTCGAAGGCGGCGACCACCAGGCCGCGCCGGGTCAGGTGGCTGAGATGGTCGAAGGACAGCGGCGAGGAGCTGAAGATGACGCCGCGCACGCCGGAGGCGAGCAGCGTCTCGGCATAGCGGGTCTCCAGCTGCGGGTCGCGCTCGGCGTTGCAGAACAGGACCTTGTAGCCCAGCGCCGTCGCCGCCCGTTCGACCCGGTGCGCCAGCGCGCCCCAGAACGGGTTGGCGACCGACGGCACGATCAGCCCGATGGTGCGGTTGCGGCCGGATTTGAACTGCTGGGCCAGGGCGTTCGGGGT
The DNA here is from genome assembly GCF_052115705.1 of Inquilinus sp. 2KB_23. Lineage (NCBI taxonomy): Bacteria > Pseudomonadati > Pseudomonadota > Alphaproteobacteria > Rhodospirillales > Rhodospirillaceae > Inquilinus > Inquilinus sp. 2KB_23. The sequence goes on along the minus strand of NZ_JBFRHF010000002.1, from coordinate 213,357 downwards.
GTAGCCCAGCTCCTCGATGGCGCGCAGGACGCGGGCCTTGGTCTCGGCCTGCATGCGCTCGTGACGGCCGTTGAGCACGTTGGAGACGGTGCTCGCCGACACGCCCGCCACCCGCGCCACGTCATGAATGCTCGCCACGATATCCACCGATTCCCGACGGCCGCTCTGGCAACGGCCGCTCTTGTGCAACGTTTTATCAGCAATAGCGCCAGCGTGGCGGCCGTGTCAAATGGCTGAATAGGCCCTTCGGATAAGGCTGCCAAAATCTGCGGGTTGACACTCGCGGCGTCGCTGGTGTTACGTTGCACCAACAAAACCAAGAATAGACGCAGGCGCATCGCGACCTGCCGTCACGAAAGGCGCGGCAGGCGCCTCACCACTCATGGGAGGACACCGAGATGGCAAGGATGGTGAACCGACGCGACGTCCTGCTGCGGGGTGGCGCCGCGATGGGGGGGCTGGCGCTGGCCGGCCTGCTGCCCCGCGCCGGCGCCCTGGCCCAGGCCCCGGCCCGCATCCGCTTCGGCGGCTACGTCGAATCGCAGGAACAGCTGACCCAGACCCTCGCGACCCTGAAAGCCTACACCGACCGCAATCCGGGGGTGGAGATCGTCCCGGAATTCACCAATTTCGGGGCCTTCACCGACAAGCTGGCGACCGAGGCCGCGGGCGGCAACGCGCCCGACATGTTCAGCGTGAATGTCGACCTGCTGGGCGAATACGCCCGGCGCGGCGTGCTCGACCCGCTGAACGCCTACATCCCGAACCCGCTCAACCTGTCCGACTATGTCGACGGAGCGATCAAGGCCGGCACCCTGGGCGGCAAGCTCTACGCCATCCCCAACGACTGCATCGCCCCGGCGATCACGGTGAAGGCCTCGATCTTCACCGATGCGGGCATTCCCCTGCCCGACCAGATGTGGACGTGGGAGCAGCTGGCCGAGACCGCGGTGGCGCTGACCAAGGCGCGCGGCCCCCGCTTCTGGGGGCTGGAGGATGCGGGGTCGAACTACATCCCGTGCGACGTCTTCCTGCGCGGCATGGGCAAGTCGATGTTCACGCCCGAGCGGCAGTTCGGCTTCGCCCGGGAAGACCTCGCCGAATGGTTCGCCTACTGGGCCCGCCTGCGCGATGCCGGCGGCATCCCCCCGGGCGATGTGCAGGCGCTGTCGACCGGCGACGACCCCAGCCTGACCGGGCTGATCGCCGGGCGGGCGGCGATGTTCATCTCGCTCACCGACAGCTTCGTCGGCCTGCAGGCGCTGACCACGGATCCGTTGACGCTGCACATGCTGCCGAACGGCTTCAAGGGCGGTTCGCTGGGGCAGCACCACTACACCTATGCCGGCAATTCCACCGGCATCTGGTCGAAGTCGCCGCACAAGGACCGGATCATCGACATCATCCGGTTCATCCATTTCGAGCCCGCGGGCATCGAGCTCTACTACCGCGGCAGCGGCATGGTGCCGGCGTCGAAGGCCGGCCGCGCCGCGCTGGCGACCGAAGGCACCGACGCCGACCGCACCATCATCGCCTATATCGACCTGCTGCAGCAGAACCCGGCGCCGCCGCGCTATCCCGGCATCACCGGCATGTCGGGCATGCTGCGGCGCGCCAACGAGGCGGTGGCCTTCGGCAAGATGAAGCCGCAGGAGGCCGCGGACCAGTTCATCGGCGAAGCCAAGGCGCGGCTGTGACGCGCTGCATCCCGACGATCGCGTGAGGGGCGTGCCGGTGGACGGGCATCAGACCATATCAGCCACGGCGCCGGCCGCCGCATCGCCCGGGGCCTCAAGGCGGCGCCGGTCGCGGCGCGGCATCGGCATGACGGCCGAACAGAACGGCGCGGCCTTCCTGTTCCTGTCGCCCTGGATCCTCGGGGTGGTCTGCCTGACCCTCGGGCCGATCCTGGCCTCGCTGTACCTGTCCTTCACCACCTACGACCTGTTCAACGCGCCGGTCTGGGCCGGGCTGGAGAACTACCGCCGGCTGCTGTTCGAAGACCCGCGCTACGTCCAGGCGGTGAAGGTCACCTTCACCTATGTCTTCCTGTCGGTGCCGCTGAAGCTGGCCTTCGCCCTGGCGGTGGCGGTGATGCTGAACCGCGGCATCGCCGGCCTCGGCCTCTACCGCGGCATCTACTACCTGCCTTCACTGCTGGGCGGCAGCGTCGCGGTGGCCATCATGTGGCGCCAGATCTTCAGCTATGACGGGCTGATCAATCAGATCCTGCTGTGGTTCGGCATCGACGGGCCGAGCTGGATCTCCAACCCCGACTACGCCCTCTACACCCTGGTCAGCCTGGCGGTGTGGCAGTTCGGGTCGCCGATGATCATCTTCCTCGCCGGGCTGAAGCAGATCCCGCAGGACCTCTACGACGCCGCGGCGGTCGACGGCGCCGGCCCGGTCACCAAATTCGTCCGGATCACGCTGCCGCTGCTGACGCCGATCATCCTGTTCAACTTCATCATGCAGATGATCGGCGCGTTCCAGGCGTTCACGCCGTCCTTCATCATCAGCAACGGCACCGGCGGGCCGGCGGATTCGACGCTGTTCTACACGCTCTACCTCTACGAGCAGGGCTTCACCAACTTCCAGATGGGCTACGCCTCGGCGATGGCCTGGGTCCTGGTCGGCATCATCGCCACCGCGACCGCGATCGCCTTCATGTCCGCCCGGTACTGGGTGCATTACGGTGACGAGCGATGACCCGCCAGGGGATGCCGTTCTGGCTCGTCGATGTGCGGCCCAAGCGCATCATGATGCACCTCGCACTGATCGCCGGCGCCGTGGTCATGATCTACCCGCTGCTGTGGCTGGCCAGCAGCTCGCTCAAGCCGTCCAACCTGATCTTCTCGGATCCGGGGCTATGGCCGGCGAAGCTGCGGCCGCAGAACTACAGCGACGGCTGGCGCGGCGCGGCCCTGCCGTTCGGCGTGTTCTTCCGCAACTCCTTCGTCATCTCGGGGCTGGCGGTGATCGGCAACGTCATGGCCTGCAGCCTGGTCGCCTACGCCTTCGCGCGGCTGAACTTCCGGTTCAAGCGCACCCTGTTCGCGCTGATGCTGGCCACCATCATGCTGCCGCTGCACGCGACGCTGATCCCGCAATACATCCTGTTCTTCAACCTCGGCTGGGTGAACACCATCCTGCCGCTGATCGTGCCGAAGTTCCTGGCGGCCGACGCGTTCTTCATCTTCCTGATGGTCCAGTTCATCCGCGGCATCCCGCGCGAGCTGGACGAGGCCGCCGCGATCGACGGCGCCGGACCGTTCCGGATCTACCGCTCGATCATCCTGCCGCTGCTGACCCCGGCACTGGTCACCACCGCCGTCTTCTCCTTCATCTGGACCTATGAGGATTTTCTGACGCCGCTGGTCTACCTGACCGACATGGCATCCTATACCGTCCCGCAGGGGCTGCGGCTGTTCATGGCATCGACCGGCGTATCGGCCTGGGGGCCGATGCTGGCGATGTCACTGCTGTCGCTGGTGCCCCTCTTCGTCGTGTTCCTGATCTTTCAGCGACGGCTGATCGAGGGGATTGCGACCACCGGGCTGAAATGACAACGGGACGATCATGCTGATCCATCACGAAACGCTGGCCGGTCTGGTCGGCGACATCTTTGCCGCCCAGGGCTGCAGCGCCGCCGAGAGTCGGCGGATCGCGGAATACCTGGTCGCCGCGAACCTGACCGGCCATGACAGCCACGGCGTCATCCGGGTGCCGCGCTATGTCGGCATGCTGGCCAAGGACGAGGTCCGGCGCGACGTCACGGTGCAGCTGCTGACCGACACGCCGTCCTTCGCGCTGGTCGACGGCCAGTACGGCTTCGGCCAGACGGTGGGGCCGCAGGCGGTGCAGCTGGGCATCGCCAAGGCGCGGCAGGCCGGCGTCGCGGTCATCGGCCTGCGCCATGCCGGCCATCTCGGCCGCATCGGCGAATGGGCGGAGATGGCGGCGGACGCCGGGCTGTGCTCGATCCACTTCGTCAACGTCGCCGGCAGCGAGCTGGTCGCCCCCTTCGGCGGGGTCGAACGGCGCTTCTCCACCGCGCCCTTCGCCGCCGGCTTCCTGGTGCCCGGCCGGGCCCCGGTGATCCTGGACTTCGCCACCTCGCTGGTCGCCGAGGGCAAGGTGCTGGTGGCGTCGAACGGCGGTAAGACGCTGCCCGAAGGCAGCCTGATCGAGCCGGATGGCCGCCTCAGCAACGACCCCGAAACGCTCTATGGCCCGATCGGCGACGGCAGCCCGCGCAGCGCCCAGAACGGCCTCGGCGCCATCCGCGCCTTCGGCGAGCACAAGGGATCCGGGCTGGCGCTGATCTGCGAACTGGTCGCCGGGGCGCTGACCGGGTCGGGCTGCGCCGGCCCCGGGCCGCGCCCGTTCTCCAACGGCATGTTCTCGATCTACATGTCGCCCGACCATTTCGGGTCGCCGGACGATCTGGCCACCGAGACCCGGCGCTACATCGACTATTTCAAGGCCTGCCGGCCCGCCGTGCCCGGCGATGAGGTCCTGCTGCCCGGCGAGCCCGAGGCGCGGCGGCGCGCCGAACGCGTCGCCGCCGGCGTCCCGCTCACCGACGAGGTGTGGCGCAGCCTCGGCGCGGTGGCGCAGGCCTGCGGCCTCGATGCGGGCCGCTACTCCCCGATCCCGGCGGGCTGATCCCAGCGCGCCGACCCCCGCGCCTTCTGGAGGAATGATGGCCGAGCCGATCCTGACCGTGTTCACCAAGCCCTGGACCGACGCCCTGCCGGCGCTTGCCGACAGGGTGGCGGGGCTCGGCCTCCAGGGCGTCGAGCTGCCGGTGCGGCCCGGCTACCAGGTGACGCCCGAGACGGCGGCCGCCGGGCTGCCCGCCGCCGCGCGCACCTTCGCCGAGCGGGGCCTGGAGATCCGCAGCATCGCCGGGTCGATCGACGAGGCCACCATCGCCGCCTGCGGCGAGGCCAGGGTGCCGATCATCCGCATCTGCGTCGCGATCGACCCGGCGGTCGGCTTCCGCGCCACGGTCGAGGATTACCGCCGCCGCTTCGACGCCCTGGTCCCGGCGCTGGAGCGCCATGGCGTGGCGATCGGCGTGCAGAACCATTCCGGCGCCCAGATCGGCAGCGCCGCCGGCGTGCTGCACCTGATCGAGAAATACGATCCGAAGCATGTCTGCGCCGTGCTGGACATGGCGCATTGCGGCGTGGCCGGCGAGCCGACGGCCCTGGCGGTCGACATCCTGGCCGACCGGATGCGCGGCCTGGCCAACTTCAAGAGCGCCTATCACCGCCGCGTCAACGGGCCGGAGGACGAGGCGGTCTACAAGGTGCATTGGACCACGCACCGGCACGCCGGCTATTCCTGGCGCGAATTCGTTCAGTGCCTGCGGAAGGTCGGCTTCTCCGGCGCCTACTGCCTGCCCGCCGAATACAGCCATCCCAGCGGCAAGGGCCAGCGCATGGGTGACGACGCGGTCGCCTTCCTGCGCGACGACATCGCCTTCCTGCGGACCCTGCTGGCAGAGGCCTAGAAGGGGCCAAATCGCCGATCAGCCTCGCACGGGGCAGAGCATCACCGTGCTCAACGGGGGTAGGTCAAGGGCCAGAGATGCAGGCTGCCCGCCTGCGGGCGCGTCGATCGCGACGATCTGGCTGCCTTCCCCCAGGCCACCGCCTCCGTAGACCCGCGCATCGGTGTTGACGATTTCGTGCCACGGCCCGGAGAGCGGCACCCCGATCCGATAGTCCGGCCTGGCGACCGGGGTGAAGTTGCATACGACCAGGACCGGCCGGTCGCCGGACCGCCCGTAGCGGAGATAGGCGAAGACGCTGGCCTCGGCGTCGCCGGCGACGGTCCAGCCGAAGCCGGACGGCGAGCTGTCCTCGACGTGCAGGGCCGGCTCGCCGCAATAGACCCGGTTGAGGTCCCGGACCAGCCGCTGCAGCCCGCGATGCAGCGGGTCGTCGAGCAGGTCCCAGTCGAGCTGGGTGTCGTGGTTCCACTCCCGCTCCTGGCCGAATTCGCCGCCCATGAACAGCAGCTTCTTGCCCGGCGAGCTCCACATGAAGCCGAAATAGGCCCGGAGATTGGCGAAGCGCTGCGAGGTGCCGCCGGGCATGCGGCCGAGCAGCGAGCCTTTGCCGTAGACGACCTCGTCATGCGACAGCGGCAGCACGAAGCGTTCGGAGAAGGCATAGAGCAGGCCGAAGGTCATCGCGTTGTGGTGGTGTTTGCGGTGGATCGGGTCCTGTTCCATGTAGCCGAGCGTGTCGTGCATCCAGCCCATGTTCCATTTATAGGAGAAACCGAGCCCGCCCTCCGAGACCGGCGCCGTCACGCCGGGCCAGGCCGTCGATTCCTCGGCGATCACGATGGCGCCGGGGCAGCGATCGGCCACCATGGCGTTCAGGCGACGCAGGAATTCGATGGCTTCCAGGTTCTCGCGCCCGCCATGGGCGTTGGGGATCCACTCGCCGGCCTTGCGGCTGTAGTCGCGGTACAGCATCGAGGCGACGGCATCCACCCGCAGTCCGTCGACGTGATAGCGGTCCAGCCACTCCAGGGCGCTGGCCAGCAGGAAGCCGACCACCTCGGCCCGGCCGAGATTGTAGATCCAGGTGTTCCAGTCGGGATGGAAGCCCTCGCGCGGATCCTCATGCTCGTACAGCGCGGTGCCGTCGAACCGGAGCAGGCCATGCGCATCCCCGGGGAAATGCGCCGGCACCCAGTCGACCAGCACGCCGACACCGGCGGCGTGGCAGGCATTGACGAAGCGCGCGAAGCCCTCCGGCGGGCCGAAGCGGGCGGTGGGGGCGAAGAGGCCGAGCGGCTGGTAGCCCCAGCTGCCGCTGAACGGATGTTCCGCCACCGGCATCAGCTCGACATGGGTGAAGCCCATGCCGGCGACATAGGGGATCAGGCGCTCGGTCAGCCCGTCCCAGTCCAGCACGTCGCTGCCGTCGCGCATCCAGGACCCGGCATGCATCTCGTAGATCGACAGCGGTGCGGACGGCGCCTGCCGGGCCGCCCGGCCCTGCATCCAGTCGTCGTCGGTCCAGCGCAGGGGGAACGGGCTCGGCACCACGGACGCCGTGCGGGGCGGCAGTTCGGTCTCGCGCGCCACCGGGTCGGCCCGCTGCGGCGGCACCTGGCCGTCACGGTCCACCACCTCGTATTTGTACAGGGCGCCATCGGCGATGCGCGGGATGAACAGCTCCCAGATGCCGCCGTGATGGCGCAGCCGCATCGGGTGGCGCCGGCCATCCCAGCTGTTGAACTCGCCGACCACCGAGACGCGCCGCGCATTCGGCGCCCAGACGGTGAAGCGCGTGCCGGCGACCCCGTCCATCGTTGTCGGCCGGCTGCCCAGGCCCTGCCGCACGGCTTCGGGGTCGCCGCCGGCCAGGCCGCGCAGATCGTCGTCCGTCAGCACCAGGCCGAAGGTGTAGGGGTCCTCGGTCTCCTCCACCACGCCGCTCGGCCAGGTGATGCGCAGCAGATAGGGCTCCGCCCGCCCGATGGCCCCGGCGAACACGCCGGCCGAATGAATCAGCTCGAGGGTCGCCAGGAGGCGGCGGTCCGACCGGGCCAGCACCTCCACGGTCGCCGCATTGGGCAGGCAGGTGCGGACCATGGTGGTCGGACCATCGGGGTGGGCCCCGAGCAGCGCGAAGGGATCGCCGTGGCGCCCATGGGCGAGGGCATCGAGGGCGCCGGCGTCGACATCGGTCGGCGGCATCATCAGATCAGGCATCGGATACGACCTTGCTGTCGGCATCGAGGCGGGCCATCAGCGTCGCCAGTCCGCGGACCGGCAAGCCGATCCAGCTGGGGCGGTTGGCGGCCTCGTAGCGGATTTCGTAGGCGGCCTTCTGCAGGGAGAACAGGTCGATCAAGGCCTGCTCCTGCTCGGGCGTGGCCCAGGGATGGGGCGCGTCGCGCGCCGTCGCCTGGTAGGCATCGAGGAAGGCGGCGCCGGCCTGCGACCGGAACTGCTGCAGCAGGTCGGCCCGGCGGGCCTGAACCCCATCGGGAAGGGTGTCCCGGGTGGTGTCGTCGACCGAGGCCGCGGCATAGTCGATCGACCGCAGCAGGCCCGCGACATCGCGCAGCGGGCTCGACTTGCGCCGGCGCTCCTCGATCGCCCGGGCAGGCTCGCCCTCGAAATCGATCAGATAGGCATCGCCCTGGGCCACCAGCACCTGGCCGAGGTGGAAGTCGCCATGGATCCGGGTCTGCAGCGACCCCCGTCCGTCCGCGGCCAGCCGTTTCACCAGCCGCGCCAGGGTGTCGCCACCGGCGAGCAGGGAGTCCGCCGCCTGCTTGGTCTCCGCGTCCGGCCAGTCGCGCATCGCCGCGACGGTCGCGATCGCGCCGTCGAGTTCGAGCCGGGTCTCCTCGACCCAGGAATCGGCCACATCGGCATCCACCCGTTCGGGGGCGAAGGCCGGATCATCGGTCGGGGCGGCCAGGATGGCGTGGATCTCGGCCAGGCGCCGGCCGATCGCCGCGACGAAGCCCAACGGGTCGGCGAAGCCGTCCGTGGCGTCCGCTTCGGTCAGGGCCAGCTCGTCCACGCTGCGGCGGATGCGCTCCAGGCTCCAGCTCCAGCCGTCGCCTTCGTTGCGGACGAAGCCCTGGACGATCACCAGGGTCTGGGGCTGCCCGTCGGCGTCGGTCTGCACCACCTCGCCGAACAAGGGCGCGATGGCGGCGGCGCCGTGGTCGGTGAGGTAGCGGCCCATTTCGGCTTCGGGGTGGATGCCGGTCCGGATGCGGCGCATCACCTTCAGCACCAGCGCCTCGCCGAGGATCAGAGAGCTGTTCGACTGCTCCGTTGCCAGCCAGCGGATCTCGACGTCTTCGGGCAGGTCGAGATCCGCCATCCGGGAGGTCGGCAGGAACCGGATCTCGCCGCCGCCGACCGGGACGGTGCGGCCCTGGCGCAAACCGTCGACGATCCCGAGCGGCAGGCCGCGCAGGGAAAAGGCATCGGTCAGGAAGCCGACACGGCGGCCGCGCCGGACCCGCGCCAGCGCCAGCTGTTGCTGCAGCGCCGGCAGGCCGCTCTCCTCCCAGGCGATGCCCAGCGGAATCTGATAGCGGTCGGTCTTGCCGCCCGCGGTCGCCTCGACCTGGACCAGCATCAGGTCGGTCCCGGGCACCGGCGTGGCGCCGGCGATCCGGACCTGGTCGATCTTCTGGTCCTTTGCCGCGAACCAGCGCCGCATCGGCAGATAGGCCGGCAGGCTTTCGGCTTCCAGCAGCTGTCGCGACACCGGCGCCAGGATGTCGGCCAGGCCGTCCCGCAGCACCAGCGTGACATATTCCGGCATCTGCTCCGGCGGGGCCTGGTGCCAGTTCGGGGTTTCGGCATCGGCCCGCAGCTGGAACCAGTAGAAGCCATAGGGCGGCAGGGTCAGCAGATAGGTCAGCTGGCCGATCGGCGGGAACACGGTGTCCCCCGTCATCTCGACCGGCGAATGGCCCTCATAGGCCGACAGGTCCAGCTCCACCGGCTGCGGCGCGCGCGACAGGTTGGCGATGCACAGGATGCTCTCGCCGTCGAGTTCGCGCAGATAGGCCAGGATCTTGCGGTTGCCGGGATAGAGCAGGCGGAAGCTGCCGCGGCCGAAGGCCCGGTGCTGTCCGCGCAGGGCCAGCATCCGCCGCATCCAGTTCAGCAGCGAATGCGGGTCGCGGCCCTGGGATTCGGCGTTGACCGCCGAGAACCCGTACAGCGGGTCCATGATCGCCGGCAGGACCAGGCTTTCCGGATCGGCGCGGGAGAAGCCGCCATTGCGGTCCGGCGACCATTGCATCGGCGTGCGGACGCCGTCGCGGTCGCCGAGGTGGATGTTGTCGCCCATGCCCAGTTCGTCACCGTAGTACAGGACCGGCGTGCCCGGCATCGACAGCAGCAGGCTCTGCATCAGCTCGATGCGGCGGCGGTCGCGCTGCAGCAGCGGAGCCAGGCGGCGGCGGATGCCGAGATTGATCCGGGCGCGCCGGTCGGCGGCATAGGTCTCCCACAGGAAGTCGCGCTCGCTGTCGGTCACCATCTCGAGCGTCAGCTCGTCATGGTTGCGCAGGAAGATTGCCCATTGGCAGTTCTCGGGGATGTCGGGCGTCTGCCGTAGGATGTCGGTGATCGGGAACCGGTCCTCCCGCGCGATCGCCATGTACATCCGCGGCATCAGCGGGAAATGGAACGCCATGTGGCATTCGTCGCCCTGGCCGAAATACTCCTGCGTGTCCTCCGGCCATTGGTTGGCCTCGGCCAGCAGCAGCCGGCCAGGGAAATGCGCGTCGAGATAGCCGCGGATCTGCTTCAGCACCGCATGGGTCTCCGGCAGGTTCTCATTCGACGTGCCCTCGCGCTCGATCAGGTAGGGAATGGCGTCGAGCCGAAGGCCGTCGACGCCCATTTCCAGCCAGAACCGCATGACGCGCAGCACCGATTTCAGCACCCGCGGATTGTCGAAGTTCAGATCCGGCTGGTGCGAATAGAAGCGGTGCCAGAAATAGGCGCCGGCCACCGGGTCCCAGGTCCAGTTCGACTTCTCGGTGTCGCAGAAGATCACCCGCGTGCCGGCATAGGCCTGGTCGGTGTCGGACCAGACGTAATACTGGCGCGCCGCCGATCCCGGCTTGGCCCGGCGCGCCCGTTCGAACCACGGGTGCTGGTCCGAGGTGTGGTTGATCACCAGTTCGGTGATCACCCGCAGGCCGCGGCGATGCGCCTCGGCGATGAAGCGCTTGGCATCGGCCATGTCGCCGAAATCGGGATGCACCTCGGTGTAGGCGGCGATGTCGTAGCCGTCATCCAGCCGCGGCGAGGGGTAGAACGGCAGCAGCCACAGCGTGTTGACGCCCAGGGCGGCGATGTAGTCGAGCTTGGCGATCAGGCCCTTGAAGTCGCCGATGCCGTCATCGTTGGAATCGAAGAACGACTTCACATGCAGCTGGTAGATGACCGCGTCCTTGTACCAGGTCGGGTCGTCGAAGGTCGGGGCGGACGGGTGGTGTCCCAATGTCAGACCTCCTGGGCCGGCTGGATGCGCCAAATGGCGAAAGGTGAATCGGCGGGGTCGAGGCGGATGTGCTGGACCTTGCCGTGCCAGGCGAAGCGCTCGCCGCGCATCAGGTCCTCCGCCGCCATCACGGCGTCGTCGGGCAGCCCCCATTCCCACAACGGGATCTCGATATCGGCGTCCTGCGCCCGGTGCGGGTCGAGGTTGATCGCCACCAGGACGGTGTTGCCGCGATCGGGCGTCGCCTTGGCGAAATAGAGGATGCTGTCGTTCGAGGCTTTGTAGAAGGTCAGGCCGAGATGGCTCTGCAGCGCGGGATTGGCGTGCCGGATCCGGTTCAGCCGGGTGATCTCGGCGACGATGTTGCCGGGCCGGTCCAGGTCCCAGGCGCGCAGCTGGTACTTCTCGCTGTCGAGGTACTCCTCCTTGCCCGGCACCGCCTGGGCCTCGCACAGCTCGAAGCCGTTATACATCCCCCAAAGGCCCGACAGGGTGGTGGCCAGCGCGGCGCGGATCAGGAAGCCCGGACGGCCGGAGGTCTGCAGGAACAGCGGGTTGATATCCGGCGTGTTGACGAAGAAGTGCGGCCGGAAGAAATCCCGCGGCGCCGCCGTGGTCAGTTCGGTCAGGTAGCTGGTCAGCTCCGCCTTGGTGTTGCGCCAGGTGAAGTAGGTGTAGGACTGGGAGAAGCCGACCTTCGCCAGGCGGTACATCACCTTCGGCCGGGTGAAGGCCTCCGCCAGGAAGACGACGCCCGGGTCGCGGCCGCGGATGTCGGCGATCAGCCACTCCCAGAACGGGAACGGCTTGGTGTGGGGATTGTCGACCCGGAACAGCCGCACGCCCTCGCCGACCCAGAAGGCGACGATGTCGCGCAGGGTCCGCCACAGCGCGGGCATCGCGTCGTCCGCGTAGAAGTCGACATTGACGATGTCCTCGTACTTCTTCGGCGGATTCTCGGCGTAGCGGATCGACCCGTCGGGGCGCCAGCCGAACCAGCCGGGATGGTCGCGCAGCCAGGGATGGTCGGGCGCGCACTGGATGGCGAAATCGAGCGCCAGCTCCAGCCCGTGCTCCGCCGCGGCATCGCGCAGCCGGCGGAAATCCGCGATGGTGCCGAGCTCGGGATGGATCGCGTCGTGGCCACCCTCGGCCGCGCCGATGGCATAGGGGCTGCCGGGATCGTCCGGACCCGGCGTCAGGCTGTTGTTGCGGCCCTTGCGGTTCTTGCGGCCGATCGGATGGATCGGCGGGAAGTACAGCACGTCGAATCCCATCGCCCGGATCGCCGGCAGGCGGGTGATGACATCGTCGAAGGTGCCATGCCGGCCCGGCTCTCGGCTTTGCGACCGCGGGAACAGCTCGTACCAGCTGGCGAAGCCCGCAGCCCTGCGCTCGGCATCCACCGGCTGCGCCGGGTCCTGGCGGACCGCGAAGGGACGCTGGTCCGCGCTGGCCATCAGCGCCGCGGTTTCTGGGGCCAGCAGCAGGTCCAGCCGGCCTGTCGCCGTCGCGGCGATCCGCGCCAGCAGGGCATCGAGTTCGGCCCGGATCGATCCCCGGGCGGCACCCCGTGCCTGTTCGACCAGCAGGCGCCCCTCCTCGATCTCGACCGAGAGGTCGAGCCGCGCCGCGTGCTTCTTGCGCAGCTCGTACAGGAAGGTGCCGAACACGTCGCGCCAGGCTTCGACGGCGAAGACATACCGGCCGATCCGCTCAAGCGGGAATTCCGCGGCCCAGCGGTCGTTGCCCAGCGGCGCCATGCGCTGTTCGCGCCAGGCGCGCTCATCCGCCGGGCGCCACAGCAGGGCGACGGCGGTCACGTCGTGGCCATCGGCAATCACGTCGGCCTCGACCCGCACAGCCTCGCCGGCGATGCGCTTGACCGGGAAGCGCGGTTCACCGGCGGAGGGGGTTACCGCCTCGATGGCAAGACGCGGTGCCCGGACCGCACGTTCCAGGGCCTGTTCGGGCAACCGCGCGACCGGCGCCGCGCGGCGCGCGGTCAGCACCCGCGTCTCGCCGGCGTCGAGCGTGATCGGCCGGGCGCTGTCCAGCCCCGGCGCCGCATCGGGCGGCTTCGCCGTGAACGGCCCGAACTCGCCGCCGATGGCGCGGAGGATCGGCGACGGCAGGACCCGGGCCGGCTGCCGCAGGTTCTCGTTGACCAGGATCAGGTCGCCGGTCTCCGACGCCGGGATCGCGGTGCGGAACAGCGCCAGAACCGGCTCCCCCGGGCCGCTGAGGACTCGTGTGGCCATCGAGCCCCCGGCGCCGCCGTGCGGCGTCGCCATGGTCGCCGCGATCTCGTCGGACAGGTCGAAGGGCGCGGTCTGCTGCGCCCAGCGGAATTCCGACACGGCGTCGGCCGCCGGTCCTCGATGCGCGGGCTCCCGCGCCGCCACTTCGAACCCCATCGGGACCAGAAGGCCATCCCCCGCCGCCGCCGCCAGCCGCAGCGCCCGCAGGGAGGCCCGGCGCAGGAGCGGCGTGTGGCGGATGCGGCCGGCGAGGCGCGGGCCGAACGGCCGCTCGGGATAGGCCATCGTCGGCAGCCTTGTGGGTTCGGCCTGCGTGAGCGATGCCCGCTGCCATGTCTCCAGCGCGCCGGCCGGGCCGAGGCAGGCGTCGAAGCCGGCGTCGCGGATCGCTGCCTGATCGGCCCCGACATCCGTCCAGGCCAGGAAGCGGCACTCCCCGCCGCTCGACCGGGTGCGTGCGATGACATCAGCCCAGCGCGGAGCCTCCTCTCCGACGCTGACGGCGAAGCCGCTGATGCCGGCTCCCACCAGGGCCGTCAGATCAAGCGGAAGATCGACCGCGGCCTGCGGATCGAAAGCGGTCTGCCGATCCGGTGTCGGGACACGGCGCGGATCCGGAACGGCGTCATCTGCGGCGATTCCGGCGGATGGAGCGGAGACGAGGTCGAGGATGATGCGAAGCTGATGGCGCCGACAGATCTCGGCGATCGGACCGAGAACGGCCTCGCCCGCCTGGGACAGGGTCTTGAGGGACTCTCCGGACACCGGGAAGACCACGTGCCCGAATCCCATGGCCGCCACCTTCGACAGGTGCTCGGCGGCGAATTTGGCAGGAAACGTCTCGGGGGACGCCTGAACATAGTACAGGTGTCCGCTGAAGCCGGTGGATAGCCGCATAGACCGATTGCCTGTCTTTGAAAAACGAGCGCGTTGAGCCGTGACGCGAAGGCGCCGCCGGAGCGTCAGATGCCCAGCGGGACGTCCGCGCAGACATCAGGCTGGATGCCCGATCTGCTTTCCTATTTCCCGGAACAGGAGGGCGCCGACGGAAGTTCCGAAATCTGTGCCGATCGCCGCTATCCCGCGGCCAGCCTATTGCGGCAGGCTCGCCACGGCACCGAGCGCGCGTTGGATGGCGAGGGCCAGGTCGGCTTCGCGGAACGGCTTCTGCATCACCACCGCGTCCGGCCGGAGCGCCTGGACCTTCGACGGGTCGCCGCTGACGAACACATGCGGGACGGGGCCGGCGCGGAGAATCCTCTCGACGGCCGCGACACCGCTGCCGTCGCCCAGCCGGACATCGACGATCATCAGGTCCGGCCGGCACCGGAGGGCGGCGGCCACCGCATCCTCCTCGGTGGCTTCGATCGCGCAGACCTCGTAGCCCATGCCCTCGAGCACCTCGGCCAGCAGCACGGCGATGATGGCCTCGTCCTCGACGAGCAGGATGCGGAGCGCTGCCGTTTGGGTCATGTCGCCTCCGGCACTGCCTCGGTTCGCCCAGATGTACGATCATAGCCGGCGAGACAGCGCCCGAGGCAGGTTCGGAAACTACCCAGGCCGGCTGTCCCAGCCCCCGCATCGCCGCCGCGACGCGGGTGTGATAGCATCGCATCGGTCCTCCCGACGGGAGGCAACCCCATGAGACTCATGCAACATGCCGGGAAGCCGTCCGCATCGGGCCGGCGCGGCGCGGCCGCGACCGAGCCGACGCACCCCGTCGCCGCCCTCCGGGGATTTCCCGGTTGTCGGCATCGGCGCCTCCGCGGGCGGCCTCGAGGCCTGCCGGAAGCTGGTGGACGGCCTGCCCGCCGCGACCGGCATGGCCTTCATCCTGGTCCAGCATCTCGATCCGTCCCATGAAAGCATGATGGTGGACCTGCTGGCCGGCCACACGGCGATGACCGTGCGGCAGGCCGCTGAAGGGATGCCGATCGAGCGCGACCACCTCTACGTCATCCCCCCGGGAAGCTACCTGTCGGTGGGCGGCGGCGCCCTGCACCTTTCGCGCCCGCAAGCGCGTCGCGGCGCCCGCCTGCCCTTCGACTTCCTGCTGCACTCGCTGGCCGAGGCCTATGGTTCGCGCGCCATCTGCGTGATCCTGTCGGGAACCGGGGCCGATGGCAGCCTCGGGCTGAAGGCGGTGAAGGCGAAGTCCGGGCTCGTGATCGCGCAGGACCCCGATGAGGCCGGCTATGACGGCATGCCGCGAAGTGCGATCATGACCGGCGCGGTCGATCTGGTCCTGCCGGTGGGCGAGATCCCCGGTGCGCTCGCCAAACACGGCCGGAGAGCCGGCCCGATCCGTCAACGCAATGCTTCGGCGCCGCAGGACACGCCACAGGCCTGGCTGCCGCGGATCATCGATCTGCTGCGGACCGAGACCGCCTATGACTTCACGCTCTACAAGCCGGGGACGCTGCAGCGCCGGATGGAACGGCGCATGGCGATGGCGGCGATCGAGCCCGCCGACATGGGGCGGTATCTCGAGATCCTGCAGGGCGACCCCCGCGAGCTCGATCTTCTGGCCAAGGACCTGCTGATCAACGTCACCGGCTTCTTCCGGGATCCCAAGGTGTTCGATCTCCTGGCGGAGAAGATCATTCCCGACCTGGTCGCCAACCAGTCGCCCGACCACCCGCTGCGCATCTGGATCGCCGGCTGCAGCACGGGCGAAGAGACCTATTCCTTCGCCATGCTGTTCCGCGAGGCGATCACGGCGGCGAGGCGCAACGTCAAGCTGCAGGTCTTCGCCTCCGACGTCGATCCCGACGCCGTCGCCAGGGCACGCGAGGGCTTCTATCCGGACACGATCGCAGCGGATGTGCCGGCGGACAGGCTGACCCGCTTCTTCTCGAAGGAGGATCACGGCTACCGGGTGACGCCCGAGCTGCGCGCGTCGGTCGTCTTCACGGTCCAGGACGTGCTGGCCGACCCGCCATTCTCGCGCCTCGACCTGGTGTCATGCCGGAACCTGCTGATCTACCTGCGCCCCGAGGCGCAGGCGAAGGTGATCTCACTGTTCCATTTCGCGCTGCGGGAGGGCGGCATCCTGCTGCTCGGCAGCTCCGAGACGATCGGGGACCTCGGCGGACGCTTCGATGTGATCTCCAAGCCGGAACGGCTGTATCGGCACATCGGCCGCAGCCGGCCGGGCGATCTCGGCTTTTCCGCGGGGGGCGGCGACGGCGTTCGCGTCCCCGCGCGCCCGGGACAGGGCCCGGCGCCGTCGCGCCAGGCCGTCCTCGCCGAGCTGTGCCGGCGCCTGGTGATGGACGCCTACGCGCCGGCGGCGGTTCTGATCAACCGCAAGCATGAGTGCCTCTATTCCCTGGGGCCGATCGACCGCTATCTGCACATGGCGCCGGGCCACCCGACGCACGATCTGCTGGCGATGGCGCGGGAGGGCATGCGCACCAAGCTCCGCGCGGCGATCCAGCGGGCCGGCCATGAGAATGCGCGCATCGTCGTCGCTGGCGGCCGGACCGACGGAGATGGCCATCCGGCTTCGTTCAGCATCGCCGTGCAGCCGGTCTCGAACGACGGCGAGGAGCTGCTGCTGATCTGCTTCATCGACGAGCCGAAGCCGGAGCGTGGGGCAGGGCGCCGGGCCCTCCCGGGACACGGCCCGCGCGTCGCCGAGCTCGAGCAGGAGCTCGCCGCCACCAGGGCGGAGCTGGAGGGCGCCATCCGCAACCTCGAGATCTCGACCGAGGAGCAGAAGGCGATCAACGAAGAAGCCTTGTCCGTCAACGAGGAATACCAGTCGACGAATGAGGAGCTGATCACCTCGAAGGAGGAGCTGCAGTCGCTGAACGAGGAGCTGACCGCCCTGAACAGCCAGCTCCAGGAAACGCTGGAGCGGCAGCGCACGACCTCCAATGACCTGCAGAACGTGTTGTACAGTACCGATGTCGCGACGATCTTCCTCGACACCGACCTCAACATCCGCTTCTTCACCCCCGCCACCCGATCGCTGTTCAGCGTCATCCCCGGCGACGTCGGCCGGCCGCTCGCCGACCTCAACTCGCTGGCGGCCGACAGCGCCCTGCTGACCGATGCGCGGACGGTGCTGCAGGCCCTCGCGCCGATCGAGCGGGAGATCGAGGCGCAGAGCGGCGCCTGGTATGTCCGCCGCATCCTGCCCTACCGCACCCAGGACAACGGGGTCGAGGGCGTCGTCATCACCTTCGCCGACATCACCGAGCGCCGGCACACGGCGGATGCGCTGGAGGCGGCCAAGCGGCAGGCAGAGCTGGCGACCGTCGCCAAGTCGCGTTTCCTCGCCGCCGCCAGCCACGACCTCCGCCAGCCGCTGCAGACGCTGGCCCTGCTGCAGGGGCTGCTGGCGAAGAGCGTCGACGGGGAAAAGGGGCGGAAGCTGGTTGCCCGGTTCGACGAGACGCTGGGCGCCATGACCGGCATGCTGAACGCGCTGCTCGACATCAACCAGATCGAGGCCGGGACCGTCCGCGCCGAGAGGGTCCATTTTCCGGTCAACGACCTGCTCGACCGGCTGAAGGACGAATTCACCTATCATGCGCAAGCCCAGCGGCTCGCCTTGCATGTCGTCCCGTGCGGCCTTTCGATCGACACCGATCCGCGCCTGCTGGAGCAGATGATCCGCAACCTGCTGTCAAACGCCCTGAAGTACACCCGGCAGGGCAAGGTGCTGCTGGGCTGCCGCCGGCGCGAGGGGATGCTGAGCATCGAGATCTGGGACACCGGCGTCGGCATCCCGGGCGGGGAGTTGCAGGCGATCTTCGAGGAGTACCATCAGCTCGACAACGCCGCGCGCGAACGGAGCCGCGGCCTCGGCCTCGGCCTGTCCATCGTGCAGCGCCTGGGAGGCCTGCTGGGCCATCGGGTGCGCGTCAGCTCCCAGCCGGGCAAGGGCTCGGTCTTCGCCATCGAGATCATGCTGCCGCAGAGTGACCGGCCGCGCGAGCACCGCCGCCAGGACCGCGATGGCGGGATCGCCGAAAGCGCCCACCGTACTGGTGCGATCCTGGTGGTCGAGGACGATCCCGAGGTGCGCGGGCTCCTCGACCTTCTGCTGAAGGACGAGGGCCACCGCGCGGCGACGGCGTCGGACGGCGTCGCCGCGCTGGACCTGGTGGCGCGGGGGGTGGTCCGGCCGGACCTCATCCTCGCGGACTACAATCTGCCGGGCGGCATGGACGGGCTCGAGGTCACCGCCAAGCTGCGGGAAAGGCTTGGCCGCCAGGTCCCGGTCATCATCCTGACCGGCGACATCTCGACCGGCACCTTGCGCCACATCGCCCGCCAGGACTGCATGCAGCTCAACAAGCCGGTGAAGCTCAAGGAGCTGACGCAGGCCATCCAGCGCCTGCTGGCGGCATCGCCCCCCGCAGCATCCCCGCACGCTGCAAGCCCCGCCAACGGGACCGGTGACCGGGGCGAGCCGGTCATCTTCGTCGTCGACGACGACGGCCATGTTAGGGACGGCATGCGCAGCGTGCTGGAAGACGACGGCCGGATGGTCGAGGACTACGCGTCCTGCGAGGCCTTCCTCGAAGCCTATCGCCCGGGCCGCGCGGCTTGCCTCCTGGTCGATGCCTATCTGCCCGGGATGAACGGGCTCGAGCTGCTGCAGCGGCTGAGGGCTGCCGGCCACCGGCTGCCGGCCATCATGATCACCGGCAACAGCGACGTGTCGATGGCGGTCCAGGCCATGAAGGCCGGCGCCTCGGACTTCATCGAGAAGCCGGTCGGCCGCGGCGACCTGCTGGCCGGCGTCGAGCGCGCCCTCGAGCAGTCGCGCGACACCAACAAGCTGGCCGCCTGGCGCGAGGCCGCGGCCGACCATGTCGCCGGGCTGACGGCCCGCCAGCGCCAGATCATGGGGCTGGTCGTCGCCGGCCATCCCAGCAAGAACATCGCGGCGGATCTTGGCATCAGCCAGCGCACGGTCGAGAACCATCGCGCCGCGATCATGAAGAAGACGGATTCGAAGTCCCTGCCGGCACTGGCGCGGCTGGCGCTGGCCGCCGCCTAGACGGGGGCGGACGAGCCGCCCGTCTGACCTGCCGTCCCGGCCGCGCGGGATTGAGTAGTTTCCGATCCTGCCGATATGATTGCCCGCCCGCTATGCTCGTGACAATCGGAAGCAAGACCATCGGAGACGCGCCCAAGAACCGGCGTCGCTCCCGGCTCTTGCCCGACGATCAAAGTCCAGTGAGGCGACAGACCATGAGCACGATTGTCATTATCCTTATCTTGATCCTGCTGTTCGGCGGCGGCGGCTACTATGCCCATGGTCGCTATGGCGGGGCGGGCCTCGGCGGCGTGCTCGGGCTGGTCGTCCTCGTTCTCGTGGTGCTGTGGCTGCTCGGCGGCCTCGGCGGCATGGGCAGGATCTAGCCCACCCGGACGTTCGTCCTAGCGACGGACATGAGTAGTTTCCGAGTCTGGCGGCCTGGTTTCGCTGCCGATTAGGCTGCGTCTGGGTCTCCCGATCCCTGGACTGCCGGCAGCCGGCCCTTCGGGCGCCGGCGGCGGGTGCAGTTTCGATACGAACGCGAACCGGACATCGCCGACGGCATCGTCGTCACCCCGTCGCGTTCGAACCTGCAAGGATGCTCCCATGTCGGCTATCTCCGCCGCGACAGAGCGCCAGTTCCTGACGACTGTCGCTCCCTGCATCCCCGACCTCCGCCGCTTCGCCATCACCCTGACGCGAAACCACGCCGACGCCGACGACCTGCTGCAGGACACGCTGTTCCGGGCGGTGCGCAAGCTGCATCTCTGGCAGCCCGGCAGCAACATGATCGCCTGGCTCGCCGTGATGATGCGCCGGCTCTACCTCTCGAAATTCGTCGGCAACAAGCACAGCCGGGCCCAAACCATCCCGATCGACGACTGGGACGGCAGCACGCCGGCGACGCAGATGCAGAGGATCGAGGTGACCGAGGTGGCGGCGCGCTGGCGGACGCTGTCGAAGGACCACCGGGATATCCTGTCCATCGTGGCGGTCTGGGGCGCCTCCTACGAGGAGGCTTCGGCCCATCTGCAGATCCCGACGGGGACGATCCGATCCCGGCTGGCCCGGGCCCGGGGCCATCTGCGGCAGGAGCCCGAGCCGGTGCGCCAGGCGGTCCTCAAACCAGGCGTCCGATCGCGATCGCCTGGTCCGAGCCGTCCACCAGGTCCATCAATCCGGACGGGTTGAAGTCGCAGCCCACATCCGCGAGCAGGTCCATGGCGAGTGTGCAGGCGATCGCGCTCTTCTCGTTGTCTGACAGTGGATCCGCCGCGCTCATCATCATCTGACGCAGCCACGTCGCCAATTCCACCGGGGATAGTCTCCCGGCGCGAACCTGATACAGCAGGGCTTGCGTCAGATGGGCTGCGGATTCGAACTCCGCCTGGCCTTCGGCCGCTGGGCTTTGAGGTGGCGAGGGGTGTTCCATCGGTTCAGGGATAACGGACCCGAACAAAAGCCTGTTCCAAATTTAATGTTCCGTCGCGGCTTTATTATGCGAGCCGCAGAGAATACGGCAGACGCATCGATGGATATTCGATTTCCAGGAAATCAATCTGGGGTGAAGGACTTTGCGGGTATTTGCCGCCGGGACGGGGAGGGGATCGCCCTCCCTTGCTCGTAACGGCGCGGCGGGGCCGGGCATCAGTCGACCGCGATGGTCTTGGCCACGTCGACATTGCCCCGGATCGCGTTGGAGTACGGGCAGATGGCATCGGCGGCGCGGACCAGCGCGTCCGCCGTCTGCCGGTCGACGCCGCGGATCGCGATGGCGAGCGCGACGGACAGCACGAAGGCGTCGGCCGGGCTGCGGCTCAGGCCGACCTCGGCGACGACCCGGACGTCGTCATCGCCGAAGCGATGGCCCGCCTGCCGCGCCACCCGCAGGAGGGCGTTCTCGAAGCAGGCGGCGTAGCCGCCGGCGAACAGCTGCTCCGGGTTGGTGGCGCCGCCCTTGCCGCCCAGGGACTGCGGCATGGCGAGCTCGAGGTCGAGCAGGCCGTCGTCGCTGCGGATCCATCCCTGGCGGCCGCCGGCCGCGGTGACCCTGGTCGAATACAGCACCGTCATCGCTTGCGTCTCCGTTCGACCGGCGTCCCGTCGGGGGCTGTGGCTGCCGACGCGGCGCCTCGATTGTTTGAGCATCGGGAGTGGTCTCCGGACCCCCCGGAAGGAGCGTCGCCGGGACCACGACATGACGGTACGGCGCTCCCGGCCCGCCCACCATCGGACAAGGGGCTGCCGAGACCCTGCATTCCGGTCGACGGTCAGAGACTTTGGTATAGGGCAGAGGTCGGACCGGCAGGGATCGAGATGCGGCCGCCGCCGTCATTGCGTCTGAGGTGATTGCGTCTGGCCATCCAAGACCAAGGTATAGGTTGGCCCAACAAACGTAGGGCCTCACAGTCCCCAGGCATGATGGAGCGGCACGGCGCTTCGACCTTAGCCTCTGATCGACGATCGGGTGATCGCGTGTCGTCTGGCCGATGCTGGAGAGGAGGCAAACCATGGGTCCCGCGCAGAAGACCAATATCGGCCTGCCGCATCCGTCCGCCGTTTTCGACGGCGGCCCCATGGACGGCCGGGCCGTCGCACCGGTGGAGGGGAGAGGCCTGACGGCGGCGATCTGTGGTCTCGCCACGCTGGGCCTGGCCCTGGTGCTCGGCTTCTCGATCGCGTCCAGCGCAGCGAACGCGCCGGCCGATGGCGGGATGAGGCCTGTCTATATCGTCACCCGCCCACCGCCCCGGGACATGGTGCCCACCATGGTCGCCGGGGAGGATCCCTTCAGGATGGCCGGCTGCATCGCCACGGCGGCAGCGGGGCGTTGAAGCCGCAGCGGATGCCGGACGGGCCGTGCTCCGGGGCGTGGCCGGCCCCGCGCCCTTGCGTCGATCGCCCACCTGAACGCGCGGTCCCGGGCGCATCGCCCCCACCTCGGTCTCCTGCCGTCCGAACGCGCGGTCTAACCGCAAAGGGATCCCGTCGCTGCGCGTCTTGCGGGGTCAGCCCTGCCGGGCTGACTCGTGGAGCGCCGAGGCCAGGCACCCGATCAACACCTCTGCGTCGACCGGCTTCGCGAGGAAGCTGTGCGCGCCACCCGCCATCGCCTTCGATCGCGTCGCCTCGTCGGTGTACGAGGTCATGAAGATCATCGGGGAGGGCTTGCCCTGCGCGTTCAACCGCGCCTGGAGGTCGAGGCCGGTCATGCCCCCCATGCGGATGTCGACGACCATGCAGCCCACCGCGGAGCGCCCCGGGAACGCGAGGAAGTCCTCGGCCGAGACGAACAGCAGGGGCCGGTAGCCCAGCGAGACGATGAGGTCTTCCAGCGCCTCGCGGATGGCCGGATCGTCGTCGATGACAGCGATAACGGGGGGATGGGACACGATACCTCGGCGGACAACAACGGGACTGTGACCCGCCTGTCCTGGATAGCCGAGGGCTCGCTGGACGGATACCATACATAGGTGCAGGACGAAGCGGCTGTCCGTCCAGGCCAAGTCAAGGCATCAACGCGCCAGCAATTCCGCCTTCCGCACCAAGTCGGCGACCGACCGGACCTCCATCTTCCGCATGACGTTTCCCCGGTGCAGCTTGACCGTGATCTCGCTGATGCCGAGAAGGCCGGCGATCTGTTTGTTCATGAGCCCCTTCACGACCGCGGCCATGACTTCCGTCTCGCGCGGGGTCAGGGTGGCGGCTTGCGCGGCGACCTCCTTCGCTGCGACTGCTTCCTGGCGCTGCGCCATGTCCTTGTCGATGGCGGCGGCCACGGCGTCCAGCATGTCCTGATCGCGGAAGGGCTTGGTCAGAAAGTCCATCGCCCCGGCCTTCATCGCCCGAACCGTCATCGGAACGTCCCCGTGGCCGGTCATGAAGATGATCGGCCGGGTGTTGCGGTTGCGCACCAGCTGGGCCTGCAGATCCAGCCCGCTCAGCCCCGGCAGGCGGACGTCGAGAATCAGGCAGCCGGGCCGGTCGGTGGGGGCGGCGTCGAGCAGGTCTCTGGTCGAACCGAAGCACCGGGATTCGATCCCGACCGAGCGCAGCAGGTCCGTCAGCGCCTCCCGGATAGCCTCGTCGTCGTCGACGATGAAGACGAGGGGAGCGGCGGCGGATGCCGCTGCGACTGGTGTTTTCATGATGTTTGTGCGGCGTCCTGATCCGCCGGCAGCGCGAACTCGAACACCGCCCCTCCCTGCTCGTGATTCCTGGCCGTCAATCGTCCGCCATATGTCTCGATCGTCGAGCGGCAGATCGCAAGCCCCATTCCCATGCCGCCCCGCTTCGTCGTGAAGAACGGCTCGAACAGCCGGGCGTGGACGTCGTCGGGAATGCCCCCGCCGCGATCCTGGATCACGACGCGCACCTCCGGCGCATCGGGCGCGGCGGGACCGTCGACGCTGACCGTGAGTTCGCGCGCGGCGGCCTGCATTTCGGCCATGGCGTGGATGCCGTTGGTCATGAGGTTGATCAGCACCTGCTGCAGCGCCACGCGATCGGCCCTGATCGGCGGGACCGACATCGCGAACTGTGTCACCACCCGCGTGGCATGGGCATTCAGTTCGGCCTCCAGCAGATGGACCGTCTCCTCGACCACCTCGCGCAGATCGATCATCTCGTCGCTACGCTGATCCCGCACCAGTTGCCCGCGCGTGCGCTGCACGATCTCGGCAGCCCGCCGGCCGTCCCGGGCCGTCCGCTCCGCGGCCCGCATCGCGGCTTCGACATCGGGCGGGTCCTTGCCGAGCCAGCGCAGGCAGGTCTGGGCGTTCATCACGACGGCGCCGAGCGGCTGGTTGAGCTCATGGGCGATCGAGGCCGACAGCGCGCCGACGGTCGCCGCCCGCGAGGCCCGGGCCAGCTCGGCCTGGGCCGCGAGCTGCGTCTGCTGGATCTGCTCGTGCTGGGTAATGTCCGTCATGGCGACCACCACGCGGCCGAATTCGTCCGCCTCGTCGGGGAACGAGATGCCGAGGAGGACGGTCACGACCTGTCCGCCCGCGGTGATCAGATTCGCTCTCCCTTCGAACCGGCTTCTGCCGTCAGCCATGGCCGCCAGGACCGCCAGGAAGGCGGGATCGTCGGCCGGAAGGAAGCGCTCGAGCGAACCCTGCGCCTGGGATGGCGACGACAGCCGCAGCAACTCGGCCGTGGCGTCGTTGACATGCAAGGTGGTGATCCGGCGGGCACAGTCCCGAGAGAAGGCCGGATGCTCACGGGCATAGGCATCGAGATCCCGCACGCCTTGCTGCCGCAGTGTCGTGAGCAAGTCCCTGACCTGCGAGAAATCCTGCTCCCACAGGGAGATCCGGGCTTGCTCGAAGATCGACCGGTACCGCTTCTCGCTGCGCGCCAGGGCGGTGTTCGCTTCCATCAGGGACTGTTTCGACGCCTGGTCGCGAAGCAGCAGGGCGCCGGTGATCGCGATCGCGGCCAGCGAGATTCCAAAACGGAGCGTGGCCGAGACATCCGCATCCAGGCCGTGGGTTGTAAGGAAAGAGAGAACCGTGAGGCCCGCGCAGGCCAGCGCCAGCAGGGCGATGCCGCGCCGCGAGAACGTGTCGGCGGCAAGGAGCATCACAAGCACGTAGAGAACGGCGATGGCGCCCCTGACGTCGGTGAAGGTGTCGACGACAAAGACGGCTGAACCCAACAGAAGCGCCAGGAGGCGGTGCCAGCGGCGCCGGGTGGACACGATCCGCCGGCTGGGCCCGCAAGCGCCCCCCGGCTCGGGATCGGCTATCAAAGGCGTCTCTGCGGCGTCGCGGCTCATCGAGAGTGGCAATCCGTGGGGCAATAGGCTTTGTCAGAATGGGCGGGCACAACCTGACGCGAGTGCTCGCCAACCGTCAAGCCGCGTGCCGCGTGCCGCGTGCCGTCAGCTTACCCGGGAAACAGTACGGCAATGGCGATCGCCATCGTGATGATGCTGAACACGGTGCTGGCGATGACCATGGATCCCGCCGTGGCCGAGTCCAGGCGGTAGTTCACGGCGAACAGGATGCCGAAGAACCCTGACGGCACTGCCGCCAGCAGAATGGCCACCTTCGCGGTTTCGGCCGGGACCGGCAGGATGAATACGACCAGCGCGGTCAGCAGCGGCCGGATGATGTCGGCCGCCGCGGTCGCCCTGACGACCTTCCAGTCCAGCCGGAAGGACTGGCCCGACAGGACCAGGCCGGTGAGGAACAGCGCGACGCCGGCGGCAGCATGCCCGATCAGCAGCAGGCAGGCATCGACGACGGGGCCGAGCCTCACCTCCGACAGCGAGAGCGCGATGCCGAGCACGGGCGCCAGGACCACGGGCTTGGTCAGCGCTCGGCGCAGGGCCCCAAGGATCCGCGCGGTCATCGGCCCGGCGGCACCGCCATCCTTCCCCCCATTGATTTCGAGGAGGATCAGCGTGAGCGGGCTGACGAGGATCGAGCCGGCCGCCAGGGTGACGGCGACCGGGACGACTCCGGTGGGGCCGAGCACCGCAGACACGATGGGAAGCCCGACACCTGCGAGGTTCGGAAAGGCGATCGTCAGGGCCTGGAGCGCAGCATCCTCCTTGCCGATCTTGGAAGAGGCGTGCTGGCGGACGTACCATGCCAGGTACAGCAGCAGCATCACCCCGCCGGAGATCGCGAAGAGCGGCGCCTGCGCCAGCATCTCGCTGCGCGACGCGGATGCCGTCGCCGCGAACACGGAGGCCGGCAGGGCGAAGTCCATCACCAGCTTGTTCAGGCTGTCGACCTGATGGTTTTCGACGATGTGCATGCGTCCGGCGGCATAGCCGAGCCCCATCACAAAGAACACCGGCGCCAGCGCCAGCAGGATTGCGTCGGACAACATGGAACGGCCTCCTCTTGCGGATGACGGACGATGCGCAGGCCCGTCGCCGCGCAGACCGTCCACGTCATCGCTCAAGGCTAGGGGCGAAGCCGCATGCCGCTCCATCGCACGTTGGATCGTCGCTGCTCCGTGTTCGTAGGGCCGAGCCTATACCTAGGTCTCGGGCGCGATTTCGAACCGGCCCTCTTTGCCTGCCTGCCGGGAGCGATGAACCAGTCCTCGGCCCTATACCAAAGTCTCTGACCGTCGACCGGAATGCAGGGCCTCGGCAGCCCCCCTGTCCAATGGAGGGCGGGCCGGGAGCGCCGTACCGTCATGTCGTGGTCCCGGCGACGCTCCTTCCGGGGGGTTCGGAGACCACTCCCGATGCTCGAACAATCGAGGTGGCCTCATGTCTCCGCTCCACAGCAAGCGCATCCTCCTGCTGGCATCCCTGCTGGCCTCCGTCGCTCCCGCGGTCGCGTCGGCCGCCCCCGCCGCGCCGATCAAGAACATCGTGCTGGTCCACGGCGCCTGGGTCGACGCGTCCGGCTGGAAGCCGGTCTACGACATCCTGACCAAGGATGGCTTCCACGTGACCATGGTGCAGCAGCCGCTGACCAGCCTGGCGGACGACGTCGCCGCCACCAGGCGGGTCCTCGCCGAGCAGGACGGCCCCACCGTCCTGGTGGCCCACAGCTATGGCGGCTCGATCATCACCGAGGCCGGCGAGGACCCGCATGTCGCGGCCCTGGTCTATGTCGCGGCCCATGCGCCGGATGTCGGCGAGGACGAGGCCGCCCTCGGCAAGACCATGCCCAGCGTCACCCAACAGACGCCCGGTGCGGTGGTGAAGACGGCGGACGGCTACACCTCTCTGCGGCCGGACCTCTTCCCCTCCCATTTCGCGGCCGACCTGCCGCTCGACCAGGCGACGTTCGAGGCGCAGTCCCAGGTCCCGACCGCGGCCGCGGTCTTCAGCGCACCGATGACCGCCGCGGCCTGGAAGACCAAGCCGAGCTGGGGCATCGTCGCCGCCGCCGACAAGATCATCAACCCGGATCTCGAGCGCTTCTACTACCAGCGCGCCCACAGCCACGTCACCGTCCTCCAGGGCGCCAGCCACTCGGTCTACGAATCCCGCCCCAACGAGGTCGCCGCCGTCATCGAGGACGCCGCTCGGCATGCGGGCGACGCGACCAACTGAGGCCACGAGAAGCGGCGTCGTCGCATCCCATGGAGGGGGTGGCGCCGCATTCTCCCTGCCGGAGATTCAGCCATGACATCCCGACCGAACGCGTCACCGCAGCGCGCGTGGGACACCGGACGACAATCCCGTGAACAGCGGCTGGCCGCGGCCGGCCGCTATGCCCGGGGCAAGCTGGTCGCGCCCGATGATGCGACCAGCCTGCTCGAGGCGGTCATCCGCCCGGGAGACCGCGTCTGCCTGGAGGGTGACAACCAGAAGCAGGCGGATTTCCTCGCGCGCTGCCTCGCCGCGGTGGACCCGAACACCGTCCGGGATCTGCACATCGTGCAGTCCGGACTCGTGCTTGCCGAGCATCTCGATCTGTTCGAGGCCGGGATCGCGCGCCGGCTCGACTTCTCCTATTCCGGGCCGCAGGGCGCCGCGCTGGCGCGGGCCCTCAACGCCGGGAAGATCGAACTCGGCGCGATCCACACCTATCTCGAGCTCTTCTCGCGCTACTTCGTCGACCTGACGCCGCATGTGGCGCTGACCGTCGCGCGCTGCGCCGATCGCGACGGCAACCTCTACATGGGCCCGAACACGGAAGACTCTCCCGTGGTGATCGAGGCCACAGCGTTCAAGCAGGGCATCGTCATCGCCCAGGTCAACGAGCTGGTCGACAAGGTGCCGCGGGTCGACGTGCCCGGCGATCGCGTCGACTTCGTCGTCGTCGCGCCCGAGACCTTCTATGTCGAGCCGCTGTTCACCCGCGATCCGGCGCAGATCACCGAGACCCAGATCCTCACCGGCATGCTGGCGATCCGGGGGATCTACGAGGAGTACGGCGTCCGGCGGCTGAACCACGGGATCGGGTTCAACACCGCCGCGATCGAGCTGCTGCTGCCGACCTATGCCGAGCGGCTCGGCCTGAAGGGGCGCATCGCGACCCATTTCGCCCTGAACCCGCACCCCACCCTCATCCCCGCGATCGAGACCGGCTGGGTGCAGCAGGTCCACAGCTTCGGATCGGAGGTGGGCATGGACGCCTATATGCGCGCCCGCCCGGACATCTTCTTCACCGGCCGGGACGGTTCGATGGCGTCGAACCGCATGTACTGCCAGGCCGCCGGCCTCTATGCGACCGACCTCTTCATCGGATCGACTCTCCAGATCGACCTGCAGGGCAACAGTTCGACGGTGACGCGCGACCGGATCGCGGGTTTCGGCGGCGCGCCGAACATGGGCTCCGATCCGCATGGCCGGCGTCATGCCAGCGAGGCGTGGCTGAAGGCGGGGCGGGAAGCGGCGGGCGAACAGCAGCAGCTGCCGCGCGGCCGCAAGCTGGTTGTCCAGATCGTCGAGACTTTCGGCGACAAGCTCGTCCCGACCTTCGTCGAGCAGCTCGACAGCGTCCAGCTTGCCGAGACGCTCCATCTCGATCTCCCGCCGGTGATGATCTATGGCGACGATGTGACCCACATCGTCACGGAGGAGGGGATCGCGAACCTCCTGCTCTGCCGCACCGCCTATGAGCGTGAGCAGGCGATCCGTGGGGTGGCCGGATACACGCCGGTCGGCCGGGCGCGCGACCACCGCGTCGTCGAGGACCTGCGGGCCCGGAAGGTGATCCGTCGGCCGGAGGATCTCGGCATCGACCCGCTCGACACGCACAGGAGCCTGCTCGCCGCGCACTCCGTCAAGGAGCTGATGCACTGGTCGGGCAATCTCTACGACCCGCCAAGCAAATTCCGGAACTGGTAGGAGGTCTGCCATGGTGATCATCAAGCTTCAATACGCCCCCGGCCGGCCGGCTGAGGGGCACGCCCGGAGCGCCATCGTCGGCGTCGTCGCGTCCGGCAATCTCGAAGTGCTGCTCGAACGCACGCTGCCGGAAACCGAGTGCTCGGTCGAGATCGCCACCCCCGTGCGCGGCTACGACGAGGTCTGGCAGGCGGTCGTCGCCGACTTCGTGGAGCGCGCCTCCCCGGGCGGGCTGCGCATCTCGATCAACGACGGCGGGGCCCGGCCGGACACGGTCGCGCTGCGGCTGATGCAGGGCGTCAGGATGATGGAGGCGGCACGATGACCGACATTGCGACCCGCCGGTCCGCCAGCCGCGACTCCGCGAGCTGGTTCCTGGCCTCCGCCCGCGAGCGCCTCGCCGGCCTGCTCGATCCGGACAGCTTCACCGAGATCCTCCCGCCTTCGGACCGCGTGCAGAGCCCTCATCTGGCGCCGTTCGACCTTCCCGCGGCGTTCGACGACGGCATGATCATCGGGCGCGGGCGCCTCGATGGCCGGGAGGTGCTGGTCGCCGCGCAGGAAGGGCAGTTCATGGGCGGCACCTTCGCCGAGGTGAGCGGGGCGAAGCTCGTCGGCCTGCTTCGGGCGGCACGCGACCGCGCCGATCTCCCCGTCCTGCTGCTGCTCGACAGCGGCGGCGTGCGGCTGCAGGAGGCCAATGCCGGTGAGCTCGCCGTCGCGGAGGTGATGCGCGCGATCGCCGAGGCCCGCAGCGCCGGCGTCGCGGTCGTCGCCCTGGTCGGCGGGCGCTCCGGGGCCTTCGGCGGAGCCGGCCTCACCGCCGCCACCTGCTCCCGGATTGCGATCTCGGAGCAGGGACGGCTCGGCGTCACCGGCCCCGAGGTGATCGAGACCAACCAGGGCGTCGAGGAGTTCGACTCCAAGGACAAGGCCCTGGTCTGGAGCGTCACCGGCGGCCGGACCCGCCGCCTGATCGGGGGCGCCGACACCTATGCCCAGGACACGATGGCCGGCTTCCGCGACGCCGCTCTCTTCCTGCTCGAACGGGTGCCGGCGTTCGACCTGCGGACGCTGCAGGCCGAGCAGGAGCGGCTCGCGTCGCGGCAGTCCCAGCTCGGCGGCTGCAGCAGCGCCACCGAGATGTGGACCATCCTCGGCATCGCAGATCCGGAGGCCGTGCGGGACATGGACGACGAGGCGTTCATCGCGCTCGCCGCAAAGGTGAAAGGACTGGATCATGACGGTCGATGAGATCTTGGCGGGGCTGTTCCCCGCCGGGCACGACGTGGTCGTGCGCCCCGACAAGCTGATCATGGGGATCGGCCGGCTCGGGAACGGTCGCGCGGTCGAAGTGATCGGCATCGCCGACGGAGAACCGCTCGGGATCGACGGCGTCCTGCCCCTGGCCGAACGGGTGCTGCGGGTGATCGCGGCCGGCGGCGACACGCCGATCCTGGTGATGGTGGACACGCGCAGCCAGCGCATGGCCCGCCGCGACGAGATGCTCGGCCTCAACGAATATCTCGCCCATCTCGCCAAATGCCTGCTGCTGGCCAGTCGGGAAGGGCATCGCACGGTCGGGCTGAACTACGGCAAGGCGGCCGCCGGCGCCTTCCTCGCCACCGGGCTGGCGACGGACATCCTGGTCGCGCTGCCGGGGGCGGAGCCTGCGGTCATGGACCTGCCGTCGATGGCGCGCGTCACCAAGCTGCCCGAAGACAAGCTCAAAGCGCTGTCGCAGACGACCCCCGTCTTCGCGCCCGGCCTCGCCGCCATGAGCAAGGTCGGCGCCATCGCGGCCACCTGGGACCCGGGCCAGCCACTCGGCGCCCAGCTCGAAGCGGCCTTGGCGGGCAGTTCCGGCCATGACGCCAGGGATGTGCTCGGCGCCGCGCGCGACGGCCGGCGCCTGGCGTCGGACTTGGCCCGGCGCGTGGCGGCGCAGATCGTCGAGGGCCATCATGCTGCAGCGTCATGATCTGCTGCGCGTGACGCCGGGCGGGTGGCCCGCAGTCCTGGCCGCATCGCCCGGCTTCGATGCCTTGGAGGTCGGGCCGCGCCGGCTCGTCGCCGGCTGGGCGGAGCGTGGCTGGCCGGTGATCGTGCGTCGCCGGGCTGCCGGCGACAGCGGGGATGGCGTCGCCGTCGGCCTGCCCCTGCCGCCGGCACACGGCAAGCTTCGCCTCGCCCTGTCCATCCCCGCCGAATTCGTGACTGAGACTGTTGCTGCCGTCCCGCTGAGCACAGCGGCGGCCTCCGTCCCGCCGGCCTGGCGGCCGCAGGTGGAGGGGCTGGTCGCCCTCGGCGAGCGGCTGGCGCTGCGGCCGGTCCTGTTCGGCGCTCTGCTGTGGCAACGCCTGACCGGCCTGCCCTACCTGCGGCCGGGATCGGACATCGACCTGATCTGGCCCAGGCCGACGGCGGAAATCCTGCCCGATCTTCTCGACACCCTCGACCGGCTGGACAGCGCGGGCCCGGTCCGGCTCGACGGCGAGATCCTCCTCACGGCCGGCAGCGGGGTGAACTGGCGGGAGCTTCGGCAGGAGTTCCGCCGACCCGACGGGGTCGTACTCATCAAATCCATGGACGGAGCGGACATCCGATGCGTGCGCACCCTCTTCGCGTGAGCCGTCCGGCGCTGGACGCCGGCCTCGCGCTTCCGCGGCCCGGCCTGCCCGTCGCGATCGCCGAACGGCTGGGCGACGTGGCCGCCGCGGCCCTCGTGGCCGAACTGGAGACATGGCCGAAGCCCGGCCTGGTGAGCCATGTCGATCGCGGCAGCCATGACGATATGGACCACACCACCTTCCGGCGCAGCGCCGCGGCGATCCGCCCCTTCTATGCCCGCCTGGCGATGGCGGGTTCGGCGGGTGGCGACATGGAGCGGCTTCGGCAGATCGGCCGGGAGGCCGAGGACGCCATGCTCGCCGCCACCGGCGGCGTGAACACCCACCGGGGTGCGATCTTCGGCCTGGGGCTGCTCTGCGCGGCAGCCGGAGCGGCCTCGGTGGAGAGCCCTCTGACCCCAGCCACCCCGGCACGCCCGTCCGCCGCGCAGCTGGCGGGCATCGTCACCCGGCGCTGGGGCGGCGCGATCCTACGCGGTCCGATTCCCCTCCGCAGCCACGGCAGCGACGTCCTGCGCCGGTTCGGGGCGGGGGGCGCCCGCGCGGAAGCCGCAGCCGGCTTCCCGCAGGTGCGGGAGATCGGGCTGCCGGCCCTCCGCCAGGGACGCGCGCTCGCCCATGACGAGGGCGCCGCCCGCGTCCAGGCCTTCTTCGCCCTGATGGCCGAGGTGGAGGATACGAACCTGCTTCATCGCGGCGGCGCCGCGGGGCTGCAGGACGCGCAACGCGTGGCACGGCAGTTCCTGGAAGATGGAGGGGTGGGGCAGGGCGATTGGGAGGATCGTGCGGTGGCGATCCACCAGGCCTTCGTCCGGCGGCGTCTCAGCCCCGGCGGATGCGCGGATCTGCTCGCGGCCACGATCTTCCTCGATCGGGTCGAGAGCGGGCTGTGACCGGCGTCGCCATCCTCTGCTCCGGGCAGGGCGGCCAGGCTGCGGGCATGTTCGACCTGGTCGGCGAGGCGCCCGAGGCGGCGCCTGTCTTCGCGGCCGCCCGACGCGTGCTCGACGGCCGGGATCCGAGGGATCTGGTCCATCAGGCGAGCGAAGGCGAGCTTCACGCCAACAGGGTGGCCCAGATCCTCTGCTGCACCCAGGCGCTGGCCTACTGGGCGGTGCTGGGGCCGACCTCGCCCCGCCCCGTCACCGCTGCGGGCTACAGCGCCGGCGAACTGGCCGCATGGGGCATTGCCGGCGTCATCGATGCGGAGACCGTCCTGGATCTGACCGCCAGGCGGGCCGTGCTGATGGACGAGGCTTCGCGCACCGCATCGGGGCTCGGCGCGGTGCTGGGCCTGCCGCGCGCGGAGATCGAAGCGATCTGCCGGGCGCATGATCTCCACATCGCCATCGTCAACGGGCCCCTGCATGTCCTCCTCGGCGGCGCGGTCGCCGATCTGCAGCCGGCCTTGGCGCAGGCCGAGCAGCGGGGGGCGAGCCGCACCGTCATGCTGCCCGTGTCGGTCGCGTCGCATACGCCGTTCCTCCGCGAAGCCAGCGAGCGGTTCGGAGAGCTGCTTCGCCAGCGGGTCGCCGGGACGCGCCCGCCAACGGGGGTGCGACTGATCAGCGGCGTCGACGGCGCGCCCGTCCTGCACCTGCCGGAGGGCCTGCAGAAGCTCGCCTTGCAGATCCGGCAGACGGTCGACTGGGCGGCCTGCATGGACGCCTGCCGCGCCGCCCGTCCGCAGCGTGCGCTCGAACTGGGCCCCGGCGACGCCCTGGCGAGGATGGCCGCCGACGCGATGCCGGGCATCGCCGTCCGCAGCGTCACGGCGTTCCGATCGCTGGACGGCATCCGCCATTGGCTCGACGCCTGACGCCGTGCCTTCGTGCTTCAAGACTAAGGTATAGGTCCCTCCCGACGAACGCAGGGCGTCGACGTCCCGATGTGCAATGGAGCGAGCTGCCGCTTCGACCTTAACCTTTGAAGGCTTTGGAATTCACCATTCCAGCCT
Organism: Inquilinus sp. 2KB_23; assembly: GCF_052115705.1. Lineage (NCBI taxonomy): Bacteria > Pseudomonadati > Pseudomonadota > Alphaproteobacteria > Rhodospirillales > Rhodospirillaceae > Inquilinus > Inquilinus sp. 2KB_23. Next base: position 179,709 of record NZ_JBFRHF010000002.1, on the reverse strand, counting down.
GAACAGAGCGAGGTCGACCATGCGCCGCAACCTGCTTCTCGCCGCCTTGGGGGTGGTGGCCGGACTCTCCGGCTCCCTCCTCGTCCTCGGCACCGACGTCTTCGGCTCCGCCTCCACCGCGGTGCCGGTTCCGGTCGTGTCGCCCGCGCCCGTCGCCGAGGCGACCGTGGCGAAGCAGGACGTGCCGATCGAGCTGGACGGCCTCGGCCGGGTCCAGGCCTTCAACACGGTCACCGTCCGCACCCAGGTCGAGGGCCAGATCCAGCGGATCGCCTACGACCAGGGGCAGACGGTGCAGAAGGGCGACCTGCTGGTCACGATCGACCCCCGGATCTACCAGGCCAAGCTCGAGCAGGACCAGGCCACCCTGGCCCGCGACCAGGCGCACCTCGCCAACGCGTCCGCCAATCTCGCGCGCTACAAGCCACTGGAGCATTCGGGCTTTGCGACCGACCAGCAGGTCGACACCCAGCAGGCGATGATCGACCAGCTCCAGGCCTCGATCAAAGGCGACCAGGCGGTCATCGACCAGGACCAGGTCGAGCTCGGCTACACCCAGATCACGGCGCCGATCGGCGGCGTCACCGGGTTCCGCCTGGTCGACGAGGGCAATGTCGTCCACCCGACCGACGCGAGCGGTCTGGTGACCATCGCCCAGATCCAGCCGATCGCCGTCCTGTTCACGCTGCCGCAGGCGGCGTTGCCCGACATCCAGCGGCAGATGGCGAGCGCTGGTGCGGCCGGGCTGACGGTCGAGGCCTGGTCGCAGGACGGCGCGACCAGGCTCGACACCGGCAGGCTCGAGACCCTCGACAACACCGTGGACGCGGCCAGCGGCACGATCACGTTGCGCGCGGATTTTCCGAACCCGCAGAAGCTGCTGTGGCCGGGCGAGTTCGTCCAGGCCCGGCTGGTCCTGAAGGTGCAGCAGGATGGTCTGACCGTGCCCGCCGCCGTGGTACAGCGCGGGCCAAACGGGGTCTTCGCCTGGGTGGTGCGGCCCGACGCGACGGTGGCGCCGCAGCCGATCCAGGTGGCCCAGACGGTGCGCGGAACCGCGCTCGTCACCTCCGGCCTGACGGCGGGCGAGACCGTGGTCAGCGACGGGCAGTATGGCCTGCGACCGGGGGACAAGGTGTCCGCGCGCAGTCCGGCCGACACCACGGATTCGCCGCTGATGAACGCGCAGACCGACACACTGGGGATCCAGCCATGAGCCAGAACACCGCGTCCAACGGTGGCCTGTCCGGCCCGTTCATCCGGCGGCCGATCGCCACGCTGATGCTGATGATCGGCGTCGTGCTGGTCGGCATCGTCGCCTACCGCTCCCTGCCGGTCGCGGCCCTGCCGTCGGTCGACCTGCCGACGATCCAGGTCACGGCGCAGCTGCCCGGGGCCGACCCCGAGACCATGGCTTCCTCGGTGGCCACGCCGCTGGAGCGCCAGTTCGGCGAGATCCCCGGCCTGTCGCAGATGACCTCCGCCAGCGCCCTGGGCTTCACCCAGGTGACGCTGCAGTTCGACCCCTCGCGCACCGTGGACTCCGCAGCCGGAGACGTGCAGGCGGCGATCAATGCGGCCGGCGGCGACCTGCCGAAGACCATGCCGACGCCGCCGACCTACCGGAAGACCAATCCGGCCGACACGCCGATCCTGATCCTGGCCCTGACCTCCGACACCCTGCCGCTGACGACGGTCGACGACTATGCCGAAAGCATCCTCGCGCAGAAGCTGTCGCAGGTGCCGGGTGTCGGGCTGGTGAGCATCGGCGGCCAGCAGCAGCCGGCCATGCGGGTCGAGGTGAACCCCCAGCAGCTCGCGGCCCAGGGCCTGACGCTGGAGAACATCCGCACCGCCCTGTCATCGATCACGGTCGACGACCCCAAGGGCACGCTCGAAGGCAAGCAGCAGGCCTATGCGCTGCAGACCAACGACCAGCTGACCACGCTCGCCAGCTACAACCAGGCCATCATCGGCTACAAGAACGGCGCGCCGATCCGGGTCAGCGACATCGGCCATGCCGAGATCGGCCCGGCCAACGACCAGCTGGCGGCCTGGTATGGCCGCGACCGCGGCATCATCCTGGCGGTCCAGCGCCTGCCGGGCGCCAATGTGATCCAGACCGTCGACAGCATCCGGCGCGAGCTGCCGCAGCTCGAGGCGTCGCTGCCGCCGGCGATCAAAATCTCCGTGGTCTCCGACCGCACCACCACCATTCGCGCCTCGGTCGCCGACGTGCAGTTCACCCTGGTCCTGACCATCGGCCTGGTGGTCATGACCATCCTGCTCTTCCTCAGGAATTTCTGGGCCACGATCATCCCGGGCATCGCGGTGCCGATCTCGATCGTCGGCACCTTCGCGGTGATGGCCGTGTTCGGCTATTCGCTCGACAACCTGTCGCTGATGGCACTGTCGGTTGCCGTCGGCTTCGTGGTCGACGATGCGATCGTGATGGTCGAGAACATCGTCCACCACCTGGAGCAGGGCAAGACACCCCTGCAGGCGGCCCTGGATGGGGCCGGGCAGATCGGCTTCACCATCCTGTCGATCTCGGTCTCGCTGGTGGCGGTGTTCATCCCGCTGCTGCTGATGGGCGGCGTCATCGGCAAGCTGTTCCAGGAGTTCGCGGTCACCGTCGCCGTCGCGATCGCCGTCTCCGCCCTGGTGTCCCTGACGCTGACGCCGATGCTCTGCTCCCGCCTGCTCAAGGCGCAGGCCGAAGGCCCGGCGCGGCACGGCCGGCTGTACCGGCTGCTGGAGGCCGGGTTCGATCGCCTGGCCGGGGCCTATGAAGCGGCGCTGACCCACGTGCTCCGGCACCAGCGTCTGACCCTCATGGTCATGATCGCGACCGTCGCGTTGACCGGGTATCTCTTCGTCACGATCCCGAAGGGCTTCTTCCCGCAGCAGGACACCGGCCTGATCGCCGGCGTCACCGAAGCCGCACAGGACGTGTCCACCGGGGCCCTGGCCGAGAAGCAGCAGCAGGTCGTCGACGTCCTGCTGCGGGATCCGGCAGTCGGCTCGGTCGCGAGCTATATCGGGCCCGGTGGCACCAACCCCTCGCCGAACCAGGGGCGCATGTACATCTCGCTGAAGCCGCAAGGGCAGCGTGGCCCGAATGCCACCGCCGACCAGGTGATCGCGCGGCTCGACAAGGCGCTGCAGCCCGTCACCGGCATCCGCCTCTACATGCAGGCCGCCCAGGACATCACGATCGGCGGTCGCGTGGCCAAGACCCAGTACCAGTACACGCTGACCGATGTGAACGCGCAGGAACTGGCGTCCTGGGCGCCGAAGGTGGTCGCCGCGGTGGCGCAGCTGCCCAGCGTCGCGGACGTCACCAGCGACCAGGAGAGTGCCGGCCTGCAGTTCACGATCCAGATCGACCGGGACGCGGCCTCGCGCCTCGGCATCGCCCCGCAGGATGTCGACAACGCCCTGTACGACGCCTTCGGCCAGCGGGTCGTCACCAAGGTCTTCACTTCGCTCAACCAGTATTACGTGATCCTGGAGGTCGACCCGGCCTTCCGCCGGGGGCCGGATGCGCTGCAGTCGGTCTATCTGCGCTCCTCCGCCGGGCAGCCCGTGCCGCTGAGCGAGATCGCGCACCAGGCGCCGGCGACGGCGCCGCTGGTGGTCAACCATCAGAGCCAGTTCCCGTCGGTCACGGTGTCCTTCAACCTGGCGCCGCACAGCTCGATCGGGACCGCGGCGACCGATGTCGAACGCGCGGTGGCGGCGCTTCACCTGCCGGCCAGCGTCCAGGGAGCCTTCCAGGGTACGGCGCATGCCTACGAGACCGCCCTGGCCGGGCAGCCGGCCCTGATCGCGGCCGCGCTGGTCGCCGTCTACCTGATCCTCGGCATGCTGTACGAAAGCGCCGTCCACCCGGTGACGATCCTGTCGACCTTGCCGTCGGCCGGCGTCGGCGCGCTGCTGGCGCTGAAGGCGGCGGGGATGCCGCTCGACGTGATCGGCATCATCGGCATCGTGCTGCTGATCGGCATCGTCAAGAAGAACGGCATCATGATGGTCGACTTCGCGCTGGCGGCGGAGCGTGCGGGCAAGTCGCCGGTCGAGGCGGTGCGCGAGGCCTGCCTGTCCCGGTTCCGGCCGATCCTGATGACGACCATGTGCGCGATCCTCGGCGGCATTCCGCTGATGGTCGGCACCGGCACGGGATCGGAGATCCGCCAGCCGCTCGGCTACGCCATCGTCGGCGGGCTGGCGGTCAGCCAGATCCTGACCCTGTTCACGACGCCGATCGTCTACCTGTATCTGGGCCGCCTCGGTCACTTGGTGCAGCGGGTGCGGACGGCTGTGAAGGCCATGCGCTTCCACAGCCCTGCGGCCTGAGGGTCATGTTGCGGGGCCGCGACCGCGGGGCGGTTGGAGGCCGTCGTCCGCTATCGACCCTGCTCATCAATCCGGCGCGTCGTCAGCCCCGGTGGCGCAGCGCGTGGAGCAGCACGGAAAGGGCCGGCGGGCATTGCCGGCGGCTGGGATAGTACAGATGATAGCCCGGGAATGGCGGGCACCAATCCGCCAGCACGCGGATCAGCCGCCCCTCGGCGATGTATGGCTGCACCTGATCTTCGGGCAGATAGGCCAGGCCAAGCCCGGCCAGAACCGAATTCAGCCGCAGGGCGATGGTGTTGAACACCAGCTGCCCTTCGACCCGCACCTTCAGCTCATGCCCATCTCTCTCGAACTCCCAGGCGTACAGCCCGCCATAGGTGGGAAGGCGGATGTTGATGCAGTTGTGGGCCGTCAGCTCCTGAGGCGTCCGTGGCGGCGGCCGCTGCGCGAGATAGGAGGGCGCCCCGACGACCGCCATGGACATGTCCGGGCCGATCCGCATCGCGATCATGTCCTTCGCGACCTGTTCGCCGAGGCGGACGCCGGCATCGTAGCGTTCCGCGACGATGTCGGTCAGGCCGTAGTCGGCGATGATTTCGACCCGGATGTCCGGATACTCCGGCAGCAGCTTCGCCACCGCCGGCCAGAGGATGGTGTTGGCCGAATGCTCGCCCGCCGTGATGCGGACGGTGCCGGCAGGCTTGTCGCGCAGTTCGCTCAGGGCGCCCAGCTCGGCATCGATCTCCTCGAGCCGCGGGCCGACGGTCCGGAGCAGGCGTTCGCCGGCTTCGGTCGGCGAGACGCTACGCGTGGTCCGGGTCAGCAACCGCAGGCCGAGCCGCTCCTCCAGCCCGCGGATGGTGTGGCTCAGCGCCGATTGGGATATCCCGAGCTGCGCCGCGGCCCTGGTAAAGCTGCGCTCACGCGCGACCGCGAGGAAGGCGAGGAGGTCGTTCAGGTTCTCCCGCGGCATTCATGAACACCTCTCATAAGTTCATGCGGACTTTAGCATCTAATCGCATGCCGGCGCGTACGTTCCGATCTGGCTCCTGATCGACGGGAGCCGGCGGATCCACACCGAAGCTCTCTCCAGCTCTCGCGACGCGATGGGGTCGCGCCCGGCCTGCTTGAGGAAACCGTGGTCGCGCCCGGCCACGAGCCGGAACTCGCTTTCCGGATGATGCGGCAGGGCCCGAAACAACCGGACCGAATCGTCATGGACCGCGTCGAGTTCGGCAGCCAGGACATAGGCAGGCTCGGCGATATCTAGGGCGAAGGCCAGGGGCCAGATGGGGTCTGCGCCGGGCAGGGCGGCGTCGCCCAACCGGTTGTACATGACGGTCAAGGTCTCCTGGTCCAGGCCGTTCTCAGCCGTGCCGCGGCGCGCGATGCTGTCGCTGGCGACCTGCCCGTATCCGCCATACAGCAGCAACAGCCCCGCAACCCGCTCACGCATGGCCGGCGGGAGGCCACGAAGGCCCCAAAGGGCGACACAGGCACCGGCGCTGTCGCCGGCGAGAATGATCCTCGTCCGGTCGGGGGCGGCGCTCATCGCGACGGCCAGGTGGCAGGCGGCGACCGCGTCCTCGCGCTGGGCCGGGAAAGGATGCTCCGGCGCCAGGCGATAGCGGGCCGACAGCGCGGGCATCCCGCTGAATTTCGCCAGCCACGCCGTGACGCCGCGATGCGACTGGGGGCTGCCCGCGACGAAGCCGCCGCCATGGAAGTAGACGATCACGGAACCGGCAGCGCCGACCGATGGGGTGAACAGGAGGCCGCCCCGGAAGTCGCCGGCTTCCGCGACCGCGGTCTCCCGCACGTCGTCAGGCAACGGGCCGGCCTGTTCCACGGCATCGCGGGCGTGATGTGCCCGCAGCTCCTCCGGACTCGATGTGGCCCATGACACGCTCATGCGAGGCGATCCCCGAGACTGTGAGGGGCCGTCCGATCGAAATGCCAATGGCCCGCCATTGACCCCGGCCCTGGTCGGGAGAATGATCCGCGGACCATCCAGGGTGCAACCGGGACGCGCGGCGTTGGGGTCTACCAGCGCACCATCCCGCCATCGACGTTCAGCGTCTGGCCCGTGATCCAATGCGCCTCGTCGGAGGCGAGGAAGGCGACCGCGGGGGCGATGTCGCGCGGCTGGCCCTGGCCGGGAATGGCCTGCAGCATCTCGACGAAGCCGAAGGCCTGGGCATGGGGGCTGGCCATGACCCCGTCCGACGCGGTCAGGCCCGGCGTCACCGCGTTCACGGTGATGCCGTGCTTGCCCAGCTCGGTCGCCAGCGCCCGGGTGAAGCCGAACACGCCGCCCTTGGCCGCGACATAGGCCGCCATGTTCGGCGTGCCGGCGAAGATGGTGTTGGAGCAGATGTTGACGATGCGGCCGCGTCGCGCGTCGCGGCGCATCAGGTCCGACGACGCCCGGGCCATCAGGAAGGTGCCGGTCAGGTTGACCGCCATGATCCTCTGCCAATGCGCCAGGTCGACCTCGTCCCAGGCGATGAACGGCACGATGGCGGCGTTGTTGACCAGGATGTCGACGCCGCCGGCCCGGGCCACCACCGTCTCGTGCAGCGCCGTCACCGCCGCGGGGTCGGAGACGTCGCAGGCGACCGCGAAGCTGTCATGCCCCAGCCCGGCGGCGACCGATGCCGCCCCGTCCGCCTTGATGTCGGCGACCACGATCCGGGCCCCGTCCTCCGCCAGCCGCTCCGCGATCGCCCTGCCGATCCCTTGCGCCGCCCCGGTCACGATCGCGACCTTGCCCGAAAGGTTGGAAGCCATATCCCCGGTCCTTTTGTTTTGGTTGATGGTTCAGCCGGCGGCGTCGATCGCGGCCATGGCAGCGGCCACGCCACGGCCGATATCGACCGCGTGGCCCAGCGCACCCAGCGCCCCGCCCAGCGCGCTGATCGCCACCACGGCGTAGAGCGGCTGGGCGGTCGGCCCCATATGGCCGATCCGCACCAGCTTCCCCAGCGTCTCGCCGCGGCCGGAAGAGAAGTTGACGCCATAGCGCTCGCGCGCCGCTCGCCGCAGGTCTGCGTCCGCCACGCCGTCCGGCACCCGCACGGCGGTGGTGGTCGGCGAGGCGATCTCCTCGCGTGCCGGCCACAGCGCCAGCCCCATCGCCTGCAGCCCCGCCCGGCAGGCCCGCGCGGTCAGCGCATGGCGAGCCCACACCACCTCCGGCCCCTCCGCCAGATACTGGTCCAGCGCCGCGTCCAGGCCGTTGATCTCGGCGACCGAGGGGGTGAAGGGGAAGGGCCGGTCCCGCCGCCAGGCCTGCTCCCAGTCCAGGATGCTCAGCATCGAGGCGCGCGGCGCGTCGGGATTGGCCTTCATCTTGGTCCAGGCGCGGTCGCTGACGCCGAGCAGGCTGAGGCCTGGCGCGCCGCCCAGGCACTTGTTCGGGCCGGTGACGAAGATGTCGGCGTGGCAGTCCTCCGCATGCACGTCCATGCCGCCGAAGGACGAGACCGCGTCGACGATCAGCCAGCCGCCGTGTTCCGCCACGATACGGCCGATCGCCTCCACCGGGTTGATCGTGCCGGACGGCGTGTCGTGGTGGCAGACCGAGACGATGCGGATGTCGGGCCGCGCCTTCAGCATCGCGGCAACCGCGTCCGGATCGATCGTCTCGTTGTACGGCACCTCGATCTCGACCAGCTCGGCGCAGTGCCGCTTGGCCCAGAAGCCGAAGCCCTTGCCGTAGACGCCGGAGGCGAGGTTGAGCACGACGTCGTCGCGGGCGATCAGCGATGCCGCCGCGGCTTCCAGCCCCAGCACCGGCTCGCCATGCAGGATGACGGGCGGGGTCGACAGGCGCATCGCCGCCTGCGCCTTTTCGTTCACCCGTTCGTAGAAAGCCAGGAAGACCGGGTCGTAATCATAGTGGATGGTGCGGGACAGCCCGCGCAGCACCGCCGGATAGGCGTCGACCGGGCCGGAGGTGAGGGTGAAGACGGGGTCGCGCAACGTAGGCGTAGACATCGGGAAACTCCTGTTCGGAGGCTCACTCCCTGCTGTCATTGCCGGGCTTGACCCGGCAATCCAGGGGCCACACAGAGCCGCTCCGGCTGCCCCTGGATCCTCGGGTCAAGCCCGAGGATGACAAGAAAAGAGCTACCCGTAGAATTTCGGGCCGGTCTGGTAATGGGCGAAGTTCTGGGCGTCGTGCGAGAACATCAGCTCCGCCTCCCGCTCCTCCGCCAGCCTGGCGAGGCGGCGCATCGAGGCCACGCCCGCGACCGGATCGATGTGGAACGAGGCCTGGCACAGGGTCTCCAGGCTCTTCTGGGTGTAGGCGGCATCGATCGTGAACAGGATCGGCCGCCGGGTCTGGAACTCGACCAGCAGGCTGTAATGGCCGATGGCGTGGCCGGGGGTGAACAGCAGGTGCACGCCCCTGGCCAGCTCGACATCGCCCTCGATGGTCTCGAAGCGGGAATTGGCGTCGGTGGTGCCGGCCAGCAGCTGGTCGCCCTTGCCGCGGGCGGCGGCGGCCTCGGCCGAGAAGCTCAGGTCGGAATAGCCCAGCACCTCGAAGGGCTCGGGCGTCGCCGCCTGGGCGATCTCGTCGCGGTGGCACAGCTTCTTCGCGTGCGGGAAGTACTTGTTGCCGCCGACATGGTCAAAATGGAAGTGCGAGTTGACGACGGTGCCGACGTCCCTCGGTTCAAGCCCGAGCAGCTTGAGAGCACCAGGGATGGTCTGCTCCCTGGTCTGCTGCGGCTTCTCGAAGGGCAGCACCTTCATGACGTGGTCGTGGTCGAAGCCGCTGTCGATCAGGAACCGGCCCTCGGCGTGCTCGACCAGGATGGAATAGACCGGGAAGCGGATCTCGCCGCCGGGCCCGCGGTTCCAGAAGACGTGGTAGCCGTCGAGGACGAGCGAGCCGCCGTCGAGCAGGTAGACCTTGGTGTCTGTCATGGCAGGGTTCCTCCGGAAGACATCAGCGGGCACCGCGGACATAGGGCAGGCCCAGCGCCGCGGGCAGGCTGGCGCGCCGCCCGAACAGCACCAGCACCGCCATGACGGCGGCGAAGGGCAGCATCTGGATCACGTCGGTCGGCACGTCGACGCCAGCGACCTGCAGCGCGGTGGTCAGCGACAGGCAGGCGCCGAACAGCAAGGCGCCCAGCAGCACCCAGACCGGCCTGCCTCGGGCCAACATCGCCAGCACGATGCCGATGAAGCCGGCGCCGTTGGTCATGAACGGGATGAACAGCCCGGCGCCGATATTGGCCAGGAAGGCCCCGCCGATGCCGGCCAGGGCGCCCGTCGCCAGCACTGCGGCGGTGCGGACGCCGATCACGCCGACCCCCGCGGCATCCAGCGCCGCCGGCTTGTCGCCGGCCGCCTGCAGGTCGAGCCCCAGCGCGGTGCGCCGGAACACCCAGGCGAGGAGGAAGGTGAGCCCGACCGCGAGGTAGACCACGGGGTGCCGGTCGAACAGGGCCGGGCCGATCACCGGGATCGCCGCCAGCCCCGGGATCGGCAGGGTGGCCGCGCCGTCGAGCCGCGGATAGCTCTGGGCGAACTGGAAGAAGTGGAGCAGGGCGGTCAGCCCCTCGGCCCCCAGGGTCAGGGCGATGCCGATGACGATCTGGTTGAGGCCGAGCCGGACGCACAGCAGCGCCATCAGCGCGGCGACCAGCAGCCCGCCGCCGGCACCGCCGAGGAAGCCGAGCCAGATCGACCCGCTGGAGAAGGCGGTGAGGAAGCCGAGATAGGCGCCGGCCAGCATCATGCCCTCGATGCCGACATTCAGCACCCCGGCCTTCTCCGAGATCTGTTCGCCCAAGCCCGCCAGCAGCAGCGGCACGCCGGCCGTGATCGCGCCCAGCACCAGCGAGGTCAGGAAGGCCTGGGTCAGGAGACCGTCCATGCTCAGGCCCTCATCCGGTCGCGGCGCCGGTGGTCGATGTGCTCGACCAGCGCCAGCAGGATCAGCAGGATCGCCATCACCACCAGGGTGAAGAAGTGCGGCACGCCCAGCCGCCGCGCCGCGCTCTCGCCGCCGATCGACAGCACCGAGAACAGGAAGACGTAGGCGATGCTGGCGAAGCCGTTGAACCGGGCCAGGAACACCAGCGGGATCACCGCCAGGCCGTAGGCCGGGTTCCAGTCGGCGCGGACATTGCCCTGCACGCCGATGATGTCGACCGCCCCGGCCATCGCCGCCAGCCCGGCCGAGATGGCGAAGACGGCGACGGTCAGCCGCGGCAACGGCAGCCCGGCATGGACCGCGGCGCGGCTGTTGGCGCCGACCACCCGCAGCTTCAGCCCGAAGGCGGTGCGGGTCATCATCAGATGGACCAGCACCACGGCGGCGATGCCGAGCAGCAGGCCGCCGCTGATCGTGGTGCCGAACAGCCGCGGCAGGCGGTCGTCCACCGCCAGGGTCCGGGTCTGCGGCACCGTCGTCGCCGGGTCGCGGAAGGCCAGCTTGACCAGCACATTGGCGAAGGAGGTGCCGAGGAAGGTCATCATCAGCGTGGTGATGATCTCGTTCACCCCCTGATAGGCCCGCAGCAGCGCCGGCAGCAGCGACCAGGCCGCGCCGACCGCCGCGGCCAGCACCAGGCACAGCGGCAGGGCGACCCAGCCCGGCAGCATCCCGGCCAGGGCCGGCCCGGCCGCGGCGACGATGACGGCGGCCAGCAGGAACTGGCCGTCGATGCCGAGGTTCCAGATGCCCGCCCGGAAGGCCACGATCAGCCCGGCCGCCAGGAACAGCAGCGGCGCCATCCGCGACAGCGATTCCTGCAACCCGAGCCAGGACAAGAGGCCGCGCTGCAGCACCAGCCCGTAATAGGCCAGGGGGTCGGCGCCCACCGCCAGCAGCACGCCGCCCGACAGCAGCAGCGCCGCCAGGATCGGGCCCAGCGTGACCAGCGCCCAATGCAGCGCGGCGCCGGCCATGCCGGGGGCGGCGGGCGGTTTCTGCGCCGGCGCGGTGTCGTTCACCGTGTCCGCCATCATGACGCGGTTCCGATCATCAGCTCGCCCACCCGGCGTCGGGCTCGGTCGTCATTGGCGACGGTGCCGGCGATGCGGCCACCCGACATCACCGCGATCCGGTCGGCGAGTTCCAGCAGCTCCTCCAGGTCGGTCGAGATCAGGATGGTGGCGACCCCGGCATCGGCGGCGTCGCGGATCCGGCGCCGCGTGGCGACGATGTTCTGCACGTCCAGGCCATGGGTCGGCTTGCTGTAGATCACCACCCGCGCGGTGCCCGACAGCTCGCGCGCCAGCAGCACCTTCTGGATGTTGCCGCCGGACAGCCGCCCGACCGGCGTCCGGATGCCCGGCGTGCGCACGTCGAAGGCGGCGACCAGGGCCGTTGCATGGCGGTCGATCGCCGCCGGCTGTTCCAGCCCGCGCGACCAGAACGGGGCGTCGCCGATCTGCTTCAGCAGCAGGTTCAGGCTGACCGGGAAGGCGCCGACCGTGCCTTCGCCCAGCCGGTCGTCGGTGACGTAGCGCAGGCCCAGCCGCCGCCGGCCGCCGACATCCAGCCGGTCGAGCGGATGGCCGTCCAGCAGCACCGTGCCGCCGCTGGCCGGCCGCTGCCCCGCCAGCGCCTCGGCCAGCTGCTTCTGGCCGTTGCCGTCGATCCCGGCGATGCCCAGGATCTCGCCCGGCGCCACCTCCAGCGCGATGTCGGCCACATCGGCGGCGCCCTGGCCGGGCACGCTGAGGTCGCGGACCACCAGCAGCGGGGCGGCGGCCAGGGCGGTGCGCCGCCTCGTGCCGTCGATGGCCTTCGGCTCGCCGGTCGCGGTGGCGCCGAACATCAGCTGCACGATCTCGGCGGTCGCTTCGTGCTCACCGAGGCTCCGCAGCCGCTCGGGCGGGATCTCGCCGACCTTGCGGCCGAGGCGCAGGATCGAGATGCGGTCGCCGAAGTCGAACGCCTCCTTCAGCTTGTGGGTGATGAAGACGACGGCGATGCCGCGCCCGGCCAGCCGCCGCATCAGCGCGCCCAGCTCCTCCACCCCTTTCGGCGTCAGCATCGAGGTGGCCTCGTCCAGGATCAGCACCCGGCTGCCGCGCAGCAGCGCGCGCACGATCTCGACCTGCTGCTGCTCGCCCAGCGACAGTTCGCCGGTGACGGCCTGCGGATCGATCGACAGGCCCAGCGCTTCGGCCGTGCGCGTCAGCTCGGCAGCCAGCCGGGCGCGGTCGGGCCGCTGCCACCAGCGCAGGCCGAGGGCCAGATTGTCCGCCACGGTCAGGGTCGGGGCCAGCATGACATGCTGGAACACCGTGCCGATGCCGAGATCCAGGGCGCGGCGGGGCGACGCGATCGCCTGCTCGCGCCCGTCGACCAGGATGGCGCCGTCGTCGGGCTGCAGCAGCCCGGACAGCATCGCGATCAGGGTCGATTTGCCGGCCCCGTTCTCGCCCAGCAGCACATGCACCTCGCCGGGCCGGATCGCCAGGTCGACCTGGTCGTTGGCGACGATGCCGGGGAAGCGCTTGGTGATGCCGCGCAGCGCGATGATCGGCGCGCCGGCCTCCGGGTGCGGTGATGCGGTCATGGGTCCATCGCTCCGCGCCCCGCCGGGCCATCCCGGCGGGGCGCCACTGTCCTGGCGAACCTACTGCGCCGCCGCCGACACGTCCGACATCAGCGCCCGCACCGCAGCCGCGTCCCAGACCGGCTCGACCTTGATCTTGCCGCTGACGATGTCGGCGCGGATTGCCTGCAGCTGGGTCCAGACGTCGTCGGGAATGGCTTTGGTCTTCAGCAGCTGGACCGAATTGTCGGCCAGCCCGATGGCATAGTGCTTGGTGCCGAAGCTGCCGGCCTTGAGGTCCTCGATCATCGCCCCATAGACCGGGGTGATGTCCCAGACCACCGACGACAGCAGATTTCCCTTGTCGATGCTGGACTTGTCGCCGATCACGTCGATGAAATAGACCTTGCCGCCATCGGTCGCCTTGCTGGTCTCGACCGCCTGGATCATGCCGAAGCTCGACCCGTTGCCCTGGCCGAAGACGATGTCGGCGCCGGCCGCGATCACCGATTCCGTCACCCGCTTGCCGCCCGCCGCATCGCTGTACGCGGCGGGGCCGATCACGGCATAGCGGATCTTCACCGCCGGCTTCTCCGCCTTGACTCCCTGGGCGAAGGCGGCGGATTGCGAGTTCCACGACGGCGGTTCGCCCGACACGACGATGCCGACCGTGCCGGTCCGGGTCATCTTCGCCGCCAGCCGGCCGGCGAGATAGGCGCCCTGATGGCCGCTCAGCGTGTAGTCGGCGATCAGGCCCGGCTTCAGCAGGTCCGGCCGGTCGACGATCGCCACCGGCACGCCGGTCTCGGCCGCGATCTCGGGGGCCGAGGTGTTGTAGCCGCTGGCATGGGCGATCAGCAGGCTGGCCCCGTCGGCCGCCAGCTCGCGCATGGTCGGCCGCACGTCGCCATAGCCCAGGCCTTCCGCCACGGTGACCTTCACCCCCGCCTTCTCGCCGGCGGCCTTGGCCGCGGTGACGCCCTGCTGGTTCCAGCCGAAATCGGTGCCCTGCTCCGGCGTCAGGATGGCGATGCTCTTGACCTCTCCGGCCAGGCTCGCGGTCGACGCCAGCGCCAGCATCAGCACGCCGAGGCTGGCCTTGATCATCACGGTCTTCATCATGTCTCAATTCCCTGCTTGTTGTTTAGGTTCTGTATTTTCTTTATTATTTACTTAAGGTATTGCAGATTATTCCTTATTGGTTATTGTGGCTATCATTTCCTCGCGAAGAAAAGGTCGGCCCGATGGCGCGGTTCCGTTCTGGCGTTCTTCCGTTGGTGGCGCTGGTGCTTGCGGTCCAGCCGGCGCTTGCCGCAGGGCATGGGCCGGACGGGCTGGTCGAGAGGACATTCCGGGCGGCGAACCGCGGCGAAGGCCGGATCGCCTGCGGCGCCGCCATCGCCCATTGGTACTCGGTCGACCTCGGGCAGGCCGGGCCGGGCGGCACGGTCGGCGCGCAGCTCTGGTTCGATCCGGCCGGCGGCACGGTATACCTGCTCAACGACAAGCAGGATCGGCTGCCGGTCGAAGCGCTGTGGTGTGGCGTGGCCGGCCGCAGCTGGGCGACCCGCAGCCTGGTCGACCTGCCCCGGCATGCCGGCCCGGCCGGAACCGCGCCGGAGATCGCGGTGGAGTGCGCGCCGGCCGGGGACCGGCTGGTCTGCCGCTGAGTCATCCGTCGCGCCCTTCCAGGATCCGCCGCACCGCGACCAGGCGCCGGGCCCGTTCGGCCTGCAGCGCCGCGATCTGGTCGGGGGTGTAGGGGAAGATGCCCTCGCCGCTCTTGATCCCCAGCTTCCCGGCCCGGGTCCGCTCGGTGACATAGCCCGCCACGTCGCGGCGCGCCGACAGCTCGGCGTTCAGGAAGCCCGCCACCGACTGGTAGATGTCGAGGCCGGCCATGTCGAGCAGCCGCATCGGGCCGACCACGCTCAGCTTGTAGCCGATGCCCCAGGACACGCAGGTGTCCAGCCCCTCCTCGTCGATCACCCCCTGATCGACCAGGTCGATCGCCTCGCGCAGCAGGGCATAGAGGATGCGGTTCTCGACGAAGCCGGGCACGTCCTTCTTCACCACCACCGGCAGCAGCTTCAGCGACCGGACCAGATCGGTGATGAAGGCCACGGTGGCCGGGGCGGTCTTCTCGCCGGCGATCACCTCGATCATCGGGATGATGTGCGGCGGGTTCGACCAATGCATGCCGACCAGCCGCTCCGGATGCGACAGGAAACCCTGCAGCGTGGTGATCGGGATGCCGGAGGTGTCGGAGGCGACGATGGTCCCGGCCGGCAGCAGCGGGTCGAGCGCACGGTAGACCGCGGCCTTGACCTCGACCTTCTCCGGCACGTTCTCGATCACCAGCGCGGCGCCGGCGACGGCCCCGGCCAGGTCGTCGTGGAAGCTGACGGCGCCCTCACCGGTCGTCGGCGGGGCGACGCCCAGCCGGTCCAGGACCGCGGCCGCCTGAGGTACCGCCGCGCGGGCGCGCTCGACCGCGGCCGGCGACAGGTCGTGCGCCCGCACCGCCATGCCGCCGCGGGCGAGGGTCGCAATGATCCCCGGCCCCATCGTGCCGAGGCCGATCACGGCGACCGTAAGCGTTCCGTCCGGCATCGTTCGTCCCCCGCCGCTCAGGGCTTCAGATAGGCGTCGGTGAAGGCGGCGTCTGCCGCGACCGTGCCCTTCAGCGCGCCCTGGTCGGTCAGCACCTTGATCGTGTTGGCCCACTTGTCCTTGGTCATCCAGCCCAGGCCGTTGGCCTTGGTGTCGGCGTCGGCGAAGGTGTGGTCGATGTCGGCCTGCAGCTGCGCCGCCAGCACATCCGCCTTGCCGGCATAGCCGGGCGCCGCCTTGGCGGTGATCGCCGCGGCCTCCTTCGGATGCTCGGCGGTGAACTGGAAGGCCTTGAGATAGGCGGCGACGAAGCGCTTCACCACGTCCGGCTTGTCCTTGATCATGGCCTCGGAGGTGAACAGGCCGGAGCCGTAGACATCATAGCCGTAATCGGCGCCGAGGATGATGCTGAGCGAGCCGGGCCCGCCGGCCTTGGCCTCCAGCTCCGGCACCTCCGCGTCGATGTAGCCGGGCACCGCGTCGACCCGGCCGAGCAGGAGATAGCTTTCATAGGGCGGCGACACGCTGCTCATCTTCATGTCGGCCTCGGTCAGGCCGTTGGCGGCCAGGAAGGACTTGTAGAAGATATAGGTCGATCCGGCGGGGTGGATGCCGATGTTCAGTCCCTTGATGTCGGCAGGTGTCTTCAGCTGGTGGGTCTTGGCCAGGGCGATCATGCCGATGGGCGAGCGCTGGTTGACCGCCGCCAGCGCCACCACCGGCACGTTCTGCGACCGGGCCACCGCCAGGGTGGGCAGGTCGCCGAAGCCGAATTCGGCGTTGCCGTTGGCCACCAGCCGCATGGCGTCGGGCGACCCCGTGCCCTTGCGGATCTCGGTGACCTCGATCCCGTTCTCGGTGAAGTAGCCCTTTTCCTTGGCCACGAAGAACATGGCGTGGTTGCCGCGCACCACCCAGTCCAGCTGCACGCTGACCTGGTCGGCGGCAGAGGCCAGGCCCGGGGCCGCCAGGATCGCCGCCGTCGTCAGCCCCGCCAGCGCCTTACAGACCGATCTCCTCAACATCTCGTGCCTCCCGCGGCATTGTCTCGTTGGTTCAGGCGGCTTGCAGCGCCGGATCGAATTTCGGCGCCCAGGGCACCACCAGCCGTTCCAGCACTTCCATCGCGTAGTAGAAGACGACCCCGACCACCGAGACGACCAGCAGCGCCGCGAACACCATCGGGGTGTCGAGCTGGGTCGAGGCGAACTGGATCAGGTAACCCAGCCCGGCAGAGGCGCCGGCGAATTCGCCGACGATGGCGCCGATGACGCTGAAGGTGACCGCGATCTTCAGCCCGGCCATCAGCTGCGGCAGGGCGTAGGGGATCTGGATGCGCAGCAGGATCGTGGTCCGGCTGGCGCCGACCGACCGCATCAGCGACAGCAGGCCCGGCTCCGCCGCCTCCAGCCCGGCCAGCATCGACAGCGTCACCGGGAAGAAGGCGATCACCAGGATCAGGCCGACCTTGGGCGCCAGATCGTAGCCGAACCACAGGATGAAGATCGGTGCCAGCGCCACCTTCGGCACCGTCTGGAACAGCACGATCAGGGGATACAGCGCCCGGCCGAACAGCCGGAAGCGGGCGATGACCATGGCCAGGGCGATGCCGACGGCGGCCGCGACCAGGAAGCCGACCAGGATCTCGATCGCGGTCACCTGCGTGGCCTCGAGCAGCGGCCCGGCCTCGCGCAGCAGCGTCGCGCCGATCGCCGAGGGCGTGGGCAGGATGTAGCTGGAGACGTCGAAGATCCGGATCGCCGCCTCCCAGGCCGCGATGGCGGCCACCAGCAGCACGGCGGAAGGCAGCCAGCCGCCGGCCAGGCCCTGCCGGGACGCGAGACGGGTGTCGCTCATGATCTCCCCCGCGTGGCATGACTCTGGATCAGCAGGGACCGCAGCCGGCTCTCCATCGCGGCAAAGCGTGGATCGGCATAGCTCGCCTCGCCGCGCGGATAGGGCAGGGGGATCTCGATGCTGTCGATGATCCGGCCCGGCCCGACGCCCATGACATGGACATGGCGCGACAGCAGCACCGCCTCGTCGATCGAATGGGTGACCAGCACGATGGTCTTGCCGGTGCGCTCCCAGATCTCCAGCAGCGACCGGCTCATCTCCTCCCGCGTGATCGCGTCCAGCGCGCCGAAGGGCTCGTCCATCAGCAGGATGTCGGGCTCCAGGGTCAGCGCCCGGGCGATGGCGACGCGCTGGCGCATCCCGCCGGACAGCTGGTTGGGCCGCTTGGCCGCGGCATCCTCCAGCCCGACCAGCTTCAGCATGGCCCGGGCGCGGTCCCGCACCTCGGCCCGCGACAGGGTCTTGTCCGCCACCTCGCGCAGCAGCGCCGCATTGTCGAGCGCGTTCTTCCACGGCAGCAGGTTCGCGTCCTGGAACACCAGGCCGATGATGCGGCGCCGCACCGCCTCTTCCGGCGCCAGCCCGGCGACCCGGACCCGGCCCTCCGACGGCCGCACCAGCCCGGCCAGGACCTTGAGCAGGGTGCTCTTGCCGCAGCCGGACGGCCCAATCAGGCAGACGAAGGATCCCCGCGGCACGCTCAGGCTCACATCCCGCAGCACCTGCTGCCGGACGCCGAGGATATCGAACGTCACCGACACCGCCTCGACCGCGATCTGGGCGGTGGCGTCGGGCAGCGGCGCGGGCTCCTTCAGTCTCGCCACGGGCATGGTCCGGTCATCCCCCCGTCGCCGTCCGGAACGCCGGCCGGGCGTCGAGGGCCGCCATCCAGCGGTCCAGGTTGGCGCAGGCCGGCCGTTCGATCGGGAAGCCCAGGCAGCGTTTCAGGACCGGGCCCAGTGCGATGTCGGCGATGGTCAACCGGCCCAGCGCGAACCACTCCCGCCCGGCCAGGTGCCGGTCGGCGATCGCCAGCAGCTCGGCGAGATCCTTCGCCTGGGCGGCGAAATCGGCGCCGCGCTCCTCCGGCGCCTTCTTGGCGTCCTTGAACACGGCGACATAGGGGGTGTTGACGCTGGCCAGCAGCCAGTCCATCCAGCGTTCGACCTCGGTCTTCTCCGCCGGGGAAGCGCCGGTCAGCGCCGGGCGGTGCAGCGCCGCGAGGTAGCGCAGGATGGTGTTCGACTCCCAGATCACGGTGTCGCCGTCGACCAGGGTCGGCACCTTGGCGTTCGGATTCAGCGCCCGGTATTCATCGGTCTGGGTGTTGCCGAACTGGCGGCCGTAATCCTCGCGCTCATGGGCGATGCCGAGCTCTTCCAGCAGCCACAGCACCTTCTGGACGTTGCCGGAGGTGTGCCGGCCGAGCAGTCTGATCATTCCTCGTCTCCCTGTCCCGCCTCAGCCCTTGACCGGGCGATAGGCGATGGCGTCCATCTCGACCTTGGTGTTGATCACGGCGCGGGCCTCGACCGTGGTCCGGGCCAGCACCGCATCCTTGAAGTATTCGGCGAAGACCTTGTTGTAGCGGCCGAAGTCCCTGACATCCTCGAGATAGGTCGTGACCCGGACGACATCGGCCAGGGTGGCGCCGTCCTCCGCCAGCACCCGCTGGATCGTCTGGATCGTCGCCCGCGTCTCGTCCTCGATGGTGCCGTGGACCATGTTGCCCTCGGCATCCTTGCCGACCTGGCCGGAGACGAAGATGAAGTCGCCGGCCCGCACCGCCGGATGGAACGGCAGGTTGGGATTCTTGCGCCCGATGGCATAGCGCTGTGCGGCGTCTGCGGTGTCGGACAAGGCGGGTCCCTTTCAGAAGGCGCTGGTTTCGATGATGTCGACGCCGTTGATGCGGTCGATCAGGTAGATCAGGCCGCGATCGTCGATGGTGACGTCGTTCGACGACGCCCGGTCCTCGCCGGCTGGCGGATCTGGCAGGAAATGGCCGACCTCGCGCGGCGCGAAGGGGTCGGCGATGTCGACCAGCCGCAGCCCCTGGGCGAACCAGGCGAAGGGAATGACGGTGCCGCTGAACCGTTCCGACGGCTGGTGGCAGCCGGTCATCGGCGGCTGCGGCGACCCGTCCGGGTCCAGGCCCGGCACCTGGAAGGTCGCGATCGGCAGCGGCTGCCGTTCCTCCGTGATGTCGTAGATCCAGGTGAAGGCCGGGGGCGACGGGCGCAGCTTCGCCACATCCTCGTCGGCCACCACCATGATCTTGCGGCCTTTCAGCGGCTGCGGCATCGGCAGGCAGGTGTGGGTCGGGTGCGGGAAGGCGGGGCTCGAATTCAGCTGCGAGATCAGCTTCGGCCGGGCCATGTCGGCGATGTCGAGGATGAACAGCCCATGGTGCCAGTAGCTGACATAGAGGCGGTCGCCCGCCCGGATCGGGTGGTGGCAGCGCGGCGACACCCCGCCGGCCCAGGGGTATTCCTCGCCGCCCCCGGTCCATTGGCCGGGGATCCACCAGCGCCCGACCTCGACCGGCCGGGCTGGGTCGATCAGGTCGAGGATCATGACGATGTTGCCGACATAGCCCTCGGCGGTCGGCGAGATATAGGCGTAGCGCCCGTCGAAATCGTAGCGATGGACGCCGCGGCCGGCGGTCATCCATTTCGAGATCAGCCGGGGCGCGCTGGGCCGGGACACATCGTATATTGCGATGCCCCCGCCGAATTCGGCCGGGCCGTTCTGGCCCAGCTTCTCGTGGTTGACGATCATGATGTCGCCCGCCACCCGCACCTTGTGCGAATGCCAGCCCTCCGGCAGCTCCAGCCGCGCGATCACCCGGGGATGGCGCGGGTCGGCGACGTCGACGATGGTCGTGCCGCTGGGCGACCGCATATGGCCGATATACAGAGTCGTTCCCTCGACCCAGACCTGGCCGCCGCCGGGGCAGTCGATATGCGAGAGCAGCGTCGTGTTGAGGGAATTCGGCACTTCGGACCTCGGGTCGGTCGGGTGCGCGCCGGCATTCCGCCCCGGCCGATGACGGCAGGGCGGGGCAGCGTCGGGCGGGACGGTCGGATCCGGCTTGCGCCGGACCTGGCCGTCAGATCATGCGGACCACGTCGCCGCTGGCGTCGCGGCCCCATTTGCGGAACAGGCTGAACGCCTTCAGCGCCGGCTCGTCGCTGGCGACGAACAGGATCGCGGGCTCGGTCTCCGACCCGTTCACATGCTCGCACCAAGACCCGCCGGGCACCGCCAGCGTGTCGAATTCGGTCCAGTCGAAGCGCTTGCCGTCGACCATGGAATGGCCGCTGCCCTGGAATGGCGCCACCAGCAGGCTGGCGGTCTGGCGCAAGGGCCGCGTGCGCTCGCCCGGCCGCAGCATCTGGGCGAAGAAGGTGATGGTCTTGAACACCGGCCCGCCGGTCAGCGGATCGACATACTCGATCATCAGCGCCTCGTACGGGTCGCCGTCCCAGTCCTTAAACCGCTCCAGCGCCTCGCGCATCGCGTCCCAGCGGTAGACATACATCGGCGACGACAGGCCGGAGCCGCGATGATGGTCGAGGAAGCGGGGCCGCAGCCCGCCGGCGCCGTAGACGCGGGCGGAATAGTCGCTGGGGAAGCGGGCGCTCTGCACCTTCTTGGCGACGCCGCTCTCGGCATAATCATGCTCGAAATAGACCGCGTTCAGGGTCTCGACCAGCGGCAGGTCGAGGACCGACAGGTTGACCGCCGGCTCATCGCCCGTGTTGCCGTGATTGTGCCAGGCGTCGATCGGCGTCAGCACCATGTCGCCCGGGCCGAAGGTGATGTCCTCGCCCTCGACCCCGGTGAAGTTGCTCTTGCCGGTCAGGCCGAAGCGGATCGCGCTGGGGGAATGCCGGTGCGGCGGCATCACCTCGTTCGGGTCGTTCAGGCGATACGCCGTGTACATGGTGCTGACCGTCGCCCGCCGCGGCGACAGGCCGGGATTGACCAGGATCAGCGACCGCCGCTCGGAATCGTCCATGTGGATCAGCTCGGCGGAGCGCTGCAGGATCGGCGCGATGTCCTTGTCGTAGCTCCACAGGAAGGGCAGGGCCTTCTGCGTGCCCATCAGCTGCTTGATCTCGTCATGGGCGACGTCGACCGAGCTGGCCCAGAACGGGAACATGTTCTTGTTGAAGACGTCGTCGTAGAGCGCCTTCAGGGCGGCATCGCGATTGGACGCCCCCGGCACCGCGGCGCGTGTGTCCGTCATGTCGCACCCCTGTCTTGGATCATTCGTTCGTCCTTAGCGATGACGGTATGCCCTCCGGCCGACCGTTTCAACCGTATTATTTGGTTGAAGATGATTATTGGCGAAATTGGTTGGATCATTGGTCGGAATTTCGGCTGGAGCCAGCGTCGGCACGCCGCGGATCAGGTCGGCGGCGCGCTCGGCGATCATCAGCACCGGGGCGTTGATGTTGCCGCAGATGAGGTCGGGCATCACGGCGGCGTCGATGACGCGCAGGCCCTCGGCGCCATGCACCCGCAGCTGGGGGTCGACGACGGCCCCGTCATCGGCGGAGACCCCCATCCGGCAGGTGCCGGCCGGATGGTGGACGGTGATCGAGGTGGCGCGGATATGGGCGTCGATCTCGGCATCCGTCACCTTGCCGGAGCCGGGGGCGGATTCCCGGGCGATGAAGCGCGCCATCGGCCCCTGCGCCATCACCTCCCGCGCCATGCGGATGCCGGCGCGCAGGCTGCGCCAGTCGGCCTCCGCCGCCAGGAAGTTCTGGCGGATGACCGGCGCCGCCATCGGGTCGGCGGAGGCCAGGCTCACCGTGCCGCGGCTCTCCGGCTGGATGATCACCACCCGGCAGGCGAAGGCGTCGGTGAAGGGCTGCTTGAACGGCTTGAAATAGGGCCAGGCGCCCAGTGGTGCTGCGGTCAGCAGGAACTGCACGTCGGGCAGCGCCAGCTCCGCCCGGCTCTTGAGGAAGCCGACGATGCCGCCCGGCACGTCGGCGGCGAAGCCCTTGCCGAAAGCGTAGGCCTTGCCGAGCTCCAGCGCGATGCGGTCGGCCCGCATCATCCGGTGGAACGGCCCGGGCTCGCGGCGCTGGTACATCAGGATGGTCGAGACATGGTCCTGCAGGTTGCGGCCGACGCCGCGCAGCGGGATGCGCGTGCCGATGCCGTGTGCCGCCAGCTGCTCCGGGTCGCCGATGCCCGACAGCATCAGCAGCTGTGGGCTGTTGATCACGCCGCCGGACAGGATGACCTCGGCATCGGCCCAGGCGGTCAGGACTTTCCCGTCCTTCACATAGTCGACGCCGACCGCGCGGGTGCCCTCGAACAGCACGCGGGTGACCATAGCGCCGACCGTGACCGTCAGGTTCGGCCGGGCCAGCGCCGGCCGGAGATAGGCGGTCGCCGCACTGCAGCGCCGGCCGTTGCGGATGGTCATCTGCAGCCGGCCGAAGCCTTCCTGCCGGGCGCCGTTGTAATCGTCGGTCCAGCCATGCCCGGCCTCGCCCGCGGCCGCGGCATAGGCGTCGAGCAGCGGGTCCTGGTAGCGGCAATACTGCACCCCCAGCGGGCCGTCGCCACCGCGCCAGGCGTCGGCGCCGCCCTCCCAGGATTCCAGCCGCCGGAAATAGGGCAGGGCGTGGGCATAGGACCATTCGTCCAGCCCCGCCGCCGCCCAGCGGTCATAGTCGCCGGGATTGCCGCGGACATAGGCCATGGCATTGGTCGAGGACGAGCCGCCGACCACCTTGCCGCGGGCGCACTCCACCCGGCGGCCGTCGACATTGGCCTCAGGCTCGTTGAAGTACATCCAGTCGTGCAGCCGCTTCTGCAGGATCTTGCCCCAGCCGAGCGGAATGTGGATCCAGGGGTCGCGGTCCCAGCCGCCGGCCTCCAGCAGCAGCACGCGGCAGGCCGGGTCCTCGCTGAGGCGGGCCGCCAGGACGCAGCCAGCGGAGCCGGCGCCGACGATGATGTGGTCGTAGCCCGGAGCGCGTGTCATCGCAGGTCCACCCGGGCCGTCGACCGCCGGGTCATCGACCACGGGGCCGGCGTCCCTGGATCCGCCGGCCATGGCCGGTCGACCGGTTGTCCGGGCATCGGAAGCCTCCTGTCGGGGTTGCGCCGGTCTGGGCGGCGCTTGCTGGTGATCACTCGACCATCATCCAACCATTCTTGTCAACCATGGCAAATGGTTGCTATGGTGGGCACTGTGGTCGTGATTGCCGGCACAAGGATGCGGGCGGCGCCGACCCTCAAGAACCGAACAAAGCCAGAGGGACCAGGATGAACCGATCGGCGCCTTCCCAGCACCCGAACGCCGACGCTCAGACGCCCGATCCCTCAATCGATGATGATCCCGGCCAGGACGGCAATCTCGACGACGTCGTCGCGGCGCTGCGCGGCATCCTCGCCACCGGCCAGGGCACGCCGTCGGAGCGGGCATTGGCGGAACGGCTGAACGTCAAGCGCCACCGGCTGCGGCGGGCGCTTGACCAGCTGCGCGCGGCGGGGGAACTGGCGCCGGCACGGGCCGGGCGGCCGCGGACCGCGACGCCGCGGCGGGGCGACGACCTCGCCCGCGACACCAATCCGGTCGAGATCATCGAGCTGCGCATGGTGCTCGAGCCGGCGCTGGCCCGGCTCGCCGCGCTGCGCGCCTCCCCGTTCGAGATCATGCGCATCCAGCGGGCCGCCAGCACGCCCCCGGGCGCGGTGGCCGGGACCGTCGACCTGGCCTTTCACAAGGCTGTCGCGGCCGGTGCCCGCAACAGCCTGGCGGCCGAGCTCTACGCCCTGATCCGTGAGGTGGCGACCGACGCCCGGCTGCGCTTCGGCAACAGCGACAATCCCAGCTGCCCGAACCGGCTGAAGCAGCGAGACGCCGAGCACAAGCTGATCGCCGACGCGATCGCCGCGCGCGATCCGGATGCGGCCGAACAGGCGATGCGAGCCCATCTCGGGGCGGTGCAACGCCAGATCCTCGACCGTCTCGGCCCCAGCGTCGCGGTGGCCTGAGGGCGAGCGCCTTCCTTCCCGCAGCGGAGCACATGGCCATGACCGGTTTCGACGTGCTGGTGATCGGCGCCGGCTCCGCCGGGTCGGTGGTGGCGGCAAGGCTGAGCGAGGATCCCGGCCTGTCCGTCGGCCTGGTCGAGGCCGGGGCGGTGCCGTCCGATCCCGACATCGCCTCGCCGCAGCAATGGCCGTTCCTGCCGGGCCGCGCCTTCGACTGGGCGTACCGCACCATCCCCCAGCCCGGCACCGCCGGACGGAGCCACGACTGGCCCCGCGGCCGCATCGTCGGCGGTTCCAGCTGCCTTCACGCGATGGCCCATGTCCGCGGCCACCCCGATGATTTCGAACCTTGGGCCGCCGCGGGCGGGCCTGGCTGGTCCTATCAGGCGCTGCTGCCGGCCTTCCGCCGCAGCGAGCGCTTCTCGGGCGGCGCCTCGGCCATGCACGGCGATGCCGGTCCGCTCGACGTGCTGCTGCCCGGCGACGAGATCCACCCCCTGGTCCGCGACTACATGGATGCCGGGGTGTCGATCGGCGCGCCACGCCTCGGCGACCACAATGCCGGTCCGCTGACGGGCGCGGCGCCGAACCA
Organism: Inquilinus sp. 2KB_23; assembly: GCF_052115705.1. Classification (NCBI taxonomy): domain Bacteria; kingdom Pseudomonadati; phylum Pseudomonadota; class Alphaproteobacteria; order Rhodospirillales; family Rhodospirillaceae; genus Inquilinus; species Inquilinus sp. 2KB_23. The sequence goes on along the minus strand of NZ_JBFRHF010000002.1, from coordinate 154,719 downwards.
GCTGACCATCCGGGATGGCCGCCGCGTCAGCGTCGCCGACGCCTATCTCGTGCCGGCCCTCGGCCGTCCCAACCTGACGCTGCTGACCGATGTGCTGGTCCATGACCTGGTGATGCAGGCCGGCCGGGCGTGCGGCGCCCGGATCACCCGGGGCGGGGTGCAGGAGATCCTGACCGCGGACCGGATCGTGCTCTGCGCCGGCACGGTCGCCTCGCCGCTGCTGCTGATGCGGTCCGGCATCGGCGACCCCGACACCCTGCGCGGGGCCGGCATCGCCTGCCGGCACGAGCTGCCGGAGGTCGGGCGCAACCTGCACGACCATCTGCTCGCGGCCGGCAATGTCTACCGCGCCCGGCGGCCGGTCGCGCCGTCGCGGCTGCAGCATTCGGAATCGCTGATGTACCTGCACTGCGACGACCCGTCCCGGGCGGAGGGATCGCCGGATGTCGTGCTCGCCTGCGTCGTGCTGCCGGTGGTGACCGAGGCGTTTGCGCGGCCGGAGGCGGGCAGCGCCTACACCATCATGTGCGGCGTCACTCACCCGACCAGCCGCGGCTCGCTGCGGCCCGGCGGGCCGTCGGTGGCGGATGTCCCGATCATCGATCCCGCCTATCTCTCGACCGGCCAGGACCGGCGGAGCTTCCGGGCCAGCCTGCGCCTGGCTCGCGCCGTCGGCCGGGCCGCGCCGCTCCGCGACTGGAACGATGGCGAGATCCTGCCTGGGCCTGGGGTGGAGGCCGATGTCGATCTCGACGCCTTCCTGGCCCGGGCGGCGATGACCCATCATCACCCGGTCGGCACCTGCAGCCTCGGTCCCGTCGTCGACGGCGATCTGAGGGTGCGCGGCATCGACGGGCTCTTCGTGGTCGACGCTTCGGTCATCCCCTCGATCACGGCCGGCCCGGTCAACGCCGCGGTGGTCGCCATCGCCGAAACCTGGGCCGGTGCGACCGATCAGCCAGGGCAATGAACGCCTCAGATCGCCCGGCCGCTCCGCTTCCCTCACTCGCCGAGTTGCCGCCGGAAGAAGCGCATCATCTCACGGCTGGCGTCCGGCCCGCGTGGCTCGGTGTAGGAACCGGCCGGGCTGCCGCCCGACCAGGCATGGCCGGCGCCGTGCAGCACCCAGTGCTCCGACATCGGGCGACCGGCGTCGTCCGCCCGGATCGTGCAGGTGTAGCCGATGCCGCCCGGGGCGGTCCCGTTTCTGACCGTCGTGCGGAGGTCGGACACGGCTTCGGCCTGGGCCAGCACCTGGTCGCCGTTGACGGGGCTGACGGTGGTGTCGCGATCGCCGTGGAACACGATGGTCGGGACAGCGGCGCCGGACCGGCGCAAACTGGCCGCCGCCGGCGGCATGCCCTGGCGCATCGCCGTGAAGGCCGACATCATGTCGCTGGCGGCCCCGCAGGCCAGTCCGGAATGCACCCCGACGGCGGCGTAGAGGTCGGGATAGGCCGCCCCCATGATCGCCGCGGCGGCACCGCCTGCCGACAGGCCGGCGACATACACCCGCCGGGGATCGACCGGGTGATCGCGCATGATCTGGCGGGTGATGCCGGCGATCAGCGCCGGTTCGCCGCCGTCGCGCCGCTGATCGCCCGGGTTGAACCAGTTCCAGCAGCGAGAGGCATTGGCCGACCGGGTCTGCTCGGGATAGGCGACGAGGAAACCCTGCTCCTCGGCCAGCTCATTCATGCGTGTGCCGGCGGCGAAGTCGTCCGGCGACTGGGTGCAGCCATGCAGCATCACCACCAGCGGCAGTGCCTGTTCGGCACGGCCGCCGGGGATGTACAGCTTGTATGTCCGCCGCCCCGTCTGGCCGGCGTAGCTGCATTCGTCGAACCGGGCGCCATCAGGCGCCGGAGCCGCCCCCGGGGCAGCGGGGCGGCCGGGCGCGACGGTGTCACCGGCAGGGGCGTGCGGTCGCCGAAAGCGATCGAGGAACCCGCGGAATGCCTCGCGGGCTTGCGGCCGGCCAGCCGGCGCGGCGGCGGGATCGCCGGGCTGGGGCGGCGTCCAGGTCTCGCCGGTTCCCGGGGATGGCGGCACCATGTCGATGATGGTGCGCCCGCCGGGGCCGGGCATCTCTGCGGAGTTGGTCTCCGACGCCGGCGGGCTTGGCGGCGGCGAGGCAACAGCGCCGCGCAGAAGCGCCATGGCTTCGCCGAGCCGTCCGGCGCGGGTGAGGCGGGTCGCCTCCTGCATGTCGATCTTGGGGCGTGCGATCATGGCAGCATGGTCCTGTGTGCCGAAATCCGCCAGGGCGAGATCTGTGCCCGCCTTGATCGGCCGAGATGGTCGGTGTGCGGACTGCAGCCGCTTCGTCACCGGATGCGGTCGCTGAGGGCGGCCTTCACGGCGGCGCCGGCCTGCAGGGCCCCGAGCACGTGAAGGGAGGCGATGGTTTCGCGGGCCAGTTCAGGGGTGACGTCATCGGCGATCACGGCCAGCCCCAGGACCTGGATGTGCAGCATCTCCCCGGCCATTCGCGCGGCTTCCAACTCGCGTCGGTCGAACCGGCGAAGGCCGAGGTCGAGGCGATGGCGGGCGACGGATTGCTGGATGGCGTCGCCATGCCGTTCCAGCTGGTTGCGGATGGCCGTGCGGATGAGATCGGTCCGGTTGGAGTAGAAGCCCTCGCGCACGAGCAGGTCGATATGGCCGAGATCGACATAGCCGAGATTGATCGTGATCTTCTCGCTGTCGGCCGCCTTTGGCCGAAGATCCCGCGTCGCGCCGGCCATGACCACCATCCTCCTACCATCCAGGTGGATGGTATATGGAGTTGGCTGCGATGATTGCAATCGGGTCGGGCGCAAAAACCCCGGCCGAAGCCGGGGTCCTTGGATTGCTTTTCGCCGCTGCAGATCGTTCAGCGAGGCGGCAGGCCGTCCCAATAAGGCCGGACGCCGTAATGATCGTGGATGTCCTGCTCATACTCCCGGGTCCATTGCGGCTCGACATCGTCGCTGAAGACCGGCGCGCCTTCGAGCTGCTCGCTGGACAGGCTGACGACATAGCCGCCCTTGTCGGTGTCGTAGACCAGCGAGGACCAGGGCAGCGGATGATACTTCTGGCCGATGCCGAGAAAGCCGCCGAACGACATCACCGCATAGGTGACGCGGCCCGAGACCTTGTCGATCATCACGTCATGCACCTCGCCCAGGCTGTCGCCTGCGGTGTTGTAGACGTCGGTGCCGGACACCTTCTCCGCCGAGATCAGGGTCGTCGTCTCTTCGCGATGTTCCATGGCCTTGCTCCTTGCTGAGGACTTGCCATGGCAACGGGCTGGCTGAGTTATGAGTTCCGTGGACGTGAAAATGATCGGGGAGAATTCCCATATTAGAAGTAGTAATAATCAAAATATGGCATATAAAAACATCTCATATTAACGAATTAGTAATGGTGAAAACAATATTTTCTTACGAATTTTATTGAAGAGAATCGTCCTGGAAATCTGCGCGGCCCAATGCTCCCAAAACCATCCCCGGATCGCGCAGCCGGCCTCTCGGTCGACGGTCACATTTTGGAGGACAGGGTCTTGCGGGCCGCTCCCACAACGGCGTCCACCGTGATGTCGAACTTGGCGTAGACGTCGGCGATCTTGCCCGAGGCGCCGAAGCCGCGCATGCCCACGAAGGCTCCGTCGAACCCCAGGTAGCGTTCCCAGCCCAGCTCGACGGCGGCTTCGACGGCGACGCGGGCGGTGCCGTCGACCAGCACATCCCGGCGATACGCCGCATCCTGCTGCTCGAACAGCAGCCGGCACGGCATCGACACCACCGCCGTCGGCACGCCCTCGGCCTGCAGCGCCTCGCGGGCGGCCACCGCCAGCTGCAACTCCGACCCGGTGCCGATGATGGTGAGCTGCCGCGGGCCGCCTTCGGCCTCGTGGAGGACATAGGCGCCCCGGGCGGATTTGTTCTCACCCCCTGCCTCTCGCCGCAGCAGCGGCACCGGCTGGCGGGACAGGGCCAGGAGGGCGGCCCGGCGCGGCGTGTCCAGCACCACCTCCCAGCATTCGGCGGTCTCGATCGCATCCGCCGGGCGGAACACCGCCAGATGCGGAATCGCGCGAAGCGCCGCCAGATGTTCGATCGGCTGGTGGGTGGGACCGTCCTCGCCCAGGCCGATCGAGTCATGGGTCATGACGAAGATGGTGCGGATCTCCATCATCGCCGCCAGGCGGATCGACGGGCGGCAGTAGTCCGAGAAGCACATGAAGGTGCCGCCATATGGGATCAGGCCGCCATGCAGCGCGATCCCGTTCATCATCGCCGCCATGCCGTGCTCGCGGACGCCGTAATGCACATAGGAGCCGTGATACATGCCGGGGCGGATCTCGACCTCCCCGGCGGCCTTGGTGTTGTTGGACGGGGTCAGGTCGGCCGATCCGCCGAGCAGCTCGGGGATCGCGGCGAAGAGGTGGTCGAGCACGGCGCCGCTGGCCTGCCGCGTCGCCATCGGCTTGCCGGCCTGGACGAAGTCCTGCCGCGCCCCAACGATCGCCTGCTTCCAGTTGTCGGGCAGGTCGCCGCGGTTGCGGCGCTCGAAATCCCCACGCAACGCCTCCGGCGCCTGCTTCACTCGTTCGACCCAGGCCAGGCGCTTGTCCCGGCCGCGCGACCCGATCGCCCGCCAGGCCTGCAGCAGGTCGTCCGGGATCTCGAAGGGCGGCGCGGTCCAACCCAGCTGCTCGCGCGCGCCGGCGATCTCCGCCTCGCCCGGGGCGTCGCTGTGGGCCTTCTGGGTGCCGGCCCGGGTCGGCATGCCGAAGCCGATGATGGTGCGGCAATTGATCAGCGTCGGCTTGTCGGTGACGGCCTGGGCCTCGGTGATCGCGGCGCGGATCTGGTCGGTGTCGTGCCCGTCGATCTCCAGCACATGCCAGTTCGACGCCCGGAAGCGGTCGGATTGGTGGTCGGAGACGGACAGGCTGGTCGGGCCGTCGATGGTGATGGAGTTGTTGTCGAAGAAGGCAATCAGCTTGCCGAGCCGGAGGTGCCCGGCCAGCGAGATCGCCTCATGGCTGATGCCCTCCATCAGGCAGCCGTCGCCGAGGAAGACATAGGTGAAGTGGTTGACGAGATCGTCGCCGAAGCTGGCGTTCATGACGCGCTCGGCCAGCGCCAGGCCAGCGGCGTTGGCCGTACCCTGGCCCAGCGGCCCGGTGGTGGTCTCGATGCCGTCGGCATGGTGGTATTCCGGGTGGCCGGGGGTCCGGCTGTCGACCTGCCGGAAGCGCTGGATCTGCTCGATCGTCATGTCGCGGTAGCCGGTGAGGTACAGCAGGCTGTACAGCAGCATCGAGCCGTGGCCGTTGGATAGCAGGAAGCGGTCCCGGTCGATCCAGTGCGGGTCCGAGGCATCGAAGGTCAGGAAATCGCGGAACAGCACCGTGGCGATGTCGGCCATCCCCATCGGCATGCCGGGATGCCCGCTCTTGGCCCGCTCCACCGCGTCCATCGAGAGGGCCCGGATGCAGTTGGCCAGGGCCCAGAGCTCCGGATCCTTTGGTTGCGGAAGCGGGGCTGCCTCGGGCCGATCCATCGCAGCGGTCATGTTCGCTCACTCCTGGGTCCGGGGCGGTCGCCTGGGTCGAATATCGACTCAACGACCGACATCGCGGTTATCGCCGACCTGTCGGCTCGATCCCCGACATCCCAAAGACGTGATCGTCTTCGTTGGCCGAGAGATGCGCCTGGATCTGTGGTCGGCGCTTCATATCCGATCATGCCACTTCCGGCAGCCGGGCCAGCAGCTTGTCGAGCGTGATCGGATAGTCCCGCACGCGCACGCCGGTCGCGTTGTGGATCGCGTTGGCGACCGCGGCGCCAACCCCGCAGATGCCGAGCTCGCCGACGCCCTTGGCCTTCATCGGGGACGACATCGGATCGGTCTCGTCGAGGAAGACCACCTCCTGGTGCGGAATATCGGCATGGACCGGCACCTCGTAGCCGGCGAGGTCGTGGTTGACGAAGAGGCCGATGCGCTTGTCGACCGCCAGCTCCTCCATCAGCGCCGCGCCGACACCCATGGTCATCGCGCCGATCACCTGGCTGCGCGCCGTCTTCGGGTTGAGGATGCGGCCGGCGGCGCACACCGCCAGCATCCGCCTGACGCGGATCTCGGCGGTCGCGGAATCGACGCCGACTTCGACGAAATGCGCGCCGAAGGTCGATTGCTGGTGCGTCTTGTCGAGGTCGCCATATTCGATGGCGTCCTCGGCCACGATGTCGCCTTCCGTGACGGCCTGGGCCAGCGGCACGCTGCGGTTGCCCGCATGCACATGGCTGTCGGCGAATACCGCCTCGGCCGAGTTGTATCCCAGCTTCTGCGCCACCGCCTCGCGCAGCTTCAAACAGGCGGCATAGACGCCGGCGGTCGAATTGTTGCCGCCCCATTGCCCGCCCGACCCGCACGAGACCGGGAAGGTCGAGTCGCCCAGGCGCACCACCACCTTGTCGAGCGGCACGCCCATCATCTCGGCCGCGGTCTGGGCAATGATCGTGTAGCTGCCGGTGCCGATGTCGGTCATGTCGGTTTCGACCGTCACATCCCCCCGACTGTCGAGCCGGACGCGTGCCGCCGATGTCGTCACGAGGTTGTTGCGCAATGCGGCGGCGACGCCCATGCCGACCAGCCAGCGCCCGTCCTGCGTCTTGCCAGGCTGCGGGGTCCGCTTGCTCCAGCCGAAGCGGGCGGCACCGGTGCGCAGGCATTCGACCAGGTTGCGCTGCGAGAACGGCCGTTCGGGCTTTTCGGGATCGACCTGGGTGTCGTTGAGGATGCGGAACTCCACCGGGTCGAGACCGAGCTTCTCGGCCATCTCGTCGATGGCGATCTCCAGCGCCATCAGGCCCGGCGCCTCGCCTGGCGCGCGCATGGCATTGCCCTCGGGCAGGTCGAGCGCCGCGAGCTTCGTCGTCGTCATCCGGTTGGCGCCGGCATAGAGCAGGCGAGTCTGGTTGACCGCGGTCTCGGGCTCGCCGCCCGGCAGGTTGCCGGACCATCCCTCATGGCCGATCGCGGCGATCCTGCCGTCCCGGGCCGCGCCGATGCGGATACGCTGGATCGTCGCGGGCCGGTGGGTGGTGTTGTTGAAGATGAGGGGCCGAGGCACCGCTACCTTCACCGGCCGCCGCGCGACTCGGGCGCCCAGCGCCGCAAGCAGTGCATCGGACCGCACGAACAGCTTGCCGCCGAAGCCGCCGCCGATGAAGGGCGAGATCAGGCGGACCTTCTCCTTGGGGATGCCGAGCGTCTTCGCCACATCCCCCGTGCCCCAGTCGATCATCTGGTTCGAGGTCCAGATCGTGAGCTTGTCCCCATCCCACGCTGCGATCGAGGCATGCGGCTCCATCATCGCGTGCCCCTGATCGGGCGTGGTGTAGGTCGCGTCGAGCTGGACCGGCGCCGCGGCGAACGCGCCGGCGAAGTCGCCGAAGGCCGTGTCCGGGGGGCCGCCGACGCCGGGTTTGGGGGTGACGGCGGAGTCCTTCGCCGCCGCGAGGTCGAAGGCACCCTCGGCGCTGACATAGTCGACGCGGATCAGCTGCGCTGCGGCTCGCGCCTGCTCGAAGGTCTCCGCGACGACGACCGCGATCGCCTGGTGATAGTGATCGATCGCGGGGCCGCCGAGCAGCTTGGCCGGGTTGTAGTCGCCCTTGCCCAGCTTGCCGGCATTGTCCGCGGTGACGATGGCGAGCACGCCGGGCGCGGCCTTCGCGTGGCTCAGGTCGATCGACGCGATCCGGCCCTTGGCGATGGCCGCACCGACGACATGGCCGTAGGCCGGGTCCGGCACGGCATCATGCCGTTCATAGGCATAGGGCGCAGTGCCCGTGGTCTTCAGCGGACCGTCGATCCGGTCTCTCGGCTTGCCCACGATCTTGAGCTGGTCGATCGGATTGGTGGTGGCGGGGGTGTCGAACTTCATGGCTCAGGCCCTCGCTTCGGCCAGCACCGCGCCGAGCGTGCGCTCGGCCAGCAGCAGCTTGAATGCGTTCTCGTGCGTCGGCTTGGCATCGGCAAGCAGGCGCTCCGCGACCGCCTTCGCGCCGTGCGGCAGCTCCGTCTCGGCGGCCTCGACCCGCCAGGGCCTGTGGGCCACGCCGCCCAGGGCGACGCGCCCGGTGCCGTCGCGCTGCACGATCGCGCCGACCGAGACCAGCGCGAAGGCGTAGGAGGCCCGGTCCCGCACCTTGCGATAGATCTGCGTGCCGCCGAGCGGCTTGGGGAGGGTGACCGCCGTGATCAGCTCCCCGGGCTCCAGCGTCGTCTCGATGTGCGGCGTGTCGCCCGGCAGGCGGTAGAATTCGGCAATCGGGATGCTCCGCGTCGTGCCGTCGGCCCGCACGGTCTCCACGGCGGCGTCGAGCGCGCGCATCGCCACCGCCATGTCGCTCGGATGGGTCGCGATGCACGCGTCGCTCACCCCCAGCACCGCAAGCTGGCGGCTGACCCCGCCGATGGCGGCGCAACCGCTGCCAGGCTGGCGTTTGTTGCAGGGTTGGTTGGTGTCGTAGAAATACGGGCAGCGTGTGCGCTGCAGCAGGTTGCCCGCTGTCGTCGCCTTGTTGCGCAACTGGCCCGAAGCGCCTGCGAGCAAGGCACGAGAGAGCAGGCCATAGTCGCGCCGCACGCGCCGATCGGCGGCAAGATCCGTATTGCGGACCAGCGCGCCGATCCGCAGTCCGCCCTCCGGCGTCGCCTCGACCTTATCGAGCGCGAGCCCGTTCACGTCGATGAGGTGGGCCGGCGTCTCGATCTCGAGCTTCATCAGGTCGAGCAGGTTGGTGCCGCCGGCAATGAATTTGGCGCCCGGGATGCGCGTGACCGCCGCCGCGGCTTCTGCAGGTGAGGCGGCGCGTTCGTAGGTGAAGGACCTCATGCCTGCCTCCCGGCGACCTCGGTGATCGCGTCGACGATGTTGGAATAAGCGCCGCAGCGGCAGATGTTGCCGCTCATCCGCTCGCGCAGTTCGGCCGCCGTCACTTGCGGATGCGCGGTGAGGTCGGCGCTGACATGGCTAGGCACCCCGGCTGCGATCTCGTCGAGCACCGCCACGGCCGAGCAGATCTGGCCGGGCGTACAGTAGCCGCACTGATAGCCGTCATGCTTGACGAAGGCGGCTTGCATCGGGTGCAGCCCGTCGGGCACGCCCAGCCCCTCGATGGTGGTGACGCTGTTGCCCTCATGCATGACCGCCAGCGTCAGGCATGAGTTGATCCGGCGGCCATCGACCACCACCGTGCAAGCGCCGCACTGGCCGTGGTCGCAGCCCTTCTTGGTGCCGGTGAGGTGCAGGTGCTCGCGCAACGCATCGAGCAGCGTGGTCCGGGTGTCGAGATCAAAATGGTGATGCTGGCCGTTCACCTCGAAGGACACCTTCGAGGTGAACGGCGCCCCGGTGACGGCGGGCTGGGCCCTGGCCATCGACGGCGCCGCGGTAATCGCCACGGATGCCGCTGTCCCGACCATGAGGCCGCGCCGGGATAGTTCGAGTTTGTCGGGATCCTGCATGTCGGTTCCATCCCATCCGCTGAATATGTCCGGCCGACGAGGCGGCACGGTCGTCGGCCTTGCCTTCCGGCACGGCGAGGTCTGCTGTCGCCGCGGGATCGCGGACCTGCGCGCAGTCCGGATGTGCCGGGAAGGCGAGAGTGACAAGCAGGCGAGATCCGGATCGCCGCCTGCTCTTCCACTGAGTCAATGTCCCGGTGCCGATCAGAGTTCCTGTCGCGAACGGCTCGCACGGATAGGCCGGTTCTCCGGCAGATCGTCGGTTCCGATCGGCGGGTCCGGCGGTGCTTGCAGGATCGGTGCCAGGCGGATCTCGGCGATCAGCGGCAGGTGGTCCGAGGCGTGGCGCCCGTCCGGGTCGGCCCAGCTGCGGATCAGCGCTGCGTGCGGACGGCAATAGACCCGGTCCAGCGTCAGGAGGGGCCAGCGTGCCGGAAAGGTGCGCTGCGGTGTGCGGGCCGGCAGCACCTGCGCGAGGCCCTTGCGGACGGCCCCGCGCCAGGTCCAGTCGTTGAAGTCGCCGAGCATGACCGACGTTTCCGCCGGGCTGTTCGCGATCCGTGCGAGCATCTCCGCCTGGCGCCGGCGCTCGGACAGCTTCAGGCCGAGATGCACGGCGGTGACGTGAAGCGCCGCGCCCGGCGTCGAGACGATGGTTTCGATGGCGCAGCGGGGTTCCTCGCCGAGCAGCGACAGGTCATGCAGCCGGGTGGCCGACAGCGGCCAGCGGCTGATCAGCAGATGGCCGTAATGCCCGTCCGGGGCGACGATGGTCCGGGCCTCTGCGGCGTGGCTGCCGAGCGCCGTCGCCAGCAGGGCGAAGGGCGAGGTCGCATCGCGGCCGCGGGAATCGACCTCCTGCAAGGCGATGATGTCGGGCGCATGACGGCGGATCAGCGCGATGATGCGGTCGAGGTCGTAGCGGCCATCCGGGCCGATGCCGGCATGGATGTTCCAGGTCAGCAGGCGGATCGGGGCCGTGTCGAACGTCACCGGTCGGTTTGCCGTCGCCGCATCACCAGCGCCTGCAGGCCGATCGAGAGGGCGATCCAGGCGAGGACGACGGCGATCAGGATCGACACATCCAGCAGCGACGGCGCGCGGAAGATCGGCATGATGCGGTCGCCCAGCGCCGAGAGGGTGATCAGGCCGGGCGCCAGCCCCAGGGCGGTTCCCACGGCGTAGTCGACGATCGGAATCCGGGCCGCGCCGGCGGCGAGGTTGACCAGGGTGAAGGGCGCGATGGGAACCAGGCGGATGCTCGTCATGGCGATGATGCCGCGCCGGGCGATGGCGCCGCGGATGCGGCCGAGGCGGGGGCCCATGGCGTCGCGCAGGATGGTTTCCCCCAGGCCGCGGCCGATGAAATAGGTGACGAGCGCGCTGGCGAGGGCTCCGGCGCCGGCATAGGCCACGCCGGGCCATGCCCCGAAGGCGGCGGCGGTGGCGGCGATCAGCACCGTCACCGGGAACATGACCAGCCCGGCCAGCACGAACAGGCCGATGACCACGAGGGGGGCAAGCCCCTGCTCGCCGATGCCCTGGAGAGCCCCCTGCAGCAGGTCCGGCCGCGTCCATTCGGCCAGCGCGGTGGTGCGCCAGGCCAGGACCAGCAGCACGGCCGCCAGGACCACCGGGGCAAGCCGCAGCAGGCCGCGCCACCGGGCCGTGACCGAACCCAGGGCCCGCTCGATCAGGCCGGCGCCCAGAAGCGGCCGATGCGGGTCCGCGACGGCGGCGAAGGACCACGCGCTGTCATCGCCGATGGTCCCGCCATCGTCGGTCGGCTGCAGGCAGCGCTTGCCGTGGGCGAGAGCGTCGATGGCGGCGCGCACCGACCCGGAGGCCGAGATCCGCCGCGCCATGTCCTCCGCCCCGATGCCGCAATGCTCCGCCAGCAGCCGGTTGCGCACCGCCGTGATCGCGGTTCGGTCGGCGTCGTCGGCCGCCTCGATCGTAAGGTCGCATTCGCTGTCGACAGCCATCGAGCGGTTGCACAGATTGGCGGACCCGATCCGCAGCAGCCGGTCGTCGACGATCATCAGCTTGGAATGCACCATGATGTCGGTCGCCGCGCCGTCACGGCTGGTGCGGGGGTGCAGCAGGCGAATGCGGTCGCCGACCCCGGCGGCGCGAAGCGTCGCGATGAAGCGGACCCGTCCCGACACCATGGCGCGGTGCTCGATCCAGCTGTTGTGGATGTGGGGCCCGACGATCACGACCTCGAGCCCGGGGACGGCCTGCAGGCGCGCGGCCAGACGCATGGCGAGGCGGGTGCAGGTCAGGAACTGGTTCTCGATGTAGATCGTGGTCTCGGCGGATTCGATCATGTCCTCGAACAGGGCTTCGACCTCCCGGACCTCACGCTCGCCGGGATAGGACGGCAGCGTCCGGGAAATGCCGACCGTGACGTCGCGGAAATCCGGCGCCACCGCATCGGGCCATGGGTCGTTGGCGACAGGGACGGGGACAGGGACCTCGTCCGTGGCTCTTTCCCAGCGCCACCGGGCCAGCGCCGCCAGCGCGATGGCGGCCGGGCCATCGACCATCAACTGGACGTCGTGGAAAGGAGGGTAGGGGACGCCGCTGGGGTCGACCCGATGCCCGTTCGCGGGGGCGTGGGCCGGCGTGTCCCATCGCCGGATCGTCAGGTCGAGCCCGCCGACAAAGGCGACGGCATCGTCGATCACCACGATCTTCTGATGATGCGAGGAGCCGACCGGGATCTCGTCGTCGAGGCACAGTTCGATCTGGCGCGGGGTGCTCCATTGCAGGGTGAGCAGCGGCAGCGACTCGCGTTCCAGCGCATAGAGCAGCGAGTAGTTCCACAGCAGCAGCCTGATCGACAGCTGCGGCTCGTCACGCACCAGGGCGCACAGGAAATCGCCGAGCTGCGCGGGCAGCCCATCGTCGGGCACACCCTGCGGCCCCACCAGCGGCGTGCGGCTGTCGATGTCCCAGCCGATGATGGCGATGCTGCGCTTCGCCCGGCGCATCGCCGCCCGCAGCGCCCCGTAATAGGCGGCGGCATCCACCAGCACCGCAGCACGCCGGGCCGGCTCGACCCGCCAGCTGTTGGCGCCCGGCCTCAACACCGCCGGAGTCGAGCGCCGACCCACGGCCGGATCGGTCGACGCTGCGCCGAGGTTGGCCCTCATGTCATGGCGCCCGATCGTCGCTGCTACGACTTCGAGGCGTGGTCGGGCCTGCCCTTCCGCTTGGTCGAAGCCAGTTCGTCGAGCTGCGTCTCGCTCATCGACTTGTACATCGACTTCGAAGCGCCCTTGAGGTCGCCGACCTTCTGCTCGCCGCGCTTGGCCGAGAGGGCCGCTCCCGCCGCCTTCTGCTGCGCCTTCGATTTCGCAGGCATGTCCATGCTCCTCTACAGTGATCCGCCATGGAAACGACGCGTCGCGACGGCCGGTTCCAGCCCGTCGACGGCCGGGCGCGGCGGTCGCCCGCATGGGCCGATGAATTTGTTTCGCCTTGTGCCGATGGGATCTTGCGCGCGTTGCAGGAATGTGTCGGCCTGGAGTGGCATATATAGGAAGTGATTCGCGGCCGGGGGACTGCGGACCTCTCAGGATCCAGCAAGCCGGATCGATTTTGCGGCGCTGGTCTGGATGGGGATCATTTTATCGGGAAGGGCGTTCCGGTCGGCTCCGGACAGGGGGCGTCGGTCAGGCCCGTTTGACAATCAACCGGAGGGGGGCCCGGTGAACCATAGAGTCATGATCGCCTTGATGGCGGTGCTGTTCCTGTTCGCGCCGTCGCTCGGCCACGCGCAGACACTGACCTGGAAGCCCGGCAACCCCGGCGGTGGCGGCGCGTTCAACTCGCCCGTCGTGACCGCCGAGGGATACTGGGCCACCGGTTCCGATCTCGGTGGCCTCTATCTCAGCACGAATGCGGGGGCAAGCTGGACCGCGGTGGGGTCGGCCCAGGGGCTGACCGTCACCCATATCGCATCGCTGGCGGCCCACCCCTCGGGCAAGCTGCTGGTCGGCACCGATGGCGGGCTCTTCGTCGGCAACAGCAACGGCACCGGCTTCAGCCGGAAATACGCCACTGGCTACATCGCCGCGATCGCCGTGTCGGCCAATCCGAACATCGTCTACGCCGCGGTGCACCCGCAGTGGGACGCCCTGCAGCCCTACATCATCCGCTCCACCGATGCGGGCCAGACCTGGAGCGCGACGGGGTCCAACCTGCCCGCCGGCCTGCGCATCACCGGGCTGCGCACCCATCCCGTGGATCCCGACGGCGTCTGGGCGATCAGCGGCCGGGGGCGCTTTCCGGACCGCCCGGAAAGCCAGGTGATCTACCAGGCGCATTTCTCCACCGATGGCGGCCAGACCTTCACCCGGCTCGACCCGCAGCAGGGCAAGCTGGTCGACATCGCCTACGGCCAGGACCCGCAGAACCTCAACCTGATGTATGCGACGGTGGTCGCGACCGGCAATGCGCCGCAGGTCTATAAGTCTCTGGAAACCGGATACTCCTGGACGCTCCTCGCCTCCGGCGCCCAGGCGCCTTCGGGGATCATCCTGGCCGACCCCTCCAACTCCAGCCGGGTCCGGATCGTCGGCCTCGACGACCAGGCCCTGCGCCCTGCCGGGACCTATGGCAGCTTTCTGTGGGAGAGCAGCAATAGTGGGGCGACCTGGGTCAAGCGCACCCTGAGCGTCACCGGCGGCTGGTCCCAGGCCGACGAGGACTGGGGAATGGGCTTCAGCTACCAGGGGCTCGGCCAGACCCTCGGCTATAACCCCTCATTCCCCAACACCGTGCTGTGGACCAACAACCAGTTCCTCTACGCCAGCAGCGATGGCGCCAAGAACTGGAGCGACAGCGTCTCCACCGCGGTCACCGGCAAGTGGCGCTCGCGCGGCATCGACAATGTGGTGCCGATCGTGGTCGAGCAGAGCGCGGCTGACGCCAACTTGGTCTATGCCGGATACATGGATCTCGGCCTGTGGCGCTCGGACGATGGCGGCAGCAGCTGGACCAGCCTGGACGCCGCGCCATACACCGGCGGATGGGCCGGCAAGGGCGGCAACAGCCTGAGCGTGACCGCGGATCCCAGCCGCCCCGACGTGGTCTGGGCCCAGCTGGGCGGCAATATGGAGAATTGCGGCACCCCCTGCGCCGAACCGCTGTATCTGCTGAAGAGCACGAACCGTGGCGCGACCTGGCAGCAGCTGACCCAGGGGCTGCCCAGCCCGATCCGGCGCCTGGAGGGGCTGACCGTGGCGCCCGACAGCACCGTCACGTCGCGCTGGGTCTACGCGGCCGTCAATGGTGATGTGTATCTGAGCGAGGATGACGGCGCCTCGTGGCAGATGGTGCTGAACTGCCCCAACGACGACTGCTTCCGGATCTACTACACCGCGACCAACGGCGTGTTCGCCCTGTCGGCCGGCGCGATCTACCGCTCGTGGCAGGGCGGCAGCGTCAACACCTGGAGCCAGCTGACCCTGCCCGCCGCCATGACCAGCGGCTGGACGGCGGGCCAGCACTGGCTGCACGACGTCTGGACCTATAGCGGGCCGATGGATCTGGCCAGCCGCGACAACAACATCTGGATCGCGGTCAAGGGCAGCGGCAAGGGCCTGTACCGGTCGGCGGATTATGGCCAGAGCTGGGCGCGCGTCCAGGCCGATGACTGGGCCAGCACCGTGACGGTCCATCCCGGCACCGGCCGGGTCTATCTCGGCAGCTCCAGCGCGGTCCATGCCGGCGGCTACGCCTCGACCAGCCTGGGCGTGCTCACCAGCGCCAACGGCATCTCGGCCTGGACGGCGCAGAACCAGGGCCTGGCCTATCCGTTCGCGCTGTTTGCCAGGGTCGCCGCCAATGGCGCGCTGTGGCTGGCCTCGCCCGGGCAGGGCGTCATGAAGTGGCGGTGACATCATGAACAGCCGCTTGCTCCGGGGCCTTTTCGCCCTGATGGGACTGCTCGGCACGCTCGGCTTCGGCAGTGCGCGCGCCGCCGACCCGGTGGTGATCTACAGCGATGCGCTGCAGGCTGGCTGGCAGGATTGGAGCTGGTCGTCCGGCCAGATCCTGACCAACACCGCCACGGTGCATGGCGGCACCCGCTCGATCCGGCTGGTGCAAGGCGGCTGGGGCGGCCTGTACCTGCACACCGTGGCGATCAGCACCACCGGCTATGGCGCCTTCACCTTCTGGGCGCATGGCGGGACGGCCGGCGGCCAGCTGCTGCAGGTGGAGGCCCGGGACGCCAGCGGCAACCCGATCACCCCCGTGCCGCTGGCGCCGCTCCTGGCCAACCAGTGGCGGCAATACTCGGTCGATCTGTCGGCGCTGGACGCGCAGGACCGGCAGATCACCGGCTTCGTCATCCAGAACGCGACCGCAGGCACCCTGCCGCAATACTTCGTCGACGACATCGGGATCAGCGTCGCGCCGACCCGGCAGGTCCTCTACGACGACCAGTTCCGCAACGGCTGGACGCCGGGCAGCGGCTGGAACATCAGCAGCAACACCGCCACCACCAGCCCGGTGCATGCCGGCACCAAATCCATCGGCATCACGCCCACCGGCGAATGGGGCCAGTTCTATTTCGACAAGGAAGGCTTCAGCACCGCGGGCTTCGACACGCTCGAACTCTGGGCCCATGGCGGCACCGCGGGCGGCCAGGTGGTGTCGGTCGACGCCTTCCGCGCCGGCAGCTTCCTGGGCACCGTGGTGCTCTCGCCCATGACCGCGGGGCAGTGGACCCGGTACGAGGTGTCGCTGGCCGATCTCGGCGTGGCGAACACCACGATCGACACCCTGGCGATCAAGCACTATTCCGACGCGGCCGGGCCCCGGTTCTATGTGGACGACCTAGCGATGGTCGGCCAGGGCTCCGGCCCCTCCAACGTGGCGATGAGCGGGCTACATGTGCAGGGCAACCAGCTGCTCAACGGCCAGGGGCAGGCGCTGTTCGTCCACGGCGTCAATCGCGGGACCACCGGCTTCGAATGCGTGCAGGGCTACGACGCCACGCCGCGCGACCAGGCCTTCGTCGATGCGGTCAAGTCGTGGAACGCCAATGCCGTGCGGGTTCCGTTGAACGAGCAGTGCTGGCTGGGCATCAACACCACCAGCGCGAACGCAGCCTTTATGGGCGCGACGTACCGGCAGGCCATCATCGACTACGTCAACCTGATGACCGCCAACAACCTCGCCGTCATCGTCGACCTGCACTATGCGATGCCGGGCTCGCTGTCGACCATCGGGCTGGATTTCCAGCCGATGCCCAACGCCGATCATTCCGTCGCGTTCTGGACCAGCGTGGCCAACGCATTCAAGGGCAACAGCGCGGTGATTTTCGACCTGTACAACGAACCCTTCCTGCTGAACGACCCGCCCGAGGCCCAGGCCTGGAGCTGCTGGCGCAACGGGGGCAGCAGCTGCTCGGTGAAGGTCGCGGATGACTATGTGGACACCAGCACGTCCTACACCGCGGTCGGGATGCAGGCGCTGGTCGATACGGTGCGCGCCACCGGGGCGGAGAACGTCCTGATGGTCGGCGGGCTCAGCCTGGCGGGCGACCTGAGCCACTGGCTGGCCTACAAGCCCACGGATCCGGAGAACAACATCGTCGCCTCCTGGCACCAGTACAACTTCGCGTCCTGCACCAGCCAGCAGTGCTGGGACGACGAGGTCGCGCCGGTGATGGACCAGGTCCCGCTGATCGTGGGCGAACATGGCATGGCCAATCACTTCGGCGCCAGCTGCGACACGGGCTACCTGGACCGGCTCTGGGCCTTCATCGAGGGCAAGAAGCAGGGCTACATGGCCTGGAACTTCAACACCTGGCCGGGCACCTGCGGCACCGGCGACTTCAACATCGGCCTGATCACCGACGAATCCGGCACCCCTTCGAGCTATGGATCCCAGTACTACAATCACCTGCGCGGGCTGACGAGCACCCACACGGATTGACGACGGGCGAACAGGCGCTCCGCCGAATTCATGACTCCGTCCCGGTGCGCTGTGTGCGGTGGGTGTAGCGGGCAAGCTAGGCGAGGACGGGGCCGGCCCGCCGAAGGCAGTAATGGCGGCGCCACGAGACTCCAGAGCCGGGGATTAGCCCGAACGGTATTTGCGGTTGGTCTCGCTCGCATTCGAGACCTTCCCGACATCGCCGAAGGCAATGGCGTTTCCGTAGACCGGGATCAGCTGCTGGTTCTGAAGATCCACGCGGTCGACGACGATGTCGTCTGTGTCACCGTTTGAGTTCGTCACCTTCAGGTGGTCGCCGGGTTTGCAGCGCTTCAAAATCACGATCGGATCCACGATTGACTCCCACGCAGTGCGATAGGGGGCAGCGAGCGCCGGAACAAGCGGCCGTCTGGCCAATTCGATCATCTGCCTACCCTGCCAACGAGACCACCGGCCGCGGTGTTCCGGGAGGTCTGTCGCCTGGGCTACCTCCCGTCGCGGGCCGATTAGTATGCTGTGCTTGCCGCCGTCGCCTCGGTCGCGCCCTGGGCCGGGAAATGGCCCGTCCCGGTCCCCAGCTGGTAGCTCAGCAGCGACGGCGTGGCATGGCGGCGGCGGAGGACCAGGCGCCGTCATCGCCGATGGTCCCGCCATCGTCCATGGAAACGACGCGTCGTGAAGGCCGGTTCCAGCCCGTCGGGATGGCCAGTCCCCGGTCGGCGGAAGAGGGGCGCCCGCACGACTCGCCCGTTCCGGACTCAATGGGACTTTGCGACAGATTCGGAACGTTGAGCGCGCCTGCCCCGTTGCAATCGGACATCGCATTCGTTTTCAGGGAGATCCGTCATGAGATCCGTCCTGTTGCTGTCCAGCGTCGCTGTTCTGGGGTCGTTGCTTCTCGGTGCCTGCAGCAAGGAGAACGAACCGGCGGCGGTGCTGGCGTCCCTGGCCCCGGCGTCGCAGATGGACCCGGCCAACTACGCCCAGACGGCCGGCATGAGCGACCTGTTCGAGGTCGAGGCCGGCAGGGTCGCGGCCAAGCGCGGGCGCAGCGCCGAGGTCAGGCAGTTCGCAACCATGATGGTGCGGGACCACACTGCGTCGACCGCCAAGATCCGCAGCGCCATCGCCGCCTCGAACCTGCCGATCCAGCTTCCCGCGAAGCTCGACCCACAGCACCAGGACGAGCTTGCCGCGCTGAAATCGGCCCGCCGCTCGGAGTTCGACAGGCTTTACATCGATGGACAGGTGGAGGGGCATCAGCAGGCGCTTAAGCTGCAGCAGAGCTACGGCGATTCCGGCAGCGATCCCAACCTCAAGGCCGTGGCCCTGGAGTTGGCGCCGATCGTCGAACACCATCTGTCGGAGGCCCAGACCATACAGTCCGGCCTTCAGTAAGCGGATGGCGCGTCCAGGAGAGGGCAAAGAGCCGGATCCGATCACCGGCGGTTGCCTTTGCGGGCGGGTGCGGTACACCGTGACGGCCGTGCCGAGGGTCCACCTCGCTGGACTTGCCTGGCTGCTCATGCGGGATCTGCATGCTGTCCGGGATCCGGACGTCGTGGTGGCGACACCCGCACGCGCCGATGAATCGTTGCCGAACCACTGATGCCGTCGACGACCTTGGCGGCGCACCCCGTCAGTCAGCCAAGTCGATCCAGACCGGCGCATGGTCGCTCGCCTTCTCCCATCCGCGGGCTCGGCGGTCGACCGACGCCGATACAAGGCGGTCGGCGACCGAAGGGCTGAGCAGCAGGTGATCGATGCGCAAGCCCGCATCCCGGGCGAACGCGTTCCGGAAGTACTTCCAGAAGGTATAGATCCGCTCATCCGGATGAAGCGTCCGCAGCGCATCGGTCCAGCCCTGATCGACCAGCCGTCGATAGGCGGCGCGGACCTCGGGACGGAACAGCGCATCGTCCCGCCAGCGCGCCGGCGCATAGACGTCGAGATCCGTCGGCATGACGTTGAGATCTCCCGCCAGCACCACCGGGATCTCGAGGTCCAGGAGGGTTGCAGCATAATCCGCCAGGCGGTCGAACCAGCGGAGCTTGTAGTCGAATTTCGCGCCCGGCGCCGGGTTGCCGTTCGGCAGGTAGAGGCAGCCGACCAGGACGCCGGCGACAGCTGCCTCGATATACCGGCTGTGGCTGTCGTTCGGGTCACCGGGAAGCCCGCGCCTGGTCTCCACCGGATCACTCCCACGGGCGAGGATGGCGACGCCGTTCCAGGCCTTCTGCCCGTGCCAGATCGCGCCGTAGCCCGCGTCGCGCAACGCGGCGGCCGGAAACCGGTCATCTGGCGACTTCAGCTCCTGCAGGCACACGACATCCGGCTCCGCGGATGCGAGCCAGCGGAGGAGGAGCGGCAATCGGCCGTTGATTCCATTGACGTTGAAGGTCGCGATCCTCATGGCGACTTAGTAAAGAGGAAGAGGCCAGTCTTGGTTCCCGGTCAGTAATGTCCAGGGTGAATGGGGAAATTATACTTTGTTGTATTCCCCATTCTCGCATTCGGCCGTTTCGTATCGTTTCGTTTTCAAGAAGGAGGGCCTTCGAGGAACGAAGAGGCTGCGGCGCCTATTCATCTGTCGTCTGCAACTCTGGAGGCCGGACATGGACAAGGATCGGATCGCTGGCGCCGCCAAGCAGGCGAAAGGCGCCGTGAAGGATGCCGCTGGAAAGGTCACCGGCGACCGCAACCTTCAAGCCGACGGCAAGATGGATAAGGCCGAAGGCAAGGTTCAGAAGGAAGTCGGCAAGGCCAAGGACGCCGTCCGGGATGCAGTAAAACGCTGAGGCCATATTTGGCCGTTATTTGCAGAAAGACAACAATCCATAGGGGTGATTCATGGCAACGACTGACAAGACGCTCGACGATCTGTTCCTCGACACGCTGAAGGACATCTACTAAGCCGAGAAGCAGATCCTGAAAGCCCTGCCCAAGATGGCGAAGGCTGCGCAGTCCGCCGAGCTCAAGACCGCGTTCGAGACGCATCGCGACGAGACCGAAGGCCAGGTCGACCGCCTCGAGAAGGTGTTCGACCTTCTCGGCAAGCGGGCGCAGGGCAAGACCTGCGACGCCATCGTCGGCATCATCGACGAAGGCAAGGAGATCATGGAGGAGTTCAAGGACACCTCCGCGCTCGATGCCGGGCTGCTCTCGGGCGCCCAGGCCGTCGAGCACTACGAGATCTCGCGCTACGGCACGCTGAAGGCCTGGGCCGCCAAGCTGAACCTGCCCGAGGCCGTGCGGCTGCTCGACCAGACGCTCCAGGAAGAGAAGAAGACCGACCAGCTGTTGACGAGGCTCGCCGAGAGCAGCCTCAACCGGAAAGCAGCCTGATCCGACGGCGCCACGGCGAGCGATGATCCGTCCAGCGATTGACCCGATGCTGGGCCACGTCTCGCTCGTCGTGGGCGATCTTGACCGGGAACCGCTGGATTTTCTCGCTGACTGACCGGCGGCCCGTCCGACCACGGAACGGCGATCTCCTCGGCCCATTGATTCAATCGACGTCCGGACATCCGACGGAGACCGCCATGACCGATCCGAAGACTGCCGGCCCGTGCCCACCGCAACCAGTGCAGCAGCAGCGGCCGCCGGGGAGGACATCCGCCATGGACCCACGCCCGGACCACGGCGAGGACAGCTATCGCGGCAGCGGCCGCCTGGACGGGAAGGTCGCGCTGATTACCGGCGGGGATGATTCCGCCCTGCTGCCGGTGACCGGCGGCCGGCCGATGCTGTGATGCCCTCGCCGCGGTCATCGCCGGCGATACCGTCGTGACACCCGACGAGGCGCTGCCGTTCGGTCGGTTGGGGGACGGGACCGTCCATCTCTGCATCGACATGCAGGAGCTGTTCGCGCAGCAGACCCCCTGGCATGTGCCGTGGGCGCAGCGGACCTCGCCCTCGGTGCGGCGCCTCGTCCGACACCGGCCCGCGGACACCATCTTCACCCGCTTCCTGCCGCCCCGGCATTCGGACGAACTGCCCGGCAGCTGGCGGCGCTACTACACCCGCTGGGCGGAGATGACGCGGGGAATGCTGGATCCCAGGCTGCTGGCGCTGGTGCCGATGCTGGCGGAGTTCGTGCCGCCGGCCCTCGTCTTCGACAAGCACGGCTATTCCGCCTTCACGGCCCCGGGGCTCGGTGAGCGGCTTCGCGCCGGCGCGATCGACACGCTCATCCTCTCCGGCGGCGAGACGGATATCTGCGTGCTGGCGACTGCCCTCGGCGCCGTCGACCGGGGCTACCGCCTGGTGCTGGCGGAGGACGCGGTCTGCAGCACGTCCGACACCACCCATGAAGATCTTCTCCGCCTCTTCCATGAGCGCTTCTCGCAGCAGATCGAGGTCGCGCCGGTGGATCAGATCCTCGAGGCTTGGCCTTGACCGGCTCAGCCCTCCCCGACACGGAGACACGCGTGGGAAAGCCATGAGGCAAGGCCAATGCAGCACGGTGACGAAGGCGGCGGTCATTAATGGCAGCATCTCCAGGAAGCTGTGGACGTGCTGCTCGATGGGGCTCACGGCGCGGCGTGTCACCGCGTGGCTGACGTCCCACAGGGCCGTCGCTTCGTGTGCCAGGAAGGCGACGATCATCAACGCGATGATCAAGGAGTTGATTTCCAAAAACAGCGCGGCCAGCAGCGGGAGCGCCATCTCGCCGAACATCAGCAGATGGATCAGGGATTCCTTCGCTTCGGCGGTCGACTCGATATTGGCGGCACGATGACAAAGCCAGTCAGCGAAGCCGGCGGCGAACCAAAGCGGCAGAATAAAATAGAGGAGGATAGTGAGGACTGGATCCGCCAACGCGGTCTCCGCGTATGAGACGACTGCATCGCCAAGCTTTCTTGCCAGCCGGCCCGCCAACACTTCGAAGCACTCGTCGAATCAATGCGGACTTATCGGTGCCACGCTGACAAAGGGTAGCGCGAGCGCTTGCGCACCCGCGCTACCCTCGCTCCAGGCCAACGGCGATCAGCTTCGCTGGTCGCCCTTGCCGGACCGATCCATCGGTCCTTGCTGGCCACCCTGGCTGTGGCGTGCCTTGTCGTCCGGGCGCGCCTGGCCGGGTTGCGACGGGCTCGGCCGTTCACCCTGCTGCTGCTGCTGCTTCGGCTGACCGGGGCGGCCTTGCTGCTGTTGCTGGGGGCTCTGATCCGGCCGCTTGACCTGCCCGGGATTGGTTTGGCCCGGCTGGTTCTGCTTGTTCGGGTTTTCGTTCGACATATCGATTCTCCAAGGGCTCGATGCCCATGGATTCAAATAGACCTGACGCTGCAACGGTTCCGCCGGCCGTTGGCGAGGGGATGGGAGCACCTCGGTCCAAGCGGCGGTCCTTTGTCGAAGCAGGCCGGAACGATATCCCGACGAATTCTGTTCCAGCGGCACGAACCTGGAACTGAGCGCAGGGGACATCGCTCTCCGTCTCGCCCTCAGCGTCGCCGGCGGCGCCATCATCGGCCTCAATCGCGGGATCGAAGGCCGGCCCGCGGGGCTGCGGACGACGCTGCTGGCCTGCTTGGCCGCCGCCATTTCCATGATCCTGACCAACCAACTGCTGCAAGTGACCGGCAAGACGCCGGAGTCTTTCAGCAGGATGGACGTGATGCGCCTGCCGCTGGGTGTCCTGTCGGGCATGGGCTTCATCGGCGGCGGCGCCATTCTCCGCCGGGGCGACATGGTCGTCGGCGTGACCACGGCGGCGACGCTGTGGTTCGTGACCATGATGGGGCTGTGCTTTGGTGCCGGGTCGATCGGCCTCGGGTTGGCCGCGCTGGGGCTTGGCATCGCCACGCTCTGGCTGCTGAAATGGGTCGAGGCCTGGATGCGGCAGGAACGGCAGGCCCAACTGGCGTTGACCCTGGCCGATCCCGATGTCGACATTCCGGCGCTGCAGGACCGGCTGAAGGCCGCGGGCTTCCGCATCGCCGCGCTGACCGTCCAGCATGCCGTGGAGCCGCCGTGCAGCACCCTGCGCTTCGACCTGTGCTGGACCGACCGCATCGCCGACAAGGGGCCGCCGCCGAAGATCAGGGCGCTGCGCGATCTGCCTGGTCTGGTCGGGCTGGAGTGGCGCTGCCAGTAGACCGAAGCCTCACCGCGGGATGGTGTCCGGCACGGTGAGAATGGTTTCGTTGCCGATGCCGGCAACCCCACCTCTGCGGGGCGACCATCGCTCGGGCGACGATCAGCGCCACGCTCCTAAAGTGATTCTGGAGAAGTGGGCAGGCTCGGCTCGTAGGCGATGATCTTATTCGGCTTCCCCAGGGCAACCGCCGCGGCGGCGGCTCGCCGGCCGGAACAGGCCATGGTGTGTTCACGCCGCCTTGGAGGTTTCTATGATCCAACGGCGAAAAGCGCGGACCCGCATCAGCTCGGCCTTTGCCTTCGGGCTGACGACATAGTAGGCGCCCGGCCCGGTAACGCGGACATCATAGGGGACGATGAGGGCCCTGCGCTGGATCTCGTCCTCGACTAGAAGGCGCGGCAGCAGCGCTATCCCCAGCCCCGCGATCGCGGCCTGGATCACCATGTAGAAATGTTCCAGCGTCGGACCCCAATGCAACGCTGCAGGGGTGACGTCGATCGAGCGGAACCAGTGGTTCCAGGCATCCGGGCGGGTCGCATGGCGGATCAGCCGGTGGTGTTCGAGCGCGTCGAAGTCCGAGAGCGGATGACGCCCAGCCATGATCGCGGGGCTGCAGACCACGACCACCTCCTCCGACATCAGCGGCTCGGCGATGGCGTCCGGCCAGCCGCCATGGCCGAACCGCACGGCCACATCGATCTTCTGGGCCGCGAAGTCGAGCGGTCCGTCGTTGCTGACGAGGTTGAGGACGATGTCGGGGTACAGCGCCTGGAACGCCGACAGCCGTGGGATCAGCCACCGTGTGCCGAAGGTCGGCAGCATGCCGATCGACAGGGTGCCGCCGCCGTCCCGGGTGGAAATCAACTCCATCGTCCCGGCCTCGATGCGGTCGAGAGCATCCCGCACCAGGTCGGCGTAGAAGCGGCCCTGGTCGGTCAACTCGATCCGGCGGCTGACGCGGACGAAGAGCGGCAGGTCGAGATATGTCTCGAGGCTGCGGACCAGACGGCTGGCCGCGCTCTGGGTCACGTATAGCTCGGCGGCCGCATGGGTGAAGCTCTGGTGGCGGGCCACGGCCTCGAAGGTGCGGATGGCGTTCAGCGAGGGCAGCAGACGGCGGCGGGTCGGCACATCCATTCCCTGAAATCATGGTTTCGCAATCTTAATGCGCCTTGTGGACCGAGGCCAACGGTCTACCCTCGGACGGGAAAACACCCCGCCATAGCGGCACGCCTCGCGGAACCGGTTGCATCCGATGGCCATACACCCATTCCACCTCTCTTTCGCAGTCGATGACCTGGAGCGCGCCAAGCGGTTCTATGGCGAAGTCCTGCAATGCCGGGTTCGACACGAAGACGAGCATTCGATCGATTTCGACTTCTTCGGCCATGTGGTCTCGGCCCGTCTGGCAGATGGCGGCTCGGTCTCGTCGGCCCGGTCCGGCGGCGAGTCCGGTTCCTTGTGGAGCTTCGGCGTCTGCCTCGACAGCGAGCGATGGGACGCCCTGACCGCTGTGGTCTCGCGCGCCGGCGTCGCGCTCGGGGAGCCGCCATCCGTCAGCCCGGACCGCCTTATGCTGCGCGATCCCGCCGGAAACACGCTGGAATTCATCCTGGGGCGAGGCCGGTCGGCGCCGGTCGCCGCCAACGACGAGGCCATCGGCATGACCATCGACCCCGCCGCGATCGGCGCCACCCTGACGGCCGTGACCATGGGCATCGACGCGTTCGAGCGCTCGCGTCCGCGGGGCACCAGCCTGCTGGACGGGGAAGGACTGGTGCCGATCTACATGGGCACCGATCTCGTCCCGGCCCGCCGCTATGCCAGCTGGGACGAGGTGCAGGAGGATCTCGCCGCTCTGGAATCCTCGGTCGGCCAGGTCCCCGACGGCACGCGCGCCGTGTTCCTGCGCGGCATGCTGACCTCCCTCAAGGTGGCGGTCCGATTGTTCGCCGGCGCCAGCCCGTCCTTCGAGGAGAAGGTCCGCGACCTCGTGGGCGCCCCGATCGGCCCGGTCGACCCGGCGGTGATCGAGGACATCCGCGGCCGGCTGGACTCCCTGCTGCGACGCCAGGGCGCCGTCCGCGGGGATCTTGGCGAGCGCATCAAGGCTTGGGAAGAAGGGCGCTTCGTCGACCCCGAGCGGCTCGAGGCGACCTTCAGCGAACTGCTGGCACAGGCCAAGGCGCGGACGGATGCCCGCATCATCGACACCGGCGACTACGAGATGGCGCTCAACCCGGTGCGCGACATGCCCTTCACCGCCCGCTGCAACTTCAACCAGGGCCAGATGGACCTGAATGTCGACCAGCGCTTCACCCGATCGGCGTTGAAGCATCTGGTGTGCCACGAGGTTCATCCGGGCCATGTGACCCAGCTGCTCTATACCCGGGCCGAGGTCGAGGCCGGTCGGTCGGACGCCGACGCCCTGCTCTGCACCGCCAACACCGTCACCGGCTGCGTCCAGGAGGGCATCGGCGACCAGGCGGTGCAACTGATCGACTGGATCGAGGACGAGGACGACGAGATCCATCTCGAATTGCGCCGGCTGCGCAGCGCGGCCCAGACCAGTGCTGCATGGCACCTGATGGTGGATGGCTGGCCGGCCGATCGCGTCGCCGAGTATCTGCGCCGGACCGCCTTCGGCCAGGAGGCCTGGATCCAGGGGCGGCTGCGCATGGCGGCCCATCCCTTCCGCGGTCCGTTCATCGCCTCCTACTGGGCCGGCAATGAGAGCGTGCGCCGCGTGCGGGAGCGCGTCCCCGCCAGTCAGCGCCCGGCCTTCCTGACCTACCTCTACGGGCAGGTGCACAGCCCCGAGAGCCTGGAGATGTTTTCGCCCGCCACCCCGTGACAGCCGAAAGCGACAGCATGACCATCACCATCATCGGTGCCGGCGCGATCGGCGGGTTGGCCGGGGCGTATATGGCCAAGGCGGGGCATGATGTCCTCCTGGTCGATCGCTGGCAGGAGCATGTCGACGCGCTCAACGCCCGGGGACTCTTCATCGACGGCGTCCGCGGCGAGATGACGGTTCCGGTCCGGGCCGCGACGCCGGACCAGCTGACCCAGCCGCTGGGCATGGTGCTGGTCGCCACCAAGTCACAGCATGCCGTCGACGCGGTGCGGCAGGTGCTGCCGCTGCTGCGGCCCGACAGCGCCATCGTCTCCTATCAGAACGGGTTCAACGAACCCGACATCGTGGCCCTGCTTGATGCCAACGGCTTCGACGGCAAGGCCATGGTGATCGGATCGATTCCGAACTACGGCGGCGCGCTGGTCGATCCCGGCTACATCGAGTTCGTCCATGAGGGGCCGATCCAGCTCGGCGAGATGGATGGCCGCCGCACCCCGCGGCTGGAGGAACTGGGCCGGCAGCTGTCGGCGCTGACCGAGGTGCAGGTCTCCGACAACATCTGGGGCCAGATCTGGGCCAAGGAGGTCTATTCCGCCCAGGTCGTGTTCTCCGCCCTGGTCGATGCCCGCATCCGCGAGACGCTGGGGGTCGAGCGCTATGCCCGGATCGCCGGCGCGATCGTGCGCGAGGCGCTGGAGATTGCGGAGGCGAACGGGATCGCGGTCGAGGCCTTCGACTTCTTCGACCCCGCCAACTACCGGCCGAAGACGCCGGCCGACACGCGGCGCCTGCTCGACAACATCAACCACGCGATCTGGCTGCTGAAGAAGGACCAGAACGAGCAGGCCCACCAGTTCAAGAAGAAGGGCTCCGGCATCTGGTGGGACATCGTCTACCGGAACCGGCCGTCCGAAGTGCGCTCCTCCAACGGCAAGCTGATCGATTACGGCCGCCGGGCCGGCGTGGATGTCCGACTGAACGAGAAGCTCTGCGCCATGATCTACGAGATCGAGGAAGGGCGCCGCCCGCTCGGCTTCCACAACTACGACGAGCTGGAGGCCTATGTGAACCAGATCGGAAAGGCGCTGCCATGACAGGGACGAGACTCGGGGTCGGGGTAATCGGGGCGCACAGCTGGGCCGAGAAGGCGCACCTGCCCGGCTACGCCGCGCATGAACGGGTGGACCTGGTCGCCATCTGCGATATCGAGCCCGAGCGTGCCCAGGCGATGGCCGAGCGGTTCGGCGCACGTCGGATCTACACCGACCACCGAGCGCTGCTGGCCGACCCGGACGTGCAGATGGTCGATGTCTGCACACCGACCCACACGCATCTGCCGCTCAGCCTGGACGCGATCGCCGCCGGCAGGCACGTGCTGTCCGAGAAGCCGTTGGCGACCGAGGCGGAGCCGGCCTTCGCCGCGGCCCGGGCGGCGGATGCCAAGGGCGTGCGCACCAAGCTGGGCTTCACTTTCCGCTACTCGCCGGCCATCCGGCAGGTGAGGCAGTGGATTGCCGACGGGACGCTGGGCGAGATCTTCCACATCCACGGCTTCGAGCAGAACAGTCAGTTCCTCGACCCGGATTTCCCGCTGCGCCAGGTTGTGCCCGGCGCGCCGCGCGACCAACTGATCCCGGCGTCGATCATCGGCTACGGGTCGCACCTGGTCGACCTCATGCGTTGGCTGGGAGGAGAATTCGCGTCGGTCGCCTCGACCATGCGCAACTTCGTGCCCGAGCGGGTGGTGCGCGGCGAGCCGGGGCGGCAGCGTATTCCGATCGAGGACGGCGCGGCGGCGGTGGTCGAATACGCCAGCGGCGCCCAGGGGCTGCTGCAGTCGAGCTACATCGCGGTCGGCAACTATCCGGGCGTCGAGATCCGGGTCTACGGATCGAAGGGCGCGGCGGTGGCGCGGCTGATCTCGGAATACGGCATCGCCGAGACGCTGCACTTCGCCACAGCCGATGCGGTCGAGTTTCGCAAGATCGACCTGCCGGCGGACCATCTGCCGCCAGGCACCACGCTCGGCACGCCATGGCCCGAGCTCTACTACCGCAACCTGGTCCGGCACTTCGTCGACGAGATCCTCGAGGACCGGCCGCAGGAATGCACGTTCTTCGACGGCGCCAAGAGCCAGGAGATCGTCGACGCGGTGATCCGGGCGCATGCCGAGCGGCGCTGGGT
Organism: Inquilinus sp. 2KB_23; assembly: GCF_052115705.1. Taxonomy (NCBI): domain Bacteria; kingdom Pseudomonadati; phylum Pseudomonadota; class Alphaproteobacteria; order Rhodospirillales; family Rhodospirillaceae; genus Inquilinus; species Inquilinus sp. 2KB_23. Next base: position 126,091 of record NZ_JBFRHF010000002.1, on the reverse strand, counting down.
CGACCTGCCGGGGCAAGGAAGGTGACCGGCGGCGCCGGCCTGGATCCGGGTCTGGTCGACGCCTTCCTGGCCCACCACCTGGCCTTCCGGCCGGTGGACGCGACCTTCATGGGGATCGACGGGCACGACGACCGGCTGCCGCCGGCCGCCACCGGCACCGAGGCTGCCGAACGGGCGGGGCTGGACGCGCTGCAGGACCGGCTGGCGGTGCAGCCCGAGCCGTCATCCCCGGGCGATCGGCTGGACCTGCGGCTGATGCGGTCGGAGATCGCCATCGCCCGCGCCGGCCTCGACCACAGGCCGCGCTTCCTGAACCCCGCCTGGTACACGGGCGAGGCAGCCTTCGCGATCATCGCCCTGCTGCTGCCGCAGTCGCAGCCGACCCGCAGTTCGGCCGTGGCGGCCCGGCTGGCCGCGCTGCCCGACTTCCTGGCCGACGGGCGGGCCCGGCTGTCCGGCACCGCAACGCCGCGCGGCTGGGCCGACCGGGCGCGGCGGGAGGCTACGGCCGTGGCGGGGTTCCTGCGCGGTGACATCCGCCTGCATACCGATTGGTCCGAAAGCTGGGCCGTGCCGGCCGAGGCCGCCGCCCGGGCGCTGGAAGACTTCTCCGCCGTTGTGGCAGGCCTGCCGGACCGGGACCCGGCTTGCGGCGAGCCATATCTGGCGTTCCTGATGCGCGAGGCGCATGGCCTGGCCCTGTCCCCCGCCGAGGCAGCGCGCCGGGCGCAGGACGCGTTCGACCGCATGGGCGGCGAGTTGGAGGAGATGGCGACGCGGATCGATCCCGCGCGATCCTGGCAGCAGCAGGTCGAGGCCCTGGCCGAGATCCATCCCGCCGCGCCGGAAGATGTCCCGGCCAGCTATCGCCGTTTGCACGACGCGGCGGTGCGGGCGGCCGCCGGCCTCGTCACTCCCGCCCCGGAGTACGGGCTGTCGTACCAGCCGCTGGCCCCCACATTCCGCACTGTGGCGCGGGATCTCTACTTCCTGTTCTACCGGTCGCCCCCGATGGCGCGCGCCGGCGACGGCAGCGTCTATTGGGTGACGCCGCCGGGTGGCGGCGACCCGGCCTCCTATCTTCGCGGCCAGAATGACGCCCTGGTGAAGGCGGTCCACGCCGTCCATCACGGGTCCATCGGCCACCACACCCAGAACGCCCGGGCCCGGCAGGCGGCATCCCGCCTGGCCCGCCTCGGCGGCACCGATTGCGCCGCCGGCATCGCCTTCCTGTCGGCGGGCACCATGGTCGAGGGCTGGGCCTGCTACGCCGAGGACCTGCTGCTGGAGGCGCCAGGCTTCTACACCCCAGGCGAGGTGCTGTTGCTGAAGCAGTTCGAGCGGCGCAACGCCGCCAGCGTGCTGGTCGACATCCGTCTGCACACCGGCGAATGGACGCTGGAGGAGGCCAAGCGCTTCTACCGGGACGAGGCCGGCTTCGCCGCCGCCCGGGTCGACGGCGAGGTGACGCGCAACTCGATCTTCCCGGCGACCCGGCTGATGTACTGGCTGGGCGTCGAGGCGATCAAGGACCTGCGGTCGCGCTGGCGTGGCGGCGTCCAGGCCTTCCACGATACGCTGATCGGCCACGGGCACGTGCCCGTGGCCTGGGCGGAGGATGAGATGAGGCGGGCAGGGCAGATCGCCGGATGACGGAAGCGGACTGCACCGGCACGCCGCTGCTCGATGTCCGCGGCCTGGTGACGGAATTCCGCACCGAAGCGGGGCCGGTGCGCGCGGTCAACGGCGTCGACCTGCGGGTCGAGGCCGGGCAGACCGTGGCGCTGGTGGGCGAGAGCGGATCGGGCAAGTCGGTGACGAGCCTGTCGGTCATGCGCCTGGTCCGCTCGCCCGGCGGCCGCATCGCCGCCGGCGAGATCCTGTTCCGCGGCCGCGACGGCCGGGTGCGCGACCTGGCACGGCTCGACCAGACGGCGATGAGCGATGTCCGCGGCAACGAGATCTCGATGATCTTCCAGGAGCCGATGACCAGCCTGAACCCGGTGCACAGCGTCGGCCGCCAGATCGCAGAAGTCGTCCGGCTGCATCGCGGGGTTGGCGCCAGGGCCGCCTGGAGCCGGGCGGTCGAGATGCTGTCGCTGGTCGAGATCCCGGACGCGCGGCGCCGGGCCGAGTCCTACCCGCACCAGCTGTCGGGCGGGATGCGGCAGCGGGTGATGATCGCCATGGCGCTGGCCTGCGACCCGGCACTGCTGATCGCCGACGAGCCGACCACCGCGCTCGACGTCACGATCCAGGCGCAGATCCTGGACCTGATGCGGCGGCTGCAGCGCGAGCTCGGCATGGGCATTCTGTTCATCACGCACAATCTCGGGGTTGTCGCCGAGATCGCCGACCGGGTCGAGGTGATGTATGCCGGCCGGGTGGTCGAAAGCGCGGACGTCGACGGGCTGTTCGACGCGCCCAGCCATCCCTACACACGGGGGCTGCTGGCCAGCCTGCCCGTCATCGACCATGCTGTCCGCGCCAGCGCCGGGCGCAGCCGGTTGAAGGCGATCCCCGGCCAGGTCGCGGATCCGCGCCATCCCCCGCCGGGCTGCGCCTTCGCGCCGCGCTGCGACCTCGCGGTGGCGGCCTGCGGCTCGGCCATGCCGCCGGTCGAGCGGGTGGCGGACAGCCACGCCTCGCGCTGTTTGCGGTGGAGGGAGCTGTGACCGCCATGCCGCCGCCTCTGGTCTCGATCACGGATCTGAAGGTCCATTTCCCGATCGGCAAGGGCCTGTTCCGACCGGGCGGGACAGTCCGGGCGGTGGACGGCGTGTCGCTCGACATCCGGCCGCACGAGGTGGTCGGGCTGGTCGGGGAATCCGGCTCCGGCAAGACCACCCTGGGCCGCGCCGTGCTGCGGCTGATCGAGCCGACCGGCGGTTCCGTACGCTTCGAGGGACAGGAGATCCTGGGCCTGCCCGCGGCGGCGATGGCGGCGCTGCGCAGCCGCATGCAGATCATCTTCCAGGACCCCTATGCCAGTCTGAACCCGCGGATGACGGTGGGCGACACGCTCGGCGAGGCGCTTTACCTGCACGGCATCGGCGGCCGCGGGGACCGGCCGGCCCGGATCCGCGCCCTGCTGGACAAGGTCGGCCTGCCGACCTTCGCGGCCGGGCGCTATCCGCACGAATTCTCGGGCGGCCAGCGCCAGCGCGTCGGCATCGCCCGTGCCCTGGCGGTGAACCCGGCCTTCATCGTGGCGGACGAGCCGGTCTCGGCGCTCGACGTCTCGATCCAGGCGCAGATCATCAACCTGCTGCAGGACCTGCAGCAGGAGATGGGCCTGGCGCTGCTGTTCATCGGCCACGACCTGTCGGTGATCGAGTACCTGTGCGACCGGGTCGTGGTGCTGTATCTCGGCCGGGTGATGGAGACGGCGACGGCGGCCGAGCTGTACCGCAACCCGCGCCACCCCTACACCCGCGCGCTGCTGGACGCCGCCCCGATCCCCAGGCCCGGCGCCCGCCGTACCCGGATGGTGCTGAAGGGCGATCTGCCCAGCCCGCTCAATCCCCCATCGGGCTGCGTGTTCCGGACTCGCTGCCCCTATGCGCTGCCGGCCTGCGGCGAGGCGGCGCCTCCACTGCGCGACGCCGGGCCCGGCCATGCCGTGGCCTGCATCCGCAGCGACCTCGACCTGACCCGCCCGCCCGCCGTCGTCACGGCCTAGCCTCTCGGCTCCATCGCGTCGCGCAGCCCGTCGCCGACGAAGTTGACCGCCAGCACGGTGCAGAAGATGCACAGGCCCGGCGGGATCGCCAGCCAGGGCGCTGCGGCCAGCCAGGGGCTGGCCGTGTTCAGCAGGTTGCCCCAGGTCGGCACCGGCGGCTGCACGCCGAAGCCCAGGAAGGACAGCGCGCTCTCCAGCATGATCGAGCTGCCGACCGCCAGTGTGGCGGACACCGTGATCGGGCCGATCGCGTTCGGCAGGATGTGGCGCAGCATCAGCCGCGGTCCCCGCGCGCCCAGGGCACGCGCGGCCTCGACGAACTCCCGCTCGCGCAGCGCCATGAACAGGCTGCGGACCAGCCGGGCCGTGCCCATCCAGATCAGCGCGCCGATGATGGCGACCAACAGCGGCACGGACGGGCGCAACAGGCCGGACAGCAGCAGGACCAAGGGGAGGGGCGGGATCGACAGCATAACGTCGGTGAAGCGCATCAGCAGGCTGTCGACGATGCCGCGGTAGAAGCCGGCCAGCGCGCCGACCAGGGTGCCGAGGCCGGTGGCGATGATCGCGGAAGCGAGGCCGACGGCGAGGGAGACCCGGCCGCCATAGGCCAGCCGGGTCAGCGCGTCGCGGCCGAGTTCGTCGGTGCCCAGCCAGTGCGCGGCGGTCATCTCGCCCGGCGCGCCGATCAGGTCGAAGTCCTGGTCGTCGTAGGCGTAGGGCAGCACCATCGGCCCGACCACCACGGCGGTGGCCAGCAACAGCAGGAACACCAGTCCGGCAACGGCCGGCCTGTGGCGCAGGAAGCGACGCGCCATCTGGCTCCAATAACCGCGATGGCCGGGCTCGGCCATGGTCGCGACCGGCCCCGCCGCGTCAGTCATAGCGGATCCTCGGGTCGAGCGTGGCGTAGGCCAGGTCGGCGGCGATGTTGGCGAGCACGATCGCGAGCGAGCCCAGCATCATCAGCCCCATCAGCACCGGATAGTCGCGGCCGTCCATGCTCTCGATGAACAGCCGGCCGATGCCGGGCCAGGCGAAGACGGTCTCGGTGATCACCGCGCCCGAGATGATCGAGGCGAGGTCGAGCGCGATGATCGTCACCGCGGGAATCAGCGCATTGCGCAGGGCGTGGTGCAGGATCACGCCCGGCTCGCGCAGCCCCTTGGCATAGGCGGTGCGGATGTAGTCCTGGTCCAGCACGTCGACCATGCCGGAGCGGATGTAGCGGCTCCAGCTCGCGATGGTGGCGAGGGAGAGCACGGCGGCCGGCATGGCGATATGGGCCAGCCGGTCGCCGAACGAGCCGCCGCCGATGGTCTGGTACCCGGCCGAGGGCAGCCATCCCAGCGCGATGCTGAACAGCAGCTGCAGCAGCAGCGCCAGCCAGAACACCGGCAGCGAGATACCGGCAAAGGACAGGAAGGTCAGGACGTGGTCCAGCAGTGAATGGCGCCTTGCCGCGCTGATGGTGCCGAGGGGCAGGGCGATGGCGAGCGAGACCAGCATGGCCAGCCCGCCCAGCTCCAGGGTCGGTCCCAGCCGCTCCGTCACCTCCTGCAGCACCGGCCGGCCGGTGCGGATGGAATAGCCCCAGTCGCCGAGGACCATCGACTTCAGCCACAGCACGTATTGCACCGGGATCGGCTGGTCGAGCCCGTAGGCCTTGCGGATCTGCTCGAGCGCGGCCGGGCTGACCGACGGGTTGTCGGCATAGACGTCGAGCGGCCCGCCCGGCGCCAGATGGATGACGGCGAACAGCAGCAGCGAGATCCCGAACAGCAGCGGGATGGCGCCGAGCAGGCGGCGGAGAACGTGTCCGGCGTTCATGCAGGCCGCGGCGCGGTCGACGGGACCCCGGTCACCCTTCGAGATGCCAGTGGCTGGTGTCGACGAAGTTGGTCATGTTGGTCGGGTTGGGCACGAAGTCCTTCAGCTTCGTCGTCTTGGCGATGACGGCCACGTTGGTGGTCAGCGGGATCGAGGGCAGGTCCTCGGCCAGGATCTTCTGCATCTCCGCCGCATGCGCCTTGCGCTCGGCCGGATCGAGTGTGTTCTCCAGCTTGGCGAAGACCTCGTCGAGCTTCGGGTTCGAGTAGCCCTGGCCGTTGTTGGCGCCTTTGGTGCCGTAGAAGACGCTGTAGACCGGGTCGGCCGAGGTGATCCACCGGCCGTAGATCAGGTCGTAGTCGCCCTTGTAGCGTGCCTCGCGATAGGCCACGCCCGTCTTGTTGTCCGGGTTGGCGGCGATGCCGATGGCTTTGAGCTGGGCGATGATCACCTGCTCGGCCAGCTCGTCGTCGGCGCGGCCCGCCTGCACCACGATGCGGTAGGACAGGGTCTCCCCGTCCTTGGCGCGGATGCCGTCGGAGCCCTTGGCGTAGCCGGCGTCGTCCAGCAGCTTGTTGGCCTGCGCGACGTCGAACGCATAGTCCGGTGTGTTCGGGTCATATAGGTCCTTGAACACCGGCACGACCGGCGACTTGACCGGCTCGGGGAAGCCGCCCTGGGCCCGCACCAGCGTCTGCCGGTTCATGGCATGGGCGATCGCCTTGCGCACCGCAAGGTCCTGCAGCGACTTCGGGCCCTTGAAGTTGAAGTCGAGATGCTGCCAGGACAGCAGCGGTCCCTTGATCGTCTCCAGCCCGGCCACGCCCTCGATCTGCTTGGCCTGGTTGTACGGCACCTGGACCACGAGGCCGAGCTCGCCTGACTTCAGCTGGGTCATCAGGGTGTTGGAATCCGGGATGATCTTGAACACCAGCTGGTCCAAATAGGGCAGGGCCTCGCCCTTGTCGTCCTTGCGCCAGTAGTTCGGGTTGCGCTCGGTCAGCACATACTGGCCGCGCTTGAACTCCTTCACCATGAACGGGCCGGTGCCCAGCGGTTTTTCGTTGTAGACGTCGGTGTTGAGATCCTTCCCCTCCAGCGCGTGCTTGGGCAGGATGCCGAAGGTGAACAGGGTCGACGCGAAATCCGACGCCACCGTGTTGTAGTGGCAGATCGCGGTCAGCTCGTCCGGCGTCTCGATCGACTCGATGTCCTCGGTGCCGTCCTTGGACTCGGCGATGAACTTCTCGTCCTTCACCGCCTCCCAGGTGAACTTCACGTCGGCGGAGGTGAAGGGCTGCCCGTCATGCCATTTGACCCCGGGGCGCAGCTTGTAGGTGACGGTCATCTTCTTGCCGCCGTCGGTCAGGACGATGCCGCCGTTCTGCAGCGTCGGCACCTCCGTCGCCAACACCGGCACGTACTCCGCCTGGCCGTTCGGCGCCAGCAGCCCCTCGACCACGGCGGCCTGGACGTCGCCGAGATAGCCGGTCGAATAGACGTTCAGCGTGTCGATGTCGTAGGTCAGGCCGGCGGTCAGAGTGCCGCCGCGGCCCTGGGCCCAACCCGGCGCAGCCCGTAGCGTGGCCAGGGCCGCTGTGCCGATCAATGCGCCCTTGAGGGCCGTCCGGCGTGAGAATTCGGTCGTCATCGGCTCCATCTCCCCGTCTTTGCCTGCCCGTATGCGGATCGTTGGCCGATCCGGTCCCAGCCCCGGTCTTCGCCGGAGCCTTGATGCCCAAATGCCTATTCGCCGCGTCCCCTGTCCCCGAGGGCCGTCTTCGGACGCGTGGGGTCGACGTCGTGGAGCCACGTGCCCCGCGTCGTGCGAGACGGAACCCGTCGAGCGTGGGATCGGTCCTGAGGCCTCGCCTTCAGGGACGCACGGCCGGACAGCCCCTCGCACGGCGGCCCGGCCTGCAGCTTCGCGTTGGCGCTCCCGGCGACGAAACACTGTCTCATGAAGCCAGCATGACGCCGCCCGACAAGCCGGGACAATCCTACAAAATCTCGCCTTCGGGCGCCGTTTTTCTCATGGCTCTGCCAAAGGGCTTGCGAAGGACGTCACCGTGGCGACCGGAGCGGGCGGCACCATGTGGCGGGCTAGTCCGTGGCGCCTTTCAGGACGAGATTAAGATAGACTCGGCCATCGGGCCGCGCCTGGTAGGTGAGGCGCTTCGATACGCCGTAGAGGGTCGGCTCGGTGAACAGCCAGATCACAGGGGCTTGCTCGGCGACATAGGCCTGAGCCTCGTTGCACATCTTCTCCCATTTCGATTGGTCGAATTCCTGGTTGAACGCCTTGAACATGGCTTCGAACTTGTCGTCGACCCAGCTCATGCGGTTGGATCCGGAATCCTTCTGCACCAGCAGCAGATCGCCCTGGCACGTATAGTCGGGCCCTGACGAGCTGTTCATCAGGTCCCGGTAGCCCGCGCCTTGCTTGGCGCGCATCTGGGCGTTGACCGAGCTGTCGATGACCCGCAGATCCTTGATCTCGATGCCGACCGCCTTCCAGTAATCGACCAGCACCTGCGCGATCTCCTTGTCCATGAGGTAGGAGCCGCCGGTGGTGTCGAAGTTGAGCGACAGACGCTCGCCGTCCTTGGTCCTGATGCCATCCGGGCCGGGGGCCCAGCCGGCTTGGTCGAGCAGTTGCTTGGCCCGGTCGGGATCGAAATTATAGGGCTTCAGGTTCGGGTCCTGGTAGGGCGTGTTGATGAGATCGATCGAGCACTTGGCCATTCCGCCGAGGAGAGCGGTGGCGATCTCCTCGCAGTTGACAGCGTAGTTCATGGCCTGGCGGACCCGCACGTCTGCCAGGGCGGGATGGCGGCCCTGCTTGATGGCGATGAACAGGCGGCGGTAGCTCGGCGCCACGACCACATTGGCGCCCGAACTCTCCAGGTCGGCCTTCAGGTCGGCGGGGACGCCCACCATGAGGTCCGCGGTTCCGGCCTTCAGCTCGCTGATGCGTGTCGCGATCTCCGGCACCGCCTTGACGATGACCTCGTCGACCGGCGGCTTGCCGAGCCGGTACCTGTCGAACGCCTTCAGGATGAGGCCCTCGCCGGGCTTGTACGACACGAACTGGTATCCGCCCGCCCCGACCGGTGCGAAGGCCACCTTTTCCGGCGAATTCTCGGAGTAGTATTTCGGTGGCAGGATCGACAGCTCCGGATTGACCATATGCGAGGTGATGATCGGATCCGGCTCCGTCATCACCAGGCGGACGGTCAGGTCGTCGACCTTCTCCATATGGTCGTATTTGAGGGCTCCGAGCGCGAAGGTCAGGTCTCCCTGTCCTGCCGCGAACAGCTTCTTGGCCCGGTCGAACGTGAACACGACCGCATCGGCGTCGATCGGTTCGCCGTTGTGGAAGACCAGGTTCGGCCGGATCTTGATCTCCCAGTTCAGCGGGTTGAGCATTTTGATCGACTCCGCCACGGCGGGGACGATCTTGCCGTCATTGTCGAGGCGGAACAGGGTCTCGTGGATCGACAGTATGACGTTGGCGTCGGACTGCGAGAACATCGGGTCCAGGCTGACCGGCTCGGCGTCGCTGAGGAATATGACCGGCTTGCTCTCCGCGAAGGCCGGGGCGCTCGCGACAGCGCTGAACGCCAGCCCGAGGATCAATATCGGAATTCGGATTGCACGTGTCGGCATCATGGTCTCTGCCTCCTGTTCAGTTTTTTTGTATCGGCTGGACGCTCTAATCCTGCTCCCCTTGCAGGACTGAGCCCAGATAGAGCCGGCCGTCGGCGCGGGGGTGAAAGGTCAGGCGCTTGGACACGCCATAGAGCGAGGGCGCGTTGAACAGCCACACCACGGGCGCCTGCTCGGCGACATAGGCTTGTGCGGTGCGGCACATCTCCGGCCATTTCGATGCGTCGAACTCCTGACGGAACGTCTTGAACATCTGCTCGAACGTGTCGTCCACCCAGCTCATGCGGTTCGAGCCGGACTCCTTGTGCACGAGCAGCAGGTCGCCCTGGCAGGTATAGTCGGGGCCTGAGCCGGAGTTCATGAGATCCCGGAAGCCGGCGCCCTGGTTGGCCCGCATCTGCGCGCTGACCGAGCTGTCGATCACTTTGAAATCCTTGATCTCGATGCCCACGGCCTTCCAGTCATCGGCCAGAACCTGGGCGGTCTCCTTGTCCATCAGGTAGAAGCCGCCCGTCGTGTCGAAATTGAGCGAGAGGCGGACGCCGTCCTTGGCCCGGACACCGTCGGGTCCCGTCACCCAGCCCGCCTCGTCCAGCAGCGCCTTGGCCTTCTCCGGGTCATAGGGATAGGGCTTCAGGGCGGGATCGTCATTGGGCGGATTGACCAGGTCGATCCGGCATTTCACCAGCCCGCCCAGCAGCTCGGCGGCGATCTCGTCGCAATTGACGGCATAGTTCATCGCTTGCCGAACCCGCACATCGGCCAGCGCGGGATGGCGGCCCTGCTTGATGTTGATGAACTGGCGAAGATAGCTCGCCGCCGTCACGACCGTGACGCCGTCTCCCTCCAGATCCGCCTTCAGGTCGGCCGGCACCCCCGTCATGAGGTCGGCCGACCCGGCCTTCATCTCGCTGACGCGTGCCGCCACCTCGGGGACGGCCTTGACGATGACGTCGTCGACCGGCGGCTTGCCCTGCCAGTACTTGTCGAAAGCCTTCAGCACCAGCCCGACGCCGGGTTCGTAGGAGACGAAGCGATAGCCGCCCAGCCCGACGGGCGCGAACGCCACCTTCTCGGGCGGGTTCTCCGAATAGTATTTCGGCGGCAGGATCGAGAATTCCGGGTTGACCAGGTGCGAGGTCACGATCGGATCCGGTTCTCTCATGACAAGCCGGACCGTCAGATCGTCGACCTTGTCCACATGGTCGTATTTCAGGGCGCCCATGGCGAAGTTCAGGTCGCCCTGGCCCGCCGCGAACAGCCTCTTCGCCCGATCGAAGGTGAAGACGACCGCGTCGGCATTGGCCGGCTCGTCGTCCTGGAACACCAGCCCCGGGCGAAGCCTGATCTCCCAGGTGAGCGGATCGATCATCCGGATCGACTCCGCGACGGCGGGGATGATCTTGCCGTCATTGTCGAGCTTGAACAGCGTCTCGTTGATCGACAGCGTGATGTCGGCGCTCGATGTCGAGAACATCGGGTCGAGACCGACCGGCTCCGCCGGCAGCAGGACCACGACCGGCCGTTGATCCGCCATGGCGGACGTCGCGGCGGCCGCACCCGCCAGCAGGCCGAAAGCAAACAGGGCGTGCCTCAACAGATTCGGACCCATCACGGCTCAGCTCCTTGGACGTTTGCCCGGTACCGGCGTTGGTCTATGCGCGCTCCTCAGGCGATGTTCTTCAGCCGGGGATCGAGATAGTCCCGCAGCCAGTCGCCGAGGATGTTGATCGACAGGACGGTCAGCGAGATCGCGGCGCCGGCGGGAAGCGTCAGCCAGTCGGCGACGCCGACATACTGCCGGCCATCGGCCAGCATGGTGCCCCAGCTCGGGACGCTCGGCGGCACGCCGACGCCGAGAAAGCTGAGGGACGCTTCGGCCACGATGTTGCTGGCGACGGTGAAGCTCGCGATCACGATCACCGGGCTCCAGACATTCGGCAGGATGTGCTGGAACAGGATGCGCCACTGTCGCTCGCCCGTGGCATGCGCCGCGAGCACGAACTCGTCGGTCTTGATGGTCAGCACCTGGCTGCGGACGATGCGCCCGTACTGCACCCATCCGGTCAGGCCCAGCACCAGGATCAGCTTGTCGAGGCCGGAGCCCAGCACGGCCATGATGGTGAGGGCGAGCAGGATCGTCGGAAAGGACAGCTGGATGTCGCACAGACGCATGAACAGGTCGTCGACCCAGCCACCGAAATAGCCGGACAGCAACCCGACCAGCAGCCCGATGGTGCCGGAGATGAGCACGGCGGCAAGCCCGACCACGAGGGAGACGCGCGCGCCGTAGACCAGGCGGCTGAAGACGTCGCGGCCCAGCGAATCCGTGCCCAGCCAGAAGGTGATGCCGGTGCTGCTGGTGTAGCCGGGGGGCTTCAGGCGCTGGATCAGCTTGATAGCGAAGGGATCGTTCGGCGCCAGCCACGGTGCCGCGACGGCGGCAATCAGGACGAGCAGAAGGATGGCGACGCTGACGACAGCCGCTTTGCTGCGGAAGAGCCGCGCCAGCATCTGGTTTCGCCGCGGGCGTCCGACGGCGGCCTGCTCCGGCATTGCTGGTGCTCCGGGCGTGGCGCCGGCGTCGATTTCAGTCGGGCGGTCGATGAGGGTCATGAGCTGTGCCGGATGCGCGGGTCGATCCAGGAATAGGCGAGATCCACCAGCAGGTTCACGGCGGCGAAGATCAGCGCCAGCATGACCACGCCGGCCTGGACCACGTAGAAGTCCTTCGATCCGATCGCGGAGACGATTTCACGGCCGACGCCCGGCCAGCCGAAGATCGTCTCGATGATGACCGAGCCGCCCAGCAGGAAGCCGAGCTCGAGGCCGATCGCCGTCACGATCGGCAGCAGGGAGTTGCGCAGCACATGCGCATAGACGACGCGAGTTTCCGAGATCCCCTTGGCGCGCGCCGTGCGGACGAAATCGCGCCGCATGAAGTCGAGCATCGAAGAGCGCGTCAGCCGCATGTTGCGGGCGATGGGAAACGCCGCCAGGGATACTCCGGGCATGATGAGATGCTGCCAGGTGCCGCTGCCGGAGATCGGCAGCCATTTCAGGTGAACGCCGAACAGCAGGATCAGCAGGATGCCAAGCCAGAAACTGGGGATGGACTGGCCGATCAGGGCCAGCACCGTCGCGATGTGATCGATCGGCCGCCGCACCCAGATTGCGGACATCACCCCGAGCGGGATCGACACCAGCAGCGACAGGACGAACGCGAAGGACGCCAGCCTGATCGTCGCCGGCAGTTTGTCGGTGATCACCTCGTAGGCCGGCTGGTGGCGGATGAACGAGTAGCCGAAGTCTCCCTGGACGGCGTTGCCGACGAAGCTGAAGTACTGGACGTACCACGGCCGGTCGAAGCCCATTTTGACCCGGAACTCCTCGATCTGGGCGACGGTCATGTGGTCGGCCGCATCGCGCAGGATGACCTCGGTCGGATCGCCGGTCATGAACAGCATGCCGAACGCCACCACGCTGACGCCGAACACGACGATGAGGGACTGCAGGAGCCGCCGGATCACGTAGCGCATGGCCCCCTCACGCTTCCATCGCGGGGCAAGGACGCCATTCGGGCGCTGTCAGACAAGATGGCACGCAACCCAATGCCCCCCGGTGGCTTCGCGGAACTCCGGCTCGATGGCGCGGCACTGGTCCGTCGCCATCGGGCAGCGTGAACTGAAGCGGCAGCCGGCCGGTGGATCGGCCGGACTTGGCAGGTCGCCCTCGAGCAGCATGCGCTGCCGCTGTCGCTCCAGCGGAGGGTCGGGGATCGGGATCGCCGACAGCAGGGCCTTGGTGTAGGGATGAAGCGGACGTTCGTAGAGCTCGTCGCTGGTCGTCAGCTCCATCATCTTGCCGAGATACATCACGCCCACGCGGGTGGAGATGTAGCGCACCATGCTGAGGTCATGCGCGATGAACAGGTAGGTCAGCCCCAACTCCTCGCGCAGGCGCTCCAGCAGGTTGACGATCTGGGCCTGGATCGAGACGTCGAGCGCCGAGATGGGTTCGTCGCAGACGATGAAGTCGGGCGAGGTGGCAAGCGCCCGGGCGATGCCGATCCTTTGCCGCTGCCCGCCGGAAAATTCGTGCGGATACCGATCGCGAACGGAGGGGTGGAGCCCGACCTTCTGCATCAGCTCGGTGACGAGGGTCCGTTCCTCCCGCGCGTTCCTGGCGACGCCGTGGACGCGCAACGGCCGCGCGATGATCTCGCCGACCCGCATCTGGGGATTGAGCGAGGCATAGGGGTCCTGGAAGATCATCTGCATGTGCCGCCGGGCGCGCCGCACATCTTCCGGACCCCTCTTGGCGAGGTCGACCCCGCGGAACTCGACCTCTCCTGCGGTCGGCCGGTAGAGCTGAAGGATGGCGCGCCCGGCCGTCGTCTTGCCGCAGCCGCTTTCCCCGACCAGCCCGAGGGTCTCCCCTTTCGCGATATCGAAGGTGAGGCCATCGACCGCCTTCACGGCCCCGACGACGCGGCTGAAGACGCCCGACCGGATCGGGAAATGCATCTTCAGGTCTTTGACGCGAACCAGAATCTCACTGTTCATGGGGCGCGTCCCGATGGCCCAGCCGATCATGCCAGCACGCCACCGTGTGGCCTGGTGCAACCTCGGCGAGGGCCGGATTCTGTTCTCGGCAGCGATCGGTCGCGAAACGGCAGCGCGGCTCGAACGGGCAGCCACGCAGATCGCCAAGCAAGGTCGGGGGCAGTCCGCCGATCGCCTGCAGCTTCTTGTTGCCGCCGGCGTCCAGGCGCGGCAGCGATCCGAGCAGGCCGAGGGTGTAGGGGTGGGCCGGCCGGGCATACAGCTCGTCGACCGGTGCCTGCTCGACGATGTGGCCGGCATACATGACGGCGACCCTGTCGGCGAGACGGGCGACAACGCCGAGGTCGTGGGAAATCCAGATCACGGCGGTGCCGAGTTCGGCCTGGAGCTTCTTCACCAGCTCGACGATCTGCGCCTGGATGGTCACGTCGAGGGCCGTTGTCGGCTCGTCCGCGATGATCAGCTGCGGTGAGCACGACAACGCCATGGCGATCATCACGCGCTGGCGCATGCCGCCCGAGAATTGATGCGGGTAGTCGCCGAGCCGCTCCGCCGGCCTTGGGATCCCGACCATGCCCAGCAGGTCCGCCGCCTTCGATCGGGCCTGCCGGCGCGTCAGGCTCTCATGCGCCAAAAGGCTTTCGGTGATCTGTGCCCCGACCCGCATGACCGGATTGAGCGACGTCATCGGGTCCTGGAAGATGATGGCGATGGATCCGCCGCGGATGTCCCGCAGCGCGCGATCATCGAGCGTCAGCAGGTCGGTCCCCTTGAAGCGGATGCTGCCGCCGGTGATCCGACCCGGCGGCGAAGGGATCAGCCGAAGGATCGAGAGCACGCCGACGGACTTGCCGCTGCCGCTCTCCCCGACAATGGCCAGACACTCGCCCTTGTCGACGGAATAGGAGATGCCGTTCAAGGCGTTCACGACGCCGTCGACCGTGTAGAATTTCGCCGCGAGATTGCGGACCTCAAGCAGCTTGTGGCGAGGCTCCGGCCCGGGCGGAGGCGCATCGTGGTCCAAGGCCGGGAGCGGTCGGTCCAGCATCATGCCTCGGCGATCTGGCGCAGGGCCGGCCTGCCGGAGTGCCGATGCCGGATGTCAGGCCTCCGCATTGCCGCGCCCCATGGCACTCTGCAGGCACCATGCGTGGCTGCGCGGAGCGCAAACCCGTGCGGGCCTCGCAGCATTCGGAGAACCGGCGCAAGCGTCCGTTCCATGTGTCGATGTCGCCAATTTGTTCGCTCGTCGGCGCCGCTCCCTTTCTTATTTTCAGGAGTGGTGCGGCTGCCTCGGATGCCTCCGCCGCGATTCATGTCGCAGACGTTCTCAATTGTCGACAATTAATTTTCCTGTTAGACGGATCGCATGATGGAGTTGAGACCGATCAAGAAGAAAAGCGTAGAGGTCGAGGCCGCCGAAGCGCTCCGCAATCATGTGGTCGGGGGAGGCGTTCCTCCCGGCGGGCGACTCACCGAGATGCGGCTGTCGGAAGCCCTCGGCCTGTCCCGGACCACCGTCCGGACGGCGCTCCATCAACTCGCCAACGAAGGGCTGGTCGTGCAATTGCCCTACACCGGCTGGTCGGTGACCAGCCTGAGCAGCACGGATGCCTGGGAGCTCTATACGCTGCGGGGCAGCCTCGAAGCGCTGGCCGCAAGGTTGCTTGCCGAGAATCTCGATTCCGACAAGAAGGGCCAGCTCCATCGCGCGTTCGATGCGCTGGTCGTGGCCTGTGGGAAGGGCGACGAGGTCGCGATCGTTGACCGGGACCTGGCCCTCCACAAGCTGATCGTCTCCCTGTCCGGTCATCGCCGTCTTGCGGAGCAGTATCGACTGATCGAGCAGCAGATCAGGCTCTACCTGATCTGGAGCGACCGGCTGATGCCCAGCGTCGAGGATATCATCGCCACGCATCGACCCATTGTAGAGGCGATCGTCGCCGGCGACGGCCGGTTCGCCGAAGGGATCTTGCGGGACCACAATGAAACCGCGGGGCGCGTGCTGTTCGACTTTCTCAAACAGCGTGAGGCCGCCGGTGTGGGCCGAGAGGCGCCGCCGCCGGCGCGTGCCCGCAACCGAGCCAACTAACCGAATTCCTCTTCCGTGCCGGCCGCTGTTGCGCGCCGGCGCTGCAAGGATGTGAACGACAGCGGGGGTGCAGCGATGGACCGTAACAGCGATCGGTTGAATGTGTTCATTGCCAGCCCGCTTGAGGAGGAGCACGTCGCCCGCATCCGCGCTGTCGCGCCCGACAGGGTGGATGTCGTCCACGAGCCCGATCTCCTTCCGCCGACTCGATATGTGGCGGACCACAATGGCCCGGCCGGATTCAAGCGCGACGATGAGCGGGAGGCGCGCTGGCGCCGGCATCTGGCGAAGGCCGATATCCTGTGGGACTTCCCTCCGGATGCAGCGGACGGATCGACGGGCCTCTCGCTGGCGCCCCGGGTGAAATGGATCCAGGCGACCAGTTCAGGGATCGGAAGCCGGGTGGCGCGCCTCGGGCTCAAGGATTCGACGATACTGCTGACCACCGCCCGCGGGGTGCATGCCGGCCCGCTGACCGAGTTCGTTTTCCATTCCCTCATCGGCCACTGGAAGCAGCATCTGCGCGTCCAGGCAGACCAGAAACGCCATCATTGGGAGCGCCGCTGCGACGAGGAACTGGCCGGCAAGACTCTCGCGGTCATCGGTGTGGGCGAGGTCGGCCGACGGATCATCCGGATCGGCAAGGCGTTCGACATGCGGGTGGTGGCGCTGGCCCGGCCAGGATCGGCACGGACCGCCGAGGCGCTCGAGGTCGATGCGCTGTTCGGGAGTGCGGACCTGCACCGGATGCTGGGGATCGCCGATGCGCTGGTCCTCGTGGTTCCCCACACGGCGGAGACCGAGGGCATGATCGACCGCCCGGCGATCGCCGCCCTCAAGCCCGGCGCGGTGCTGGTGAACATCGCGCGCGGCCAGGTCGTCGACGAGCAGGCGATGATCGACGCGCTGCGGACCGGCCATATCGCATTCGCCGCCCTCGATGTCTTCACGGTCGAACCCTTGCCGCCAACGAGCCCGTTGTGGGACATGCCGAACGTGCTGGTCAGCCCGCATTCGGCCAGCACCGCGGCCAGCGAGAACGGCAAGATCACGGACATCTTCTGCCGCAACCTGAAATGCTTCATCGAGGGCCGCGTGTGCGAGATGACGAACCTGTTCGACCGTTCGCTGACTCATTGATCCTGGAGCCTCCAGCTCCATTCGTGCCTCACGGAACCGCAAGGCCAGTCGTGACGATCCAGCACTTCATTGAAGCAGCCCAAAGGGACCATGCGGCGAATCCCGCCGCGGTCGCAGCTCGGTTGCCGGATGGTTTCGCCATGCTCCTCACGGCACCGGACCACGCGGAGGCCTTCGCTCGCCTGGTCGAACACGTCGTGCTGGGGCACATGGATGACGCGCGCGAACTCGATCGGTGGATCGCCCGGTTGGAACCGCTCGCAGCCGGGAACAGCCAGCTTGCGGCGGCGCTCGCCCGCGCCCGTCTGGCCAATGCGCTGGCCGGCGGTGCCGGGATGCCCGCGGAGTCCTCTCTGACGGCCGCAGACCAGGTCCGCGCCTACGGCAATGCCCTGCTGGCCTTGACCAGGCGCGCCGCCTGGGCCGAGGCTCGCGCACGCCTGTCCTCGGCCCAAGCGCTCGCCGATGCAGCTGGAGACGCCGCGTCGCTGCGCTCGCTGGCCGCCATCACCAACAACCTCGCGGGCGACCTCCGTTTCTACCTTGGGGACCATCGGGACGACGGCGGTTATGTCGACCTGATGATCGACGCTGCGCGAATCTCCCATGCCAACTGGTACAGGGCTGGCGGCTGGCTGGAGCGGGAGCGCGCGGACTATCAGGTCGCTCTCTGCCTGGCAGGCGCAGGGCGCGCCGAAGAGGCGCTGCGGGCTGCGGAGGCCTGCTGGCAGGGCTGTGTCGAGAACGATGCTGATAGCGTGGAGTGCTTCTATGCGCTCGAGGCTCTGGGCCACGCCCACTGCGCCGCCGGTCGGCTGGACGAGGCCCGTGCCGCTCGGGTGGGAATGGCCGAGCGCCTGCCGAGCCTGGACGAAGCGTCGCGCGGACCAGCCACCGAGCAGTTGGAAGCCCTCTCGGATGCGATCACGGCCCGGGAAGGTCGATCTGGAATGCCAGATCGGTCGTGAAGATCTGGATGGGGTCTGGCCAATCCAGGCCTGTCCCATGCGTGGCGGTCGTCCAGCCTGGGCCGCAGGCTCTATCCTCCGACCTGTCGGCGCAGCGTCTCCAGATGCCGCATGGCGGTGACGCCGTCGCGGATGGTGGGGGCGTCGGCGGCCTCGCCGCGGAAGGCCTTCAGCGTCACCTCCAGCAGGGCATGGTAACCCTTGAAATCCTCATTGGCGGCGGCGGTGAAGTTGGGTGACCAGGTCAACGCATCCTCGGTGCCGGCGAGGGTGGCGCCGAGGTTCTGGGTCTTGAAGGCCGGGTCGCGGTAATAGGTGACATCGATCACATTGCGCACCTCCAGCCGGCGGTGGTCGCCCATGATCTGGACGAACTCCATCGGCGTGCCGCGCGACTGCACCGTACCCATGACGATGGTGCCGATGGCGCCGCTGTCGAAGCCCAATGCGACGTGCATGAGGAGGCGCCCGGGCCCGTTCTCGACCTTGCGGGCCGAGATCTCGCGGATCGGCGAGGCCGCCAGGAAGGCCGGAAGGTCCATGTAGTGGACGCAGTGGTGCAGGAAGAATCCGGAATAGTCGACCGCGCCCTGGAAATAGGTCGGCGCCGTCATGTAGGAGCCGTAGAAGCCCAGCACCGGGCCGAACTCGCGGCTGCGGACGATGTTGCCGGCGATGCGGTTGCCGATCGACCAGCGCTTCATGAAGCCGAGCACCAGCGGCTTGCCGGCGCGCTCTGACGCCGCCAGCAGCTCCTCGGCCTGGGCGAGAGTGCTGCCGGGCGGCTTTTCCATGAACACCGGCAGGCCACGGGCCAGGGCGGCGAGGCCGATGGCGTGGTGCGCGGCGGGGCCGACCGCCATGCCGACCGCGTCCAGCCCGGGATGGGCCAGCAGGTCGCGATGGTCGGTGTAGGTGGCGCGCACGCCGAACTGGCGGGCGGCGCGGGCCAGGTTGGCGCCGTCGATATCGCACAGCGCCGCCAGCTCGACATCGTGCCGCGTCAGCTGCGTCAGCAGCATCTGGGTCGCGTGGGTGCCGCAGCCGATCCAGCCGATCTTCAGCGTCATCGCCGGTGCCCTCCCATCGCCAATGCGCCGCGCAGCAGGGCGAGGCTCTGGGTCAGCTTCTCCGTCTCGTCCTCATGCGGCGGCCGCCATTGCGCGATCGGCACGCCGAAGCGGTCGTCGTCGCGGCGGAACGGCTCGACCGAGATCGGGCCGGCATAGCCGACATCAGCCAGCGCCCGCGCCACCGCCACCCAGTCGGTCGCGCCGGTGCCGACGAAGCCGCGGTGGTTCTCGTTCGCCTGGAAATGGACGAAGCGGTTGCCCGCCAGGCGGATCGCCTCGGCGATGTCGGCCTCCTCCATATGCATGTGGAAGGTGTCGAGCATCAGCCGCACTTCCGGCCGGTCGACCAGGTCGATCAGGTCCAGCCCCTGGCGCGTGGTGCACAGGATGTCGGTCTCGAACCGGTTCAGCGGCTCGACCGCCAGAACCACCCCATGGTCGCGCGCCGCATCGGCCGCTCGCTGCAGCCCGTCGACGCACCAGTCGCGGCGACGCAAGCGCAGATCCTCGGCCACCGGCGCCGGCGGTCGGCCGGCGAAGACCAGCGGGTTGCCGTAGAGCGGACCGCCGACGATGCCGGCGCCGAGCCGTTCGGCGCAGTCGGCGGCATAGTACAGATACGCAACCCCGGCCTCACGCGCAGCGGCATCGTCGCCGGTCAGGTTGCGCTGCAGGTTGACCCGGGCGGCGAGGACGACGGACAGGCCGGCGCCGTCCAACGCCCGGCGGGTCTCGGGGAGGTCCAGCTCGCCCGGCTCGGGCACCAGGAGCTCGATGAAGTCGTAGCCCATGGCGCGGATCCGCTCGAACCAGCCGAAATGCTCGGTGGTGAAGGGGCGCGCGACCTGCATGGAGATGAGGCCGATCGGGTTCGGCATGGATGATTCTTTCGGTCGAGAGAGGGTCATCCCTTCACGGCGCCCTGGGTCAGGCCGCCGATCAGGCGTTTCTGGACGAGGAGGAACAGGAGGGTGGCGGGTAGGGCGCCGACCACGCCGCCGGCGGTCAGCAGGCCCCATTCGATCTGGTACTCGCCGATCAGGGTCTGGATCGCGACGGTCATGGTGCGGACGCTGCGGCCGCCCAGCGTCAGGGCGTAGAGGTATTCGTTCCAGGCGGTGATGAAGATGTAGATGCCGGTGGCGACGAGGCCGGGGACGCAGAGCGGCAGGATCACCCGCCACAGTGCGCCGAGGCGCGAGCAGCCATCGGTCATCGCCGCCTCGTCCAGGCTCTTCGGGATGGCGTCGATGTAGCTTGTCATCATCCAGATGGCGAAGGGGATGGCGACGGTGGCGTTGGCGATGATCAGCGCGATGTGGGTGTCGAGCAGGCCGAGCCGCCGCATCAGCACGAACAGCGGCAGGACCAGCAGGATGATCGGGAACATGTTGATGACCAGGAACTGGATCATCAGCAGCCGGCGCCCGGCGAAGCGGAAGCGCGAGAAGGCATAGGCTGCGGTGACGCTGAGGCTCAGCCCGACCGCGACCGTGCCCAGCGCCACGATCAGGCTGTGGCCCATGTTGATGAGGAAGCTGGTATGGCCGAACAGCCGCTCGTAGCTGGCGGTGGTCCAGGCCCACGGGTCGGTGGCGACGCCGCGGCCGACGATCTCGTCCGGCGGCGTCAGCGAGGTCAGCGCCATCCACAGATAGGGGCCCAGCGCGAAGACCGCGATCAGCAGCATCGGCAGGTGGACCAGGGCGACCCGGCGCCAGGGGGAATTGCGGGTGACCATCAGTCCATCGCCCTGGTGGTGCGCCTGAGATAGACCACGACGAAGCCGGCGAGCAGCAGGGTGAAGATCACCGCCAGCGCCGAGCCGTAGCCGAAATCGAGATTGGTCCGGGCCTTGATGAAGGCATAGAGTGGCAGGGTGTGGGTGGCGTAGCCCGGGCCGCCGCCGGTCATGACGAAGATCACGTCGATCGAGTTGGCGACCCAGATCACGCGCAGCAGCACCGCGGTCGCGATCACCCCGGCGATCGAGGGCAGGGTGATCCGCCGGAACTGCTGCCAGGGACCGGCGCCGTCGATCGCCGCGGCCTCATACAGGTCGTGCGGCACCGCCTGCAGCCCGGCCAGGATCATCACCGCGAAGAACGGGAAGCCCTGCCAGGTCAGGGTCAGGATGATGGCGTAGAGCGAGGTGCCGGGATCGGCCAGCCAGGGGAAGGCGCCCTGCAGCAGGCCCAGGCGGACCAGTGCGTCGTTCAACACGCCGGCATTCGGGTCGTAGATCCAGCGCCACATCAGCGCGATGACGACGCTGGGCAGCGCCCAGGGGATGATGACCACCGCCCGCGCCACCGGCCGCCACCAGAAGCGCTGGTTGAGCAGCAGCGCGGTGGCGAGACCGAGCAGCAGCTGGGCCGGGACCGTGATCCCGACCCAGATCGCGGTATGCTGCAGCGAGGTCCAGAACACCGGGTCGGCCAGCGCCTCGGCGAAGTTGCCGAGCCCGACGAAGGGCATCTGGTTCGGCCGGAACAGCACGAAGTCGTGCAGGCTCAGCACCACCGCCTGCAGCATCGGCAGGAACACGATCAAAAGCGTGACCAGCACCGCCGGACTCAGCAGCACGTAGGGCAGGATCCGGGTCCGCGGTCTACCGCGGACCGAGGCCCTCCGTGCGGTCGCCAGGGTCATCGACATAAGCCTCGTCCTTGCCTCACGGGGCGTAGAGCTGCTCGATTTCCTGCATCATCCGCGCCGGCGTGATCTCGCCGGTCAGGGCCCGCTGCATTGCCGCCGGCCACACGGTGTTGACGAAATCCGCGGTCTGGGAGACCGCCGGCAGGCTGTGGGCGAAGGGCAGGGACTGGACCGTCGCATCGACGAAGCGCTTCTCGTGCAGTGTCCAGTTCGCGGCTCCGCTCTTGGTCACCGGCAGCTGGCCGGTCGCCTTGTTGAACTCGACATTGGCGTCGCCGCTGGCCAGGAAGGCGATCCACTTCCAGGCCGCGTCCTTGTCCTCGGCCGAGGACAGCACGGCGAGGGATTCGTCGCCATAGGAGGTCCAGCGGCCGCCGTTGCACTCCGGCACCGGCACGGCGGAGACCTTGTCGCCCAGCGCCTTCACCATGCCGGCGGAGGAGCCGATGTGGTGGATCGTCATCGCCGTCCGGCCCTGCTGGAAGGCGGCGATGATCTCCTGGAATCCGTCATTCGGGGCCGAGGGCGGGAACAGCTTCTGGCCGCGGAAGAGATCGACCAGCCAGGTGTTGGCGGCGATCACCTGCGGCGTGGTCAGCCCGCCCTTCTCGAACTTCGCACCTGCCGACAGCACGAAGGGTCCCCAATGGTCGTAACCGCCCTTGCCGCCGCGGAAGCCGAAGCCCCAGACATCCGGCTGGCCGTCGCCATTGGTGTCGCGGGTCAGGGCCTTGGCCGCCTTGGCGAAGTCCTCGCAGGTCTTCGGTGGCTGCAACCCGGCCTGGGCGAACAGGTCGACGCGATAATAGAGGTAGGAGACGACGTACTGGACCGGCAGGTAGTACTGCTTGCCGTCCGGCCCGCCGTTGATCTTCAGCAGGTCGTCCTGCAGGTCGGCCTTGCCGTCCCAGCCGGCGATCCGGTCGTCCAGCGGCTCCAGCGCCCCCATCTCCACCAGCCGCGGCTGGGCGAACAGCTTCACCATCACCGCATCCGGCGCATTGCCGCCGGCAATGGCGGTGTAGAGGTTGTCGTAGTAGCTGTTCCAGGGGATGTTCTCGGCCTCGACCTTGACGCCTGGATTGGCCGCCTCGAACTTGGCGACCAGATCGGCCACCGGGTTGTCCGGATTGTCGAAATGGTACCAGAAGCGGACCGTGCTCTCGGCCTGGGCCGTCCCGGCGGCCAGCGCCAGCAACACGGCCAGGGCCGCGCCTCGCATCTTCCTCATGACGTTTCCTCCTCCGTTTATGCTTTTTGGTTGAACCGGCGGACCCAGCCGCCGGCTTCGGCGAAGGCCGTTCGGGCCTCCGCCAGCGCGCTCGTCATCTGCATGAAGCCGTGGATGACGCCGCGATGCACCCGCACCGGATCGGCCCGGCCGAGCGCCCGCAGCCGGTCCCCGAGCGCCAGCGTATCGCTGAGCAGCGGGTCGAGCCCGGCGGCGTTGAGGTAGAGCGGCGGCAGCGCCCCCAGCGCGGCATCCGGGGCGGCCAGGGGAGAGACCGCCGGCTGGGCCCAGGACGCCGGATCGGGCACATACCAGTCGCGGTACCGGATCATCTTGGCGGTGGTCAGCCCGTAGCCGCCGGGCCCGAAGCGCTGGTGGGAGTCGGTGTCGTGGTCGACGGCATAGACGCCGTAGAACAACAGCCCGAAGTCCGGTGACCTTTGGCCGGCGGCCTGTTCTTGCAGCATCACGGCCAGCGCCAGGTTGGCGCCGGCGGAATCGCCGGAAATGCCGATCGGACCGGAGAGCCCATGCTCTGCCAGAACCTCCGGCAGGGCCCGCCAGGCCACCACGGAATCGTCCAGCCCGGCGGGATAGGGATGCTCCGGCGCCAGGCGGTAGTCGATACCGATCACGGCCATGCCCGTCGCCTCGGCCAGGCAGCGCATCGACCGGTCATGGGTGTCGAGGCTGCAGAAGGCCCAGCCGCCGCCATGGATGTACAGGATCGCGCCGCGCGCCGAGGCCGGCCGGAACAGCCGGGCCGGGCGGGGGGCGATGCCGCCGGGCAGCGTCAGCTCCGCCGTTTCCATCGGCGGCAGGTCCCGGTTCCAGCGGTGGTTGCCCGCCTCGGCCTGGGCCCGGCCTTCGGCGGGCGGCAGGGTGGTCGGGTCCGGCAAATGCCCGTCCTCGGCTGCCAGCCGGGCCATGATCGCCGCCATCTCGGGGTTCGGCGCGTCGCTTGGGTCGAAGCCGGTCATGCCGTGCGCCCCTCCGCAGCCGCGCCGAAGATCGACGGGCCGACATCGACGATGGTTTCGATGTGATGGCCGATGGCGGCAACCGCCGCGGCCTCGTCGCGCGCCGCCAGCGCCTGGACGATGGTCCAATGCCGCCGGGCCGTGGCCGTCAGATCACGCCGTTCGCTGCTGCGGGTGATCTTGAAGCGGTGGTTGTGCAGGATGCAGCGGTGCAACAGCGGCTCCACCGCCGGCAGGCCGGCAGGCCGGAACAGCCGGCGGTGAAAGGCGCGGTCCAGCTCGGTCTGCCCGTATTCGTCGCCGGCCTGCGCCTTCGCCTCCATGCCCTCGATCAGGGCAGTCAGGTCCGGCAGCAGGGCAGGGTCTGGGCGACGCAGGGCGTGAACGATGCCGCGGGTCTCGATGCCGTGGCGCAGCCGGAACATCTCGACCGCCTCGTCCTCGGTGCACTCGGCGACGCGGGTGCCCTTGTGCGGCAGGCGATGGACCAGCCCCTCCTCCTGCAGCGCCAGCAGCGCCTCGCGCACCGTGCCCTGGCTGCACTGGAAGCGCTGCGCCAGCTCCAGCTCGAGCAGGGCGAGGCCGGGCGCGGCCTCGCCCAGCATGATCATGCGCTTGAGGCCGTCGAAGACCTCCGCGCTCTTGCCGGGCCGCATGCCGTCCTGCGCGATGGCAAGCATCTCGTTCTCGGACTAGATTATCGATATTGATAACGATATCGATAATTTGCCGATGCGCAAGCCCCATATTGGCTTTGGCGTATTGCCATGAACAAAGGCGCGGCTCGAGGCCGCGGTGCAGCATGGGCGCTGGAAGAGCGTGACGGTGGCGCGGATCTGCCGGCGGCACTCGAGCCTATGGTTGGAGAATTTCACTGAGGCTCTGCTCCGCGACGATTGGGGAGCCTGTCAACCGATGACCGGCTGCACCCTATGCAGACGTTCGCCGGATCTATCGGTTGCTCTGAACTGGACATCCATACTTCACGGACAACGCCTCCGCACGGCCCTGCAATTTTCAGTTTCGCAAACCGGGACGCCTTGCATGAGTTCCCCCGTTCGTCAGTTGTGGCGGCGGCGGATCAACCTGTCCCGGTCAATCCGCCGCCACCCGACCGGGCCGTCAGGGAATGAGGCGGCCGTCGCGCAGGGATTGGAACAGCGCGAAGAAGGCGTCGTCCGTGGCCTGGTATGCGGTGAAGCCGAGGCGCCGGCTCTTCGACATGTCGGTCACGACCTCGATCGGGCGGCCGAGATCCGCATCCGTGTGCCAGGGCGAGGCCAGGCGGTCCAGCTGCGCTTCCCGGAGGCCGTGGCGGCGGGCGATGTCCGCCCACACCCCGGCGTCGCCGGCCATCTGCGTCTCCAGCGGCAGGAGGTCGCCGTCGAACGGCGCGGCCTCGAGGCCGAACCAGCCGGCGATGCGGCCCCACATCCAGCTCCAGCGGAAGACGTCGCCATTCACCACGTTGAAGGCCTGGTTCGCCGCAGCGGGCGTCGTCGCCGCCCACAGCAGATGGCGGGCCAGCAGCCGCGCATCCGTCATGTCGGTCAGGCCGTTCCACTGCGCCGCCGACCCCGGGAAGCGGAACGGACGGCCGGTTTCCCGGCAGATGGTCGCATAGACCGCCAGGGTCGTGCCCATGTTCATCGCGTTGCCGACCGCCTCGCCGATGACGGTGTGCGGCCGATGCACGCTCCAGCTGAATCCGTCGCGCGCCGCGGCGGCGAACAGCTCGTCCTCCTGGGCGTAGTAGAAGTTCTCGATGTCCAGCCGTCCCTGGTCCTCGCGGAAGGGCGTCGCGGGCAGGCTGCCCTTGCCATAGGCCTCGAACGGCCCGAGATAGTGCTTGAGGCCGGTGACCAGCGCGACATGGCGCACCGTGCCGGCCGGCCGCAGCGCATCGAGCAGGTGGCGCACCATCGCGCTGTTGACCCGGATGTTCTCCGCCTCGGTCGCCTGCCGCGCCCACATGCTCATGAACACATGGCTCGGCCGGACCTGCTCCAGCGCGGCACCCAGCGACGCGCTATCCAAGAGGTCGGCCGCGACCGGGACCACGCCGTCCTGCGCCGTCGGCTTGCGCGCGAGCCCGGCCACGGTCCAGCCGCCCTCCACCAGCAGCCGGGCCGTGGCGCTGCCCACGATCCCGGTCGTGCCCACGACCAAAGCGGTGTTCGTCATCAATCCTCTCCTCGGAATGCCCGCCCGATATGGGTATGGGCGGACTCACGGCCCAGGCGGCACCGCATTCGACCAACAGCGACCAGATGCCGCCCAGGGCCCGACGGCCGCGGGTCAGGGCATCGCGCCCCCTCATCCCGCGCTCGTCAGGGTGACCTTGATGCAGCGCTGCGCATCCTTGCCGAGCTCAAAGGCCTCCACGGCGGCGGACAGCGGGAAATCATGGGTCTGGATCGGCGACAGGTCGAGGCCGGTGCGCTCCAGGAAGCGGATCGCCGCCGGCCAGACGCCGGGCGACCCGATGCAGCCCTTGACCGTCAGGTTCTTCATCTGGATCAGGCCGAGATCGACCGGGATCTTGCGGCCGATGCTGATGCCGACCATCGAGACCCGGCCCTCCTCCCGCGCGTAATCGAAGGCGGCAGCCAGCGACGCGTCATGGCCGGCGGCCTCGATCACCAGATCGGCGCCCCTGCCGCCCGTCAGGTCGCGGATCCGGTCCGCGGCCCCGCCGTCGGACGGATCGATCACCGTGTCGGCGCCCAGCTTCAGCGCGACGTCCCGGCGCGTCCGGATCGGGTCGACGACGATGACGCGCGCGCCCATCCCGATCGCCGCGGCGGCCGACACCAGCCCGATGGTTCCGCCGCCGGAGACCACCACGGTCTCGCTGGCGTTGGTGCCGCCGGATCGGGCCACGGCGTAGAAGCCGCAGGTGAACGGTTCGATCAGCGCACCGCGCTTGTCGTCGACGGCGTCGGGCAGCTTGTGCAGCCATTCCGGATTGACCGGGAAATACTCCCGGTCCGCCCCGTTCAGGGAGAAGCCGAAATGATGCAGGCGTTCCGGCGTCCGCACCACGCATTCGCCGACGACGCGATCGCCCGGCCGGAAGCCCTTGGCCGACCGACCGACCTCGACGATCTCGCCGCACCATTCATGGCCCGGCGTGACGGGGTAGGAGATCGGAATGATGTAGCGGCCGGCCAGCAGCTCGTAATCGGAATGGCAGATGCCGATGGTGCGGGTGCGCACCAGCACCTCGGTGTCCGCGATGACGGGCATCGGCATGTCGGCGATCACCGGCCGGTCCGGCGCTTCGAAGACCAGGCCCTTCATGGCGTTCCTCCCTGAGGGTTGCGGCCGGCGGTCAAGCGACGGCCTCGACCGCCCCGGTGGCGGCCGAACGCACGATCGCCTCCAGCAGCGCGATGTTGGCGATCATCTCGTCGCCGGTGATGGGGTAGGGCGCTTCGCCCCGGACGGCACGGGAGAAGGCGGCGAGGTTGTCGCGCACCGGCTCCGCCTTGCCGGTCTCGGCCACCCCGATCGGGGCGCCGGCATCGCCGCGCGTCACGACCCAGCCGTCGGGCGCCTCGACATGGGCCTTGTCGCGGACCTCGACCCATCCCTTGGTCCCGAAGACGGCGAAGCGGGAGATGAACGGTGTCGCCAGCGTGGCCGAGACATAAGCCGTGCCGCCGCCGGTGAAGCGGATATGGGCGCTCATCGTGTCGCCCTGCGGGAACGCCGAGGCCAGCTGCTCGCAGGACACGCGAACATCGCGCGCGGGGCCCATCAGCTTCACCGCCAGGTCGGTCAGGTGGATGCCGGTGGCGGTCATGCCGCCGGCCGGCGCCTGGTTCGCCTGGAGCCGCCAGTTGGCGGCATCGAGGGTCAGGAACTTGTCGTGGCTGAAATTCGCCTCGATCTGCAGCAGCCGCCCGAGCCGGCCGGCCGCAGCATCGGCCAGGATGGCAGCGATCGGCGGCTCGAACCGCCGCTCATGTCCCATGCCGAGCACGACGCCGGCGTCGCGGCACAGCCGCACCGCCGTCTCCGCCCCGGCCTTGGTCAGGGCCAGCGGCTTCTCGCAGAACACATGCTTGCCGGCTTTGACCGCGGTCGCGATCTGGGCCTCGTGCAGGGCATGCGGCGTGGCGAGCACCACCGCCTCGACCTCCGCCTCGGCCAAGGCCTCGTCAAGCGAGGCGGCGACCGGGATGCCGCGGGCGCCGGCGAACTCGGCGCCGCTCGGGTCCGGTTCGACGGCCAGGACGAACCGGAGGCCGGCGCCGCCGGCGGCGACCAGGTCGGTCATCTTCCGGCCCCACCACCCGAGGCCGACGATGGCGGTGCGGACCGGCTGCGACAGGGCGGACATCAGCGGTTGTCCATGCGCTTCAGGAACGGATGGATGCGGATCTCACGCCAGATCCCCGCCTGGTTGAACGGGTCGGCCGTATTGAAGGCCTCGACCTCCGCCTTGCTGGCCGCCTCGACCAGGAAGAGCGAGCCGATCATGGTCTCGCCGTCATCGGCCAGCAGGGGTCCGGAGATCACGATCCGGATCGGTGCCGCGCCGAGATAGGCCTTGTGCGCGTCGTAATGGGCGAGCCGCTCCTCGACCGCTGCGGGGTGGTCGAGGCAGTGCACGATGAAATGCATGGGAATGGTCCTTTGCAGAAGGGGGGTCAGGCGGCGGAATAGCCGCCGTCGACCATCAGAAGCTGGCCGGTGATGCCGCTGGCGGCGTCCGACAGCAGGAAGCCGACGGCGGCGGCGATTTCGTCGGGCCGCACCAGGCGGCCGATCGGCTGGTCGTCGAGCCAGCGGCGCATCACCTCGGGGCGGGTGCGGCCCACTTCGGCCAGCATCTCGGTGTCGGTGTAGCCGGGGCCGACGGCGTTGACCCGGACGCCCCGGCGCGCCCATTCGACGCCGAGGACGCGGCACATATGGGCGACGCCGGCCTTGGACACGTCGTAGCCGACATGCACCTCCGGCCGCACCGCTTTGACGCCGGCGATGGAGGAGGTCACGACGATCGATCCCGCGCCGCGATCGAGCATGCCGCGGGCGAAGGCCCGGACCGTCCAGAAGGCGCCGTCGAGATTGACCGCCATCACCCGCCGCCAGTCGTCGTCGGTGTGGTCGGCCGCCGGCTTCTCATAGGCGATGCCGGCATTGGTGAAGAGCGCATGGGTACCGCCATGCCGATCCGCGACCGTGCGGGCGGCCGCCTCCACCGACGTTGAGTCTGTGACATCGAAGGCGATCCAGTCGGCCCGGCCGCCGGCCGCGGCGATCTCGTCGGCCACCGCGGCGACGGCGTCATCCCGGTCGGCGGCGACCACGAGCGCGCCCAGCGCCGCCAGATGCCGGCAGGCGGCGCGACCGATGCCGCCCGCGGCGCCGGTCACGACCGCGGTCCGGCCCGCCAGCGTGTGGCCTGCGGGACCGGTCATGCCGAGGCCTTCATGTCGACCAGGATCTTCATGTGCCGGCCGGACGGGTCGAGCAGCGCCTCGAAGCCGTCGGCGACGACCCGCTCGGGCGCGATCTGCGCCGTCACGATCTTTTCGACCGGGAAGATGCCGGCGCCGATCATCGCGGCGATCCGCGGCCAGATCGTGGTGGGATAGCACCAGGTCGCCTCGACCGTGATGTCCTTCAGCGCCCATTGCATCGCGTCGATCTGTGCTGGGCGCATGTGCAGGCCGACCTGGACGACGGTGCCGCGCCGCCGTACCGCTGCCGCGCAGATGTTGAGCGAGGCCTCCGCGCCGACGCATTCCAGCGCGACGTCGACACCGACGCCCTCCTCGGTGCGGGCGCGCAGGAAGGCCGGCACATCCTCCGCGCGGGGGTCGAGGACATGCGCCTCGGGCACCAGGGATTTCGCCAGGGCGCGGCGGTTGGGGTTGGGTTCGGAGACCACGATCAGGGCCGCGCCGGACGCCTTGGCCGCCAGCAGCACCAGCGCGCCGATCGGGCCGAGGCCGGAGACCAGCACGGTCGAGCCCGAGCGGATGCCGCCGCGGTCGACCGCATAGAGCGCCACCGCCGCCGGTTCGATCATCGCCGCCTGGATGTCGCTGACCGTGTCCGGCACCGGAATGGCGTTGTAGGCGTTGACCACCGCGCGCTCGCCCATGCCGCCCCAGGCCCAAGACAGGCCGACGCAGGCCATCTTCTCGCTGAGATGGTACAGGCCGCGGCGCCCGTAATAGTCGTCGCGCGGCGAGATCAAGGGCTGGATCGACACCCGGTCGCCGGCCTTGACGGTGGTGACCGCGCGCCCGACATCGAGCACCCGCGCCGACAGCTCATGCCCCAGGATCTGGGGCAGCACCGCCCCGCTATAGGCGTGCGGCCGGGCCGGCGTCACGATCGGCCCGGCGACATATTCGTGCAAATCCGTGCCGCAAATGCCGCAGACCAGCGGTTCGATCAGCACCTGGTCGTCGGCCAGCCGGTCGGACGGGGCGGCCACATCCTCGACGCGGATATCCCGCTTGGTGTGGTAGCGGATAGCTTTCATGGTGTTTGGATCTCCTGGGTCGGAACCATCGACCTACTGGGCGGTGTAGCCGCCGTCGCAGACCAGGCTGGAGCCGGTGACGAAGCGGGCTTCATCGCTGGCCAGAAAGAGCACGCAATTCGCCACGTCGACCGGCTCGCCGAGGGTCAACGGGTGCTTCTCCTTCATCATCGCGATGTAGTGGTCGAGGCCGCCGGGATAGGTTTCGCCGGCCTTCATGAACAACGGCGTCTTGGTCGATCCGGGATGGACCGCGTTGACGCGGATGCCGTGGCGCGCATAGCAGACCGCATCGGTCTTGGTCATCGCCAGCACGGCGCCCTTGGTGGCGTGGTAGGGCGGCAGGTCGTCATTGCCGATCAGGCCGTAGATCGACGAGAAATTGACGATCGACCCGGCCCGGGCCGCCATCATGTGCGGCACCGCATGCTTGGTGCACAGGAACACGCCGCGGACATTGACCGCGAAGATCCGGTCCCATTCCTCGACGCTGACCTCATGCGCGAATTTGTTCACGCCGGTGATCGCGGCGTTGTTGACCAGCACGTCCAGCCGGCCGAAGCGCTCGACCACAGCCGCGACCCCGGCGGCGACGTCGCCTTCCTCGGCGACATCGACCCGGTGGAAGATCGCATCGCCGCCCTTCGCCCGGATCGCCTCCGCCGTCTCCCGGCCGTCGGTCTCGTTGACGTCGAACACCGCGACGCGCGCGCCTTCCTCGGCGAAGCGATGGCATGTCGCCTCGCCGATCCCGGTGCCGCCGCCGGTGACGATGCAGATCTTGTTCGCAAGCCGCGCCATGACCGTCCTCCTCAGATCAGAACCATGCCGCCGTCGATCATGACCGTCTGGCCGGTCATGTAGTCGGAGGCATCGGACGCCAGAAAGCTGGTGACGCCGGTGATGTCGTCGGGTGTCGAGGGCCGGCCGAGCAGGATCGACTTGGAGAATTCGTCGATGGCCTGTTCCGGCTTCTCGGTGATGCCGAGGCCCATGAACTCACGGTCGAGCTGCTGCCAGAGTTCGGTGCGGACGACGCCCGGGCCGAAGCAGTTGACCGTGATCCGGTGCTCCGCCAGCGCCCGGGCGGCCGCCTGGGTCAGCGCGACCACGGCGAATTTCGAGGCGCAGTAATGTGCGAACAGCGGATAGCCCTGCTTGCCCGCGATCGAGGCGGTGTTGATGATCTTGCCGCCGCCCCGCTTGCCGCTGCCACCTTGGGCGATCATGGCGCGCGCCGCCTCCTGCGTGCCGATCAGGACGCCGAGGCCGTTGACCTTCATGATCCGTTCGAAATCGGCCTCGGTGACGTCGAGGAACGGGCAGGTCTGGCTGATCCCGGCATTGTTGAACATCACGTCGAGCCGGCCGAAGACCCCGACCGTCCGTCCGATCAGGGCGCGGACCGACGACCGGTCGGTGACATCGACCGCCAAGGCTTCAGCCCGGCCGCCCTGGCCGCGAATGGCGGCGGCGACGGTCTCGGCGCCGGTCGGGTCGAGATCGGCGACCACGACACCGGCCCCTTCGGCGGCCAGGCGCCGGGCGATGGCCGCCCCGATCCCGCGGGCGGCGCCGGTGACGATCACGGTTTTCTCAGCGACGGATCCGGACATCGGGCGGTGCTCCCCTTCCTGTGTGTCGGGCTCAGCGGCTGCGCCGGACATAGACGGCGGCCGCCAGGATGATGACGACGCCCTTGATGATGATCTGCAGCTCGATCGGCAGGCCGAGCATCAGAACGGCGTTGGAGATGACGACCAGGATCGCCGCACCGGTCAGGGCGCCGCCGATGCCGCCGCGGCCGCCGGTCAGCGCGACCCCGCCCATGACGGCGGCGACGATGGAATCGAGTTCGAAGCCGCGGCCGACGAAGTTGTCGACCACCCCGACGAAGCCGGACAGGACCAGGCCGGCGACGGCCGCGAGGCCGCCGGAGATGACATAGGCGGCGATGGTGACGCGGTCGGCGGCGATGCCGACCAGGCGGGCGGTGACCGGGTTGCCGCCGGTGATGTAGACCCTGCGGCCGAAGGCGGCGCGATGCAGCAGCACGCCGAAGACCAGCGCCACCGCGATCATGATGACCAGGTTGAAGGGCACGCCCGCCACGGTCCCCGACCCCACGGCCCGCAGCAGCGGCGGCACGTTTCCGGACGGGGCGCCCTGGGTCCAGAAGAAGCGGATGCCCTGCAGCACGATCATGGTGGCCAGCGTGGCCAGGAACGGCGACACCTTGCGCTTGGTGACCAGCAGGCCGTTGGCCAGGCCGGTGGCGATGCCGATCAGGATCGCGACCAGGATGATGAACGGCACGTCGGCATCGGTGCCGGAGAAGGCGGTGGTCGCCACGGCGGAGGTCGCCATCACCGATGCCACCGAGAGGTCGAGGCCCCGCACCAGGATGACGAAGGCCTGGCCGATCACCACGATGCCGAGCGGGGCGAGCTGCATCAGCATGTTGGAGATGTTGGCGCCCGACAGGAAGGACGGGCTGATGGCGCCCGACGCCGCGACCAGCACCACCAGGAACAGGTGGATGCCGTAGCGCGACAGCAGGGCCGGTCCGCGCCCGGCGGCCCGGTTGGCGGGGGCGAGTGCAGTCATGGCGGCCTTTCCCGGCAGGGCGTTCGCGGCGTCGGTCATGGGAACACCCGCTGCTTCTCGACGTAGATCGACACCGCGAGGATGACGACCAGGCCCTGGATCACGAGCTGGAGATGCGTCGAGACGTCCATGAAGTTGAGGACGTTGTTAAGCATCGACACGAGATAGACGCCGAACAGGGTGCCGATGACGCCGCCGCGCCCGCCGCTGAGCAGGGTGCCGCCGACCACCACCGGGGTGATGGAGGTCAGCGTGTAGTTGGCGCCCGAATAGGGCTGGCCGACGCCGAACCGGCTGACCAGGTAGACGCCAGTCAGCGCCGCGAAGAAGCCCGAGACCGCATAGACGGCGACGATGATGCGGCGCCGGGGCAGGCCCATCAGCGTGGCGGCCGTGGGGTCGTCGCCGACGGCATAGACCCTGCGGCCCATCCGCGACCGGTTGAGCAGGAACGACACGAGCAGGAACAGCAGCAGCGCGACGGTGGCGCCGATCGAGATGCCGCCCGGCAGCACGCCATAGGCGAAGCTGTCGAAGCCGGCGGGGACGCGGCCGGCCGGCCCGCGGGTGTAGAGCAGCGTCACGCCCTGGATCACCGCGCCGGTGCCCAGCGTCACGATCAGCGGGTGCACGCCGGTGCCCACGATCAGCCCGCCATTGACGGCCCCGATTGCGGCGCCGAGGACCAGGACGCCCGCGACCACCGGCCAGACCAGGTCGGCATGGCCGTTGATGAGGCCGGAGGTCAGGACCGAGGTCAGGCTGACCAGGGACCCGACCGCGAGGTCGATGCCGCCGGTCAGGATCACGACGGTCTGGCCGAGGCTGACCAGGGCCAGGCCGGCCGATTGCTCGTAGATGTTGAGGATGTTGCCGATCGAGGCGAAGCGGCTCGACAGGGCGGCGCCGAACCCGAACATCAGCAGCAGCAGGGCGATCACGACGATCAGCCCGGCGCGGGTGCCGACCAGAAGGCGGGAGGCGGACAGGGTGAGGGCAGTCATGGGTGTCTCCTGGCTCAGGCCGCGCGGCGGCGGGTGGCGAGTTCCACCACCGCCTCCTCGGTGATCTCCCCGGCCTCGAGCTCGCCGGCCACCGTCCCTTCCCGCATCACCACGACGCGGTCGGACATGCCGACGATTTCGGAGAGCTCGGAGGAGATCATCAGGATCGCGATGCCGCGTTCGGCGAGGTCGTGCATGATCCGGTAGATCTCGAGCTTGGCGCCGACATCCACACCGCGCGTCGGCTCGTCGAGGATCAGCACGCGCCGGCTGGTCCGCGCCCAGCGGGCCACGATCACCTTCTGCTGGTTGCCGCCGGACATGAAGGCCACGGGCGTTTCCGGGCCGCGGCAGACGATCCGGTAATTGGCGATCTCCGCCTCTGCCACGTCACGTTCGCGCGCCCGGTCGATCAGGCCGAAGCGGGTGAATTCGGGCAGGGTGGAGGCGGTGATGTTGGCCTCGACATCGAGCAGCATGGCCAGGCCCTGCCCCTTCCGATCCTCGGTGACCAGGCCGATCCCGAGATCGATCGCCCGGGCAGGGGTCAGCGACCGGTGCTCGACCCCGGCGACGGCGACGGTGCCGGTCCGGGGCAGCACCCCGAACATCGCCAGGGCGAGTTCCGACCGCCCCGAGCCGACCATGCCGGCGAGGCCGGTGATCTCGCCGGCCCGCAGCGTGATCGAGGCGTTCCGGACCCGGCCCGCGACCGATATGTCGCGCGCTTCCAGCACCACGGCCCGGTCGGCCTGCGGCGCGCGGCGCGGCGGGTACAGCTCGGACAGGCGCCGGCCGACCATCATCGCGATCAGCTGGTCGCGGGTCACCGACGCGACCTCGCAGGTGCCGACCTTCTGCCCGTCCTTCAGGACCGAGACCCGGTCGCACAGGCTGAAGATCTCCTCCAGCCGGTGCGAGATGTAGACGATGGCGACGCCGGCGGCGCGGAGCGCCCGCAGCCGTGTGAACAGCAACTCGACCTCGCGCCCCGAGATCACGGCGGTGGGTTCGTCGAGGATCAGCAGCTTGACGTCATGGACCAGGGCCTTGGCGATCTCCACCATCTGCTGGTCCGCGACCGAGAGGTCGCACACCCGCTTCGCCGGGTCGATGTCGATCGCCAGGCGGGCGAGCAGCGCCTTGGCGTCCGCCCGGGTGCGCCGCCGGTCGACGAGGCCCAGCCGGTTGGTCCGCTCATGGCCGATGAACAGGTTTTCCGCCACCGTCAGGTGCGGGAACAGCACGAACTCCTGATAGATCACATGGACCCCGCGCCGCTTGGCGTCGCCCGGGCCGCTCCACACCACCCGGTCGCCGCCGAAGGTGATCTCGCCGTCGTCCGGCTGGTGCACCCCGGCGATGATCCGGGTCAGGGTCGACTTGCCCGCGCCGTTCTCGCCGACCAGGGCATGGATCTCGCCCGCCCGGACCTCCAGGTCGACGTTCGAGAGCACCTGCACACCTGGAAACGCCTTGCTGATCCCGGTCACGGACAACATCCGATCACCTCCCCTGGACGTCCGAACGGCCTTGGTGCGGCCGGCACGGGGCCGGCCGGCATCCGGCTTATTGCGGGTAGTCGACCTTGTAGGTCTTCGGGTCGTAATCGGCGCCCATGCCGCCGGTGACCAGCATGTCGGGCGGGCCGTTGGGCACCACCATCTCGGAAATCGGCAGGTCCCGCTTGATCGACGCCGTCTCGTCGCCGTCGGTGGTCGCGATCTGGGCATTGATCTCATAGGTGCAGGGCACCTGGGCGCCGGCCAGCACCTTGAGCGCGACCTCGACCGCGGTGCCGCCCATCGCCGGCGGATATCCGACCTCGAGCATCGGCACGTGGTATTTCAGCGCCATCTGCATGCCGCCATTGACGTCGGAATTGGTGTGCGGCGGGATCTCGCCGGGCTTGAAGCCGGCATCGAGGAAGGCCTCGATCGACCCGGGCGTCTGCAGGCCATGCGCCGACCAGACCGCGTTGATGCTGTGGCCGTATTTGGCGATGGCGGCCTGCATCACCTGCTTGCCCTTCACCGGGCTCCAGTCGGAATAGACGGTGTCGAGGATCTTGATGTCGGGGTACTGGTTGAACACCTGCATCGCCGCGCGCGTCCGGATCTCGTTGGGGCTCGACCCCGCCTGGCCGCCCAGCATGATGATATTGCCCTTGCCGTTCAGCTTCTCGACGATCCACTGCGCGAACAGCCGGCCCATCATGGTGTCGGACGCGGTCACGAAGGTGACGAAGTTGTCGGAGGACACGCGCCGGTCGACCATCACCACCGGGATGCCGCGTTCCATGGCGCGGGTGACGGCGGGGTCGACCGCCTGCTCGGTGTTGGCGCTGACGATCAGAAGGTCGACCTGCCGGGACATCAGGTCCTGGATATCGGACACCTGCTTGGCGTCGTCATGGCCGGCATCGGTGATGATCAGCTGCTTAATCACGTCCTTGTGTGCAGCGGCGGCCGTTTCGAGCGAATGCAGCATCACCACCCGCCAGCTGTCGCCGAGACCGGCATTCGAGAAGCCGATCACATAGGGCGGATCCTTCTTGTAGGCGGCGGTGTCCTTGAAACAGACCTCGCTCGAAGGATTGAACAGGAAGGTGCGCGGCGCCCCGTGATAGGGCTCGGCGACCGACATCGACGATGTCGCCATCAGGCCGGCAGCACCGAGCAGCAGCGCCAGCATCCCAGACTTCATTGAGCGTCCCTCCATGATCTCGATAAGGAGGAGGCAAATCTTTCCCTTGGCTGCGCCCAGAAACGACGGGACACATGATTGCGTAGGAAAAAGATCTTTTTTCTTCTGTTCCTCCCAAGGACCGCGGTGCGATCCGGGTTCAACGCTAAGTGCAGAATAGCGGTCGATCCAAACCCAATAATGTTCATTCTGGATATTTTTCGACATCGCTTCTCCCGGCGGCTCGGCCACCATTGGACAGGGCGCGGCGGGCAGGATCGCTCGACACGGCGCTCGGTGGTTCGGGAGGAACACGAGAGTGGGATCAGAGCTTCTCGTCGGCTGGGTCGGCATCGGCAAGATGGGCAATCCGATGAGCAGGCGCGTCCTGCGTTCGGGCTTTCCGGTCACCGTCCTGGAGCCGCTGGTCGAGAACCGGGCCACGGTGGTGGCCGAGGGCGCCGGCGTCGCCAACACCGCCGAGGAGCTGGTGGCGGCGGCCGACATCGTCATCAGCACCATCCCCAACGACGCCGTGCTGCGCGACCTGGTCCTCGGCCCCGACGGCCTCGCCCGGTTTCTGCGCGAGGACCAGATCTTCGTCGAGATGAGCACCGTCTCGCCAGCGATCTCGGCCGAGGTCGCGGCGGCGCTGGCGGACCGGGGCGTGGCCTACCTCCGCGCGCCGGTGTCGGGCAGCACGACGACGGCCGGCGCCGGCAAGCTCACCGTCCTGGCCTCCGGCCCCAAGGCGGCGTTCGATGCCTGCCTGCCGGTGTTCGAAAGCCTGTCGGCCCGGCAGTTCCACGTCGGCCCGGCGGAGGAGGCGCGCTACGCCAAGCTGGTGCTCAACGCCCTGGTCGGCGCGACCTCGGCCCTGCTGGGCGAGGCGCTGACGCTGGGGCAGAAGGGCCATCTCTCGATGGAGACCATGCTCGACGTCATCGCGGAGAGCGCGGTCGCGTCGCCGCTGATCGCCTACAAGCGCGACCTGCTGCTGTCGCGGGACTTCGATCCCGCCTTCTCGGTCAGCCAGATGATGAAGGATTTCGACCTGATCCTGGACGCCGCCCGGTCGGACCATGTGCCGATGCACCTCACGGCGCTGATCCGCCAGCAATACGAAGCCGCCTTCGCCGAGGGCCTGGCCGAGAAGGACTTCTTCGTGCTGGTCGAGCAGGCGGAGCGCCTGGCCGGCCTGCACGAAACCAAGACCGGCACGCAGTGAGACATCGCGGCACGCCGGGATAGCCGGCGCGGCCCTCGACGCGCCCTCGGGCCTCCCGCCATGATGATCCCGCGGGGAGGCGCGCGGCGACGTGAACGACTACGAAATGCTTCGGGTGATCGACTTCCTGGAACGGACGCGCGCGCCGTTGCGCCGGGCGCTGCCGG
This sequence comes from Inquilinus sp. 2KB_23, assembly GCF_052115705.1. NCBI lineage: Bacteria > Pseudomonadati > Pseudomonadota > Alphaproteobacteria > Rhodospirillales > Rhodospirillaceae > Inquilinus > Inquilinus sp. 2KB_23. The sequence goes on along the minus strand of NZ_JBFRHF010000002.1, from coordinate 88,004 downwards.
TGGCGGATGACGAGCCGGTCTGGAATGCCGTCACCTTCCTGATCAAGTCGCACATCAAGGGCCAGGTCGTCACCCAGTCGTCGCTGACGCAGGTGACTGGGCTGCCCTACGCGACCGGCCTGCGCCTGGTCGGCCGGTTGATCGAGGAAGGCCATGTCGTGCGCACGCCGCGCAGCCGGACCGGCAAGACCTTCGCGTTGCACCCGAGCGAAGCGCTGATCGGCACCTTTTCCACCTACGCCCGGCAGATGAAGGCGCTGCTCGCCGAGACCCTCGGCCTCCGCGTCTCGGAAGCCGAGGAAGGCGAGTATTATTTCGGCGGGACCCCGCTCGGCTCCACCATCATCCCGCCGCTGCGCCTGGCCCAGATGCGGGCGGAGGACAACTTCGAGCTGCGCTTTCTGCTCAACGAGGACAACTACTTCACCTCGATGCGGAACATGTGGGCGGATTTCCGCAACAACCTTGCCTTCCGCCGCAACTTCGACCTCGTGCCCTTGCCGGCGCTTCACGCCAAGGCCCTGGAAAACGGCCGCCGTGAGATGTCGGGCTATGACGTGATCAGCCTGAACATGCCTTGGCTCGGCGAATTCGCGGAGAAGGGGCTGATCCGCCCGATCTCGGAGCTGGTCCGCCGCACCGGCGTCAACGCGCTCGATTTCCATCCCGTGATCTGGTCGACCGGCAACTGGAACGGCGCGGAATACGGGGTGCCGATCTACTGCACGATCGAGATCCTTGCCGCGCGCCGGGACCTCTTCGAAGCCGCCGACCTGGAGTTCCCCGGCACCTTCGCCGAGGTGATCAGAACGGCCCGCGCGTTCCATGACCCCAGGAAGGGCATGACCGGCATCGTCTGGGACGGTGCGCGCGGCATGCCGATCGCCTCCACCTTCATGTTCTTCCTGGGCGCCTGCGGGTCGCCGCCCCTATCGCTGCGGCAGACGCGCCAGGGCTTCACCCTGGACGGCGTCGAAGCCGAGGCGCTGGTGCCGCTGATCGATTCGGATGCCGGCCGCACCGTGCTCGACTACATGCACCAGCTGGTTGAGGTTTCGCCGCCTGATATCCTGGACATGGCCTGGGACCGGGCGCTGCACGTCTTCCTCACCGGCCGCTCGGCGATGGCCTATTGCTGGACCATGCGCGCCGCCCGCTTCGAATACGACATCCAGTCCGTGGTCAAGCGGCAGGTCGAATACCTGCCGCAGCCGGCCGGCCCGGGCGGCAGCCGCGTCTCCCCGATCGGCGGCTTCCTGCTTGCGATCCCGTCGAACCTGCCGGAGGAGAGGGTCGACATGGCGGCCGAGGCGATCGCCTGGATGACCTCGCGCGAGGCGATGAAGGCGCATGTGAAGAATGGCTTCCCGATCGCCCCGCGCTTCTCGGTCAGCGCCGACCCCGAGGCCGCCGCCAGCTCCCCGATCGTCCGGTTCGTCGACCGCCTGGCCAAGCGCAACCTGCTGCAGACCTGGCAGCGGCCCAACCTGCCGCAATACACCCGGATCGAACATGTCCTCGGCGAGGAGATCCACGACGCCATGACCCGGACGAAGAGCGATGCCCAGGCGCTTGCCGATGCATCGGGGCGCATCGAGAAGATCCTGAAATCCCGCCGCGCTGCGCATTGACCGTCGGACGCGGTCGACATTCGAAGGCTTCATCTCGACCGACGATCCATGAGATCCCAGCGGACATTCGGTGCGGCAGAGAGCCGGCTCCGAGACCTCCCCCGATCATCGCTCAGCCTCAATTTTGGATAGGAGACCCGCGTCCATACTGCTCATCGGACACATGCTCCATCCAATCGACGCTTCTGCCGTCGAGCGATTCCGCGATGGCGACATGAGTCATGGCCGAAGCCGCCGTGGCGCCGTGCCAGTGCTTCTCGCCCGGCGGAATCCAGACCACGTCGCCGGGCCGGATCTCCTCGATCGGGCCGCMCTCTCGCTGTACCAAGCCATGGCCGGAGGTGACGATCAGCGTCTGGCCCAGCGGATGCGTGTGCCACGCGGTGCGTGCCGCAGGCTCGAAGGTCACGATCGCGCCGCCGATACGCGCGGGCTCGCTTCGCTGGAACCGCGAGTCGATCCGGACCGAGCCGGTGAAATACTCTGCCGGACCCGTGCCGGAGGGCTGAGAGCCGTGTCGCAGGATTTCCAATGTCGTTTCCCCTTGCGTGTTTGAAGCGGGGGCCTCGTCCGGCGAGCCTGCGCGGGCCTCGAACACCGACCTGGCGACCGGTATTGCGGACATTGCCCGGGGCCAGCCGGCGTAGAAGGCGAGATGGGTGACGACTTCGGAAAGCTGGGGCTGGGTCAGACCATTGTCCATCCCCCGGTTCAAATGAAAGGGCAGCTGTTCGGCCTGGCCGCCAGCGATCAGGGCCGCGATGGTCATCAGGCTCCGGTCCCGCGGCGCAAGGTCGGCGCGCCGCCACAGATCGCCGAACAGGACGCTGTTGGTGTATCGGACGAGAGCCGGCGCAATGTCGCCGACCTGGGCCTCGACGGCGGCGGCGCGCCGCGCTTCGCTGGCCTCGTCGACAGGGAGAGGTTCGCTCGATCCCGGCGCGATCTGGTCGGGCCCGACCCCGCGTTGCGCAAAGACGTCCTTCGTGACGCCGACGGCCGACATGGCCTTCGGCCAGCCGGTGTAGAACGCCAGATGCGTGATGATTCCGGCGATCTCACCGGGCTCGACGCCGTTGTCCAGCGCGCGGTTGACGTGGCCCGTCATCTGGGCGGTGTTCCCGCCGGCGACGAGCGCGGCGATGGTGACGATGCTGCGGTCACGCGGCGCGAGCTCCGGGCGCTTCCAGACATCCCCGAAGAGAACGTGATCGGTGTACATCCCCAGCGCCGGCGTGGTTTCGTGCACGATGGCAGGGGCGACACGCTGGGGCTTCGGTCCCGGCTCCGCCTCGGCCGATGCGGCCACGGAAAACAAGGCGAGCGTGGCAACGGGCAGCTTCATCGCTGGTCTCTCCGATCTCAGGCGCAATGGCACGGGCATGAAGCCGATGGCGGATACCCGCGCCGGCCTCGTGGCGGATCGGCCGCTGCGGCCGCGATCGCGCAGCCGGTGGTCGGCGGAAAGCGGTGCCTCCGATCGCCGTCCGACCTGGAGATAGGCTGGATGACGTCGGGCGATTAGGGGCCATTGTCCGCATGACGCTATCGACCCTGCTCATCAATCCGGCGCATCGTCAGCCCCGGTGGCGCAGCGCGTCGAGTAGCACGGAAAGGGCCGGCGGGCATTGCCGGCGGCTGGGATAGCGCAGATGACAGCCCGGGAACGGCGGTCACCGATGTGGCGGCGGCCGCTGCGCGAAATAGGAGGGCGCCCCGACGACCGCCATGGACATGTCCGGACCGATCCGCATCGCGATCATGTCCTTCGCGACCTGTTCGCCGAGGCGGACGCCGGCATCGTAGCGTTCCGCGATGATGCCGGTCAGGCCATAGTCGGCGATGAGGGTGCCTCGGACCCGTCTCCCATCGCGACGTTCACGGAACCAGCCGAGCTCGTGGCAGGGTGTGTCCGGTCATCGATGCGCGTGTCGCGCCCTCGGCGCCAAGTCGGCGACGGTGCCCGAGCTGCGCTCGCCGTTCACGCCGCGCCGATCTGGAAAAGAAAAAGGCCCAGCCGTTTCCGACTGAGCCTTTTCCGTCTTGGTGGAGCCAAGCGGGATCGAACCGCTGACCTCTACAATGCCATTGCGGCGGAACGGCAAGAAAAACAACGGCTTAACATGGCAAACACTGGCAAACCGCTGCAGGGATTCGCAGGGATGTGCGAATGCTGCGTGCTATTTGCATTCTACCAAACGGTCGATGGAGGGCCAGCGCACTCCGTCGCTCGTCAGCCTATGCAGTGGTGCTGGAGGCCTGCCAAAGCCCCTGAAGATCGGTCCTTGCTTCGAGTGGAGCGAGACATGAGCGGCGAAGCGTTCTTCCGCATCGTCGGTCGCTCTCCTGACCACGGTCGAGCTCACCGACCGCGAGCGGCGACTCGCCCTCCTCATGGTCGAGCGGATCCATCGCAGGTCGTACGACGACGCGGGCACGTTCATCAGCTGACTGAGCGTTCCGACGATCGCTGCCCTCACGGGCATGGATGAGCGCTCGATCAAGCGCCTGCGCCAGAGTCTTCGCGAGAAGTCTGTTGTTCATGTTGAGCAGGAGGGTGGACGAGGCCCTCGGAGCACGGCCGTCTATGCGTTCGATCGCAGATGGATCGAGCGCGCCTGCGATAGGAGGTAGTGGCGGATGGACATCCGGCCGCCCGGAGCCTGAAGCAGATCGGGAGGCGTGTGTGCCTGGACCTTCCCCGACAGGCGAATGGGTGGCTTCGACGACCACCCATCGGAATGCCATGGGTGGTCACAGCACCCACCCTAGGATGGCCTTGGAGATCCCCCTTAAAGGGGGATCTCGGCGACCACCCGACTCCCTTGAATACAAAACCAATGATTGAACCCCTTTGAGGCGCACGCGAGCGCGTCGGCGCGGCTCTCGTCGGCTCGAGGTGGAATGAGCGTTCCGATCGCGCGTTTGGCGAAGTCGTCCGACGTCGGTGAGGCAACTCTTGTCGCTATCGAGGACGGTCAGGTCATCGCGACACCGATCGTCCGATCCCGAATCATTCGCGGGCTCGGGCAGCTTTCACCGGAGCCCGCCCGCCTGCGGGTTGCGGGCGGGGATGCAGCGCACTGAGCGCGCTGCATCCCCGGTTGGCGTCGTTGCGTCATGCCATCGCTCGTCCACGGTTGCGTCGCAATGGGGAACGCAAATCGCCGCGTACAAGGTCGAGGGTGCGGATGCGGGGGCCTTGCCACGCCAGGAGAAAGGCAGCCGAGATGCCGCGCGACCAGATCCGCGCCTGCTCGCGGACCACAATGACGCCATGCTGGCGTTCGGCGAGCGTCGAGGCTTGCAGCTTGTCCAACGGGATCTGTTTCATGTCCTTCATCCTGCTTCGGTTGCGCATGCGACCGAAGGCACCCCGTCGGCGAGGCGCGGGGGTGAAGGCGCAGGGGCAGGGCTGGGCAGCGGGAGGGGGATCGCTCAGCCTTTCGCTTGCGAAGGGGCGAAGCGCTACAGGCCGCGTATAAGGCCGAAACCTGGGGAGGCCCGGTGCCCTGGCGGCCATGAGGCCGCGGACCCTTGCGCCGAGGGTGGCAGGCCCCCTCAATCGTCCCGCGTCTGCGGGGTCATGGCTCTGTGGTCTCAAACACCGATGCCAAGGTTGTCGGTGATTGTGACGGGGCGATGCCTCCGGCCCGGGCTTTCCTCCGCTCCGCGCTCGCGGATCTCGTAAAACCGATCGCTTCCATCATCGGACTGCTGTTGTCGAGGCTACCCGGGGCTGAGCTACCGCTTTAGACTTTTGCGGAAGCTCGATCTCGCATGCCCGATGGACCGCTTCGTCCCCATTGCGGATTTCGGAGGCTGCCTTGGTTGCTCCGGAGCGGACATCGGCGCCGGCCAAGCTGGCCCTGAAACCGGACCTTTTTACTCACGAGATGGGTTGGCCTCCCTTGTCCGACCATCGTCGGGCTTCAAGGCTCCTCTGGACGGGGCACTGCCTCGAATGGAAGTTCGTCTGTCATGCGGACTTCCGCGGATTTCATGCCGCATCGGAGCCGATGTCGAAGCAGTTTCCGATGATCAGCATCCGGCGCGATGCCATTCCAATGGGGGTGTGGTGCGATGCTCGATCAGGGCGACGCCACGCGTTGAAGGGCGGGCCCGGCTGCAAATCCAATCAAATTATATTGCATTTGATTTAATTCCGACATACACCTCCCTCACCCTTTCGCATGTGTGTCCGGATGAAGTTCATCGGCCTTATGGCAGCGTCCTGGCTCTACGGCACGCAAGCGGATGACGAGATCGTCGGCCTCAACGGCAACGACCATCTCTATGGCGACCTGGGCAACGATCGCATCTATGCCGGCGCGGGCAATGACGACCTCTATGGCGGGGCCGGAAACGACCGCCTGTATGGAGATGCCGGGGATGATCGCCTATTTGGCGATATCGGCAATGATGTGCTTGACGCCGGCGTCGGCCAGGACCTGCTGTATGGCGGGCTGGGCGACGACATCGGTTATGGCGGCGCAAGCACCGACAGGCTGTACGGCGATGCCGGCAACGACCAGCTCTATGGTGGCAGCGAAGCCGATCAGTTGAGCGGTGGCGCCGGGAACGATCGGCTGTTCGGAGACGACGGCGACGACCGGCTCTTCGGCGAGAGCGGCGTCGATCAGCTGCATGGCGGTTCGGGTGCGGACATGCTGTACGGCGGCAGCGACAATGACACGCTGTATGGGGATTGGGGACGCGACCAGCTCTTCGGCGACGACGGCAACGACGTGATCTACGGTGGCGGCGACGCCGACAAGATCTTCGGCGGCACCGGTGCCGATATGCTGTCGGGCGATGATGGCGACGACCGCGTGTTCGGTGAGGCCGGGGATGATCGTCTGTCGGGCGGCGCCGGAAATGACGAACTCCATGGTGGTGTCGAGAATGACCGGCTCGACGGCGGCACCGGGGCCGACGTCCTCTACGGGGAGGCCGGTAACGATCAGTTCATCGGCGGCGACGGAGCCGACCGCCTGTACGGCGGCACGGGAAATGACGGGCTCGACGGCGGCGCCGGAGAGGACGTCGCTTATGGCGACGCCGGAAACGACGTCCTCTCCGGTGGCGCCGGTGCCGACGTCCTGTCCGGCGGCGTCGAAGATGACCGGCTGGATGGCGGGGATGGCAACGACCAGCTCTATGGCGATGCCGGCCAGGACAAGCTGATCGGCATGGCCGGGGATGACCGCCTGTTCGGTGATACCGGACGTGACGAGCTGCAGGGTGGTGACGGCAACGACGCTCTCTCCGGGGGCGCGGATGCCGACATCCTGAACGGCGGCGCCGGCAACGACCGGGTCGACGGCGGCATCGGCGACGATCTGCTCACCGCGGGGCCGGGCTCCGACCTCTTTGTCTTCGGCGACCGGACCGGGCGTGACACGATCACCGACTTCCAAGCGAAGGAAAGCGGTCACGATTTCATCGATCTAACCGGCCATACGACCATCCACAGTTTTCAGCAGGTGATGGCGCACGCGATCGAAACGGCTCAGGGCGTGGTGATCGTGCTAGATGACGCCCAGCCGGTGGTATCGCTTAACTCCATCACTTTGAAGGGTGTCCACCTTCAGGACCTGGTTGCCGCAGATTTCTTGTTCTGATCAGTTCAATAAAATTACTATAAATAATCGATCAATTTCAAATCATCGGCTCCTTTCTGGAATAGAGCTCTCCTATCGGGCAATATGACTCGCCAACGATAGGCGACAGCAATCACTATCCAGGCTTTAGGAACTGTTTCGGGGGGCCGACAAGCCAGAAATCGATCACTTTGACAGCCCGTCGACGGGCTCGATGATCGGAATGCGTTGTAGCTTCGTAGAACGCTTTTGTAACCTCCTTTCGTTCGCCCCGTCGATTTTTGGAGAGACAATTGAGCGCCGTCCTTATTTTCCTGTGGGCCATCCTCTTCATGGGTGCGGCGATCCTCGGATCCGTCAATGTCGGCGCTTCGACGCAGTTGGCGAGCGGACTTGTCGTGCTGGCGGCCATGGTCGTGCTGAAAATCCTGCGGGTTCAGGGCTACGGCAGGCTTCTGTTCCTTATTCTCGGCGCCTTCATTGTGCTGCGCTACATCATGTGGCGCTCGCTCCACACCTTGCCGCCGACCGATCATATTCCCTCTTTCATTGCCGCACTGCTGCTGTTCGCAGCCGAGATATATGCGGTCGGCATGTTCTTCCTGAGCGTCTTCGTCACCGCGGAACCCATCCGGCGGCGCCCGCCCAAGCCGATCGCCAAACCGGAGCTGGTGCCGTCGGTCGACATCTTCATCCCGACCTACAATGAGGATGCGGACATGCTGGCCGTCACCATCGCGGCGGCGACGCAGATCCGGTATCCCGCGGGAAAGCTGACGGTCTATCTCCTGGATGACGGCGGGACCGACCAGCGGGTCAACCACAGCGACCCCACCATCGCCGGCCCGGCCCTGCAGCGCCGCGTCACCCTGCAGCGCCTTTGCGTGCAACTCGGGGCGCTGTACCTGACCCGGGAGCGGAACGTGTCCGCTAAGGCCGGCAACCTGTCCGCAGCCTTGGCCCGCACGTCGGGCGAACTGGTGGCGGTCTTCGATGCTGATCATGTGCCGTCGGCGGATTTCCTGGAGCGGACGGTCGGCTATTTCGTCGAGGATCCGAAGCTCTTCCTGGTTCAGACCCCGCACTACTTCATCAACACCGATCCGATCGAGCGCAATCTCGGATTGTCGCACCGCATTCCGCCCGAGAACGAGATGTTCTATGGCCTGATCCAGCGTGGCCTCGACAAGTGGAACGGCGCATTCTTCTGCGGGTCGGCAGCCCTTCTCCGGCGCCGGGCCCTGGACGAGGCTGGCGGCTTCTCGGGCGACAGCATCACCGAGGATGCGGAGACGGCGATCGACCTGCACTCCCGAGGCTGGCGCAGTCTCTATGTCGACCACGCCATGATCGCGGGGCTGCAGCCGGAGACCTTCGCCAGCTTCATCGGCCAGCGCTCGCGCTGGGCACAGGGGATGACCCAGATCTTCCTGCTGAAGAACCCGCTGTTCAAGCGCGGCCTGAGCCTGGTGCAGCGCCTGTGCTATCTGTCGAGCAGCGCGTTCTGGTTCTTTCCGTTCGCGCGGCTGACCTTCATGATCGCGCCCCTGTTCTATCTTTTCTTCGGACTGGAGATCTACCGGGCGACGGCGGAAGAATTCATCTCGTACACGCTCGTGTACATGGCCGGTGTGTTCCTGGTCTCAAACTTCCAGTTCCGGACGACCCGCTGGATGCTGATTTCGGAACTCTATGAAACGGCGCAGGCCCTCTATCTCATCCGGCCGATCCTGTCGGTGCTCGTGCGGCCGCGCTCCCCGACCTTCCGGGTGACGGCGAAGAACGAACTGCTGCAGGAAGAATACCTGTCGCCGATGGCCTGGCCGATCATCGGGCTGATTCTGCTGCTGGTCGCGGGGTTGGGGGCAGCCATCTGGCGCTGGTCCGAATTTCCGGGGGACCGGACCGTCGTGTCCGTGGTCGGCACCTGGGCATTGTTCAATCTCATGATCATGTTCGCCGCCCTCGGCGCTGTCTGCGAGCGGCGCCAGCGCCGGTCCCGCCCGCGCGTCGAGATCGAGCGGTCGGGCCAGATCGAGTTCGATGGCCAGGTCCGGCGGGCCCGTATCGAAGACGTGTCCATGGCCGGCGCCAAGATCCGCCTCGACTATACGCCGGAAACCGCAGGGCTCGATGCCGGGGCCCTCGTCCAACTGCGGGTCATGGACGACCCGAACGGACCGATGATGGCGGCGGTCGAATCCCGTGTTCGCAACCGGATCGTCCAAGGGAATGCCGTGGTGCTGGGGCTGTCCTTTATCACAGACCAGGATGTTTTAGCCGTGGCGACGGTCAGCCGACTGATGTTTTCGGACAGCACACTGTGGGAAAAGCGCCGGCAGGAGCAGCGTCGTGGGCCGGGCACGGTAATGGGCGTCCTCTGGTTCTTCGGCCTGGCGATCCGGACGCTGGTGCGGTCGGTCCCGTTCCTGATCCGCGTCGGACGGCGCCGGGAGACAACGCCGGAGGTCGGCGGACACGACTTCATCTTCGGGGATCGAGGCCTGTCGGCGTTCCCGGAAGACGAGGAATCCTCCTCTTTCAAGAAGGTCGGTTGAAGATGCCCGGTTTTCGCAAGCCGAGCAGACGGGCGGGGCCCGCCTGGGCGGCCGCCTTCACGGTTCTCAGCATAAGCGCCGCGGCATCGGCCCAGCAGATCCCGTTGCCGGGAAGCGCGCCGGCGGAGCCGGTGCCCCAGCCCGCACCCGCCGAAAGCGGTCGCATCCCCATTCCCGGGCAGCACCCGGCGCCCGCGACGCCTCGGGACGGCGAGCGGATCGCCCTGCCTGCGACCCCTCCAGCGCTGCCGGTCCCCGTCACGCCTCACGCCGTCACGCCTCCCGCCGTCACGCCACCGGTCATCGCGCCCCCGACAGCCGAACCGGCACTCGCGATTCCGGTGCCGTCGGCGCCATCGCCGGCGGTCGTGATTGCGCCGGCGCCGGCGTCGCCGCCCCAGATCCCGTCACAGCCGGCAGCGTCCGATATCGGCAACCGCAGCGCTGCCGCGGGCGCGGTGCAGCCCGTGGCCGATGTCCGCTTGCCGCTCGTCCCGGTTGAAGGAACGACGGGCCTTCGCCTGGGGGGGGAACATGTGGCGGCCCGGTTTGCCGTCGTCGCGCCGCCACTGGGGCCGACCGTCGCCGCAACGCTGTCTCTGACCCACATCAGCGGCGCTGATCTTCTTCCGGAGCGATCGGCCTTTTCGGTCAGCCTGAACGGCAAGCCGATCGGCAGCTTCTCGCCAGACGCGTTCTCGACTCCTAGCGACGCCCGGCTGCCGATCCCGCCAGGCGCGCTGCAGACCGGTCGGAACCTGGTGACCATCACCGGCCAGCTGACCCATCGCGTGCTGTGCAGCGATACGGCAGGCTTCGATCTGTGGACGCAGCTGGACCCGAACCGAAGCGGCATCCTTGTACCTGCGGGCGGCCTCGCGCCCGTCACCGATCTGGCCGGCTTCATCGATGCCGCCGCCGCTGCCGGCGCGCGGGGGGACGCCCTGCCCGTGTCGCTGCGCACCCCACTGACAACCGAGACGACGGGTGCGCTGGTGTCGCTCGCGTCGCTGCTGGGGAAGGTGATGCCGGAGACTTCTCCGAGCTTCACCGTGGGGCTGGGCGAGGTCGCCGCCGAGGGCCGCCCGCGGATCGTCCTGGCCGGCGGCAACGCCGCCGTTTCCGTGCGGCAGGCGGCCGATGGCGCCCCCGTGCTGCTGTTGCAGGGCCAGGCTGGAGAGCTGATCGCGCAGCAACTGGCGGGCGTGACGCCGCTGGCTGGAAGCCGCAGCGCTGAGATTGGGCGTGGCCGGCGGGTGACCCTGACCGATCTCGGGCTTGGAGATGTTCGCATCGTCGAGTATCGACGGCAGGTGGACGCCATCGTGCGGTTGCCGACCGACTTCCTCGTGACCAACGACTCGGTCGCCCATCTGAAGCTGATGTTCGCCTATGACGCGGGCCTGCCGCCGGGCGGTCATCTGACACTGTCCCTGAATGGAACGGCGCTGGCCCAGAGGCCGTTCGATGTGAGTGGTGGCGAGGTCGTCGAGAACGAGGACTATGCGCTGCCGTTGCGTCTCTTCCATGCCGGGGAGAACACGATCCGGTTCGACTTCAGCATTCCCGCACAGGTGCCGCAGCAGGCGTGTCCACAGCAGGATGAGAACCATCCGTTCGCAACCCTATTCGGCGACACCACGCTGACACTCGACGACGCGCCGCACATGGTGGCCTTGCCCGACCTGTCATTGATGGCGGCGTCCGGCTACCTCTTCGACGGCTCCGGCCCCGTTGCTCTTTTGCTGTCCGACCTTGATCCGGGGACGGTGGCGGCGGCCCTGACGGTGTCGGCCCGGCTGGGTGCGGTTGCCGACGACCCGGTCCGGCTCCAGCCGATCCTGTCGATGGCGAAGCTGTCCGGCCCGCTTCTGGCAATCGGCCCGGCCTCCACATTGCCGAGCGGATTGTTCGCCGGCGCGCCGGCGTCGCCTGCGGACATCGCGCCGCATCTCGTGGCCGCCGACGGTCGGAACCAACCCGACCGGATCGTCGAACGTCTCGCGGGCGGCGGACAGGAGGCGGCCAAGGCCGGCGCTGTGTCGACGCCGGCCGCACCGTCCAGCGGTTCGACCGAAGCCAGGCAGGCGTGGCGGACCCAGCTGGATCGCCAGAAGCATGCCGATACGATGTCCTCGGAGGCATCTTCGCTCTGGGACGATGCGTTGGGAACCGCCCGGCGGCTGCTGGGCTGGCAGCAATCCTCGCCGCCGGTGGCCGACTGGCTGTCGGCCCAGACATCGCCGGGCCTGGGTTACGTCGGCCAGTGGCAAGGTCCGTCCGGGCCCATCACCCTTGTGACCGCACTGGACCCGAAAACGCTGTCGACCTTCGCCGCGCGGGCCACCGGTCCCGCGGTTTGGTCCACGCTCGGCGGCGATGCGGCCTTGTTGCTCGACGACGGCTGGCATATCCACGCGCCGGCTGAACAGTCGCTGGTGATCACCCAGCCGGTGCGGCCCGACACGGTGATGATGGTGGCGGGCCACTGGTTCTCGCGGAACGGCATGACGTGGACGCTCGCCATTCTCGGCCTGTCGGCGGCGGCGGCGGGCGTGACGCACACGCTGCTGGGGCGCCTCGGCGTCCGTGAAAAGCGCTGAAGGGTGATGCTGTGATGCGCACGGTCCTGCTTCTGGTTCTGATCGGTGCGCTCGCTGTGGCGGTGCGCCCCGGGGCGGCCGTCGCTCAACAGGACGACATGCAGTGGGCGCTGTGGCGCAGCGCCTATATCAGCGTGGATGGCCGCGTGATCGATGCGCCCAACGGCAACATCAGCCATTCCGAAGGGCAAGGCTATGCCATGCTCCTGGCCGTCGCCCACACCGATCCGACGACGTTCGCCAAGGTTTGGGGCTGGACGAGCGCCAATCTCCAGGTGCGCGAGGACGGGCTTCTCGCCTGGCGATGGGACCCGGGCGGGAAGGGCGTCACCGACATGAACAATGCGACCGACGGCGACATCCTGGTGGCCTGGGCGCTGCTGCGGGCCGGCAATGCCTGGGGAAACACGGCCTATCGGGACGCGTCGGCCAAGCTTGCCCGGGCCGCGCTCGACCACGCCAGCACCGAAGTGGCCGGCCGGGTCGTGCTCGTTCCCGGCGTGGAGGGCTTTTCCCTGCCGGACGGCGGGGTCGTGATCAACCTGTCCTATTGGGTGTTTCCGGCCCTGCTCGACTTCAAGGCCGCCTCCGGCGACGCCCGCTGGGGTGCATTGGTGGACAGCGGATTGGCCCTGATCGACCAGGTGGCGGATGGCGGGCAGGTGCCGCCCGACTGGGTGGCCCTCCATCCCGACGGCCGGCTGAATGCCCCGTCCAAACAGCCTTATGTGGTCGGCTACAACGCCTATCGAATTCCGCTCTATCTCCTCTGGGCCGGTCTCCCGAAGCAGGCCGCCATCCGGCGGTTCGACTCGCTGTGGACGGCGCGCGCCACCGGGATGCCGATGATCGTCGATGCCGCCTCGGGCAGAGTGCTGGAACGCAGCCTCGATACCGGCTTTCTCGGTCTGCCGTCCCTTGTCTCCTGCGTTCTCAGCACCGCCGGGTTCAGCGATCCACCGCCCCTGCGCACCGCCGAACCATACTATCCCTCAACCCTTCTGATGCTGACCCGCGTGGTCCAACGGGAGCGATATCCGACATGCGCGCCCCTCTGACTCTCGTTATGATCCTGACGACCCTGTCGGGGCAGGCCGTTGCGCTCGGGCCAATGCCCTCCCCGGCGCCATCGGCCGCCCAGTCGACGATGCTGCACCTGACGCAGGCGATTCAGGCCCCGCCTGCCTCCGTCGGTCCGGCGGCCGCGGCGCAGGCCCCGGCGCAATCGCCGCCCGGTGCCGCCACGAGGCCCTCCGCGGACACGGCGCCGGCGGCCCCGCATCGCATCGGGGAGCGGGATCTCACCGCCCTGCGATACTATGTGGAAATCAAGGATTGGACCCGCGTGGAGGCTGAGATTCGACGGTTGCGCTCGGTCGATCCAGCATGGGAACCCCCGGCGGATCTCATAAACGGGCAGGCCGGTCCTTCAGTGAACGAACAGGAGCTGTGGGACCTGTTCGGAACGGGCCACTATGCCGATGTCCGGGCGCGGATCGCCCAGCTGCAACAGAGCAACCCATCCTATACTCCGTCGGCCGACCTGCTCCGGCAGCTCGACATCGCCGAGGCCCAGCAGCATCTCGGCGCGGCGAGCGAAGGGGCACAGTGGCAGACGGTCATCGACCAGGCACGCCAGCAACCGGATCTTCTGAACTGCGCCCGCACCGACACGGTCTGGCGAACCGCGGAAGCGTTCGCCCGCCTGCAGCAGACATCGTCGGCCTTCGACCTCTATCGCAGCGTGATCGGCACCTGCAGTAATCTGAAGGAACGGATCGCGACGCTGCAGAAGGCGAACGCGTTCCTGTCGCCGAACCAGATGACACAGCTCTATGCGCTGGCCCGCGACCGGTCCGGCAGCGATGCCGGCGCCATCGATGACATCAGGAAGTCCCTGGAGGCAGGGCGCCGCCCGGCTCAGCGCGGCCCCGCCCCACGGGGGACTTCGGGGCCGACCGGCGCCGGTGCCGCACAGGCCTCGGCTGCGGAGGCGGCAAAGCAATCCGGCGCCTTTGGCGATTGCCTGCGGCTTACGGATGCGGCCGTCACGACCGGCCTGAAGCTGACTCGAGCGTGGTGTCTCTACGAGCTGGATCGGCCGACGGAGGCCTCATCGCTCTTCGCGGCGGTCCGATCGCAGGGCGGTGGGGGCTCGGAGATCCAGGACGCCACATACGGGCTTATCCTCTCGGCGCTGCGGCGGGGTCTCGTCGACGATGCGCAAGCCATGATCGACGGTGCGACCCTGACCGGTCGACAGCACCGCGAAGTCCAGGGCGAGGTGCTGGCCCAACTCGGCACCGCGGCCTATGAACGCGGCGACTATCGCGAAACGCTTCGGCTGTTCGACGCTCGCGATCAGGATGGCTTGGCGCCGCGGCGCGACCTGCAGCTCCTGCGCGGCTTTGCACTCTACAAGGTGCGCCGCTTCGCCGAGGCTCTCGACCTGTTCTCGGAGCTCGACCGCGTGCTCAGCACGCCGGAGACCCGGGAAGGCTTGCGCATCGCCCGTGGCGGACGTTACGGGTTCAGCTGATCATGAGTTCTCGAGCCATGCCCACTCGCTCTCTTCTCGTCATGGCGGCTGTGCTGCTGGCCGCCGCATGCGCGCCGAAGAAGCCGTTCGACCCCGGATCGACCACGATGTTGTGGCGTGACGTGCCGGTCAACCGGGCGGCTCTCCGCCTTGACGGCCCCCTTCGCGCGATGGTTTTGGCCGTGTCCGACCGCAGGGGCGGGCAGACGCTGGACCAGCGCTACGTCCTGCGGAACAACACGCGCGTCGAGGGAGAGAACTCCCTGCTGCTCAAGATCATCGCGAATGGGAAGGCGACGCGAATCACCAGCGACCAATTTCTAGCCGCTGTCACGGTGCCGGTCGGCTCGCTGGATGCCAAATCAATTCAAGAGGGACAGAACCGCTACGGCTCATTCCTTTACGTCTCCGGGCGTCCCGAAGGCAGTCCAGGCTGCCTTTTTGCCCTCCAGCGCCTGCAGAGATCGCTGGGCGCCGCACTTCCGAAGGATATCGACCAAGCGGACATCACGTTGCGCGTGTGCGACGCCACGGCCTCGCCGGATGATCTGCTGCCGCTGATGAGCGGCTGGTCGTTCGATCCGGCACTCGGCGACCCGACGGCCCGTCTGGTGAATGCGGAATGATCGACGGAGATGGCGCCCGGACGCCCGAATTGCCTGGCGAATGTGGCCTGGCGACACGGCATGATCCGGATCGGGCAGCAGCTTCTGCAAGTTCCGCAGCGACTTTGATTGCCATGGGATCTGGCTCGACCGCTTCACCGTCAGATGGATTTCGCCATTCTTGCGGACGTCGATCGTGAACTTGGCGATCATGTTGCGGCGCGGTCTGCCGAGCCGGACCCGGCGGAGCCGGGTTAACTTCTGCCGGCCGTTAAGATGTCCGCTTTCGAGATAGGCGAGCTATGTCCGCTACCGAATCGTGGTAGCCGGCCCAGACTGCATGCAAGGCTCGATTCCGCCGAGCATGAGTAGAGTCCGGTCTGCAGGCGTTGCGGCAGTGTCCGCATTTGGCGCTATCCAGCCTGGTTGAAAGGCATCGCTCCGCATTACCCGATCCCTGTCGATCGCCCGATTGGCCAAGCGCCTTATGGCCCACACAGGCGTCAGTCTGGAGGAATGTTTGATAGGATTCGGTGATCGCGATTGGATACGACAGGCGCCACAGCCCTGCTACGCTGCCTGGTCGTGATCGTGAGCGGATCCCGTCCGGGAGCGGCTCAGGGGCCGCTGCCCCCTGGAAATGCTGATGTCCACAGGGGCGACGAGACAGGAATTGGACGGACAGCCACCGCGCCTGGGCTACAGCGCTCGACCGAGGAAATCATGCACCCAGCTGGCGATTTCTTCGCCGTTGTCGGCCAAGGCGCAATGACCGGTGTCGAGCATGTGAATCTCTGCGTTCGGCACCACCTCGCGATACCGCTGCTGATTTTCACCCGCGAATAGAATGTCGTTCTTGCCGCTCACAACCAGCGTCGGCGGCTTACGCGCTTGCAGGTAGTCCTGAGCATTCTTGAGGACTGGACCGTTGGTGCGGATGTCGTAGAGGAGGTCGAGCGAGGCGTCTCCTGCGCCCGGACGTTGCAGCGAGGCGTATTCCGACTGCCATTGTTCCGGGTCGAGCAGCGATGTATCGCGCACACCGGTAACGTACAGGCCGCGGACCACATCGAGGGTGAGATAGTGCTCCCCCGCTTTCCGACGGCTCTCGTCTGTTCCGTCTTTCCAATACGGCACGATCGGCCCGAACCAGGGGCTTTCGGCAAAGAACAGTGGATTGTTTTGCGCGATCAGCGCTTTAAGCCGATTTGGCGACTTCAGCATCACCCGATAACCGACCAGACCGCCGAAATCCGTCGCGTACAAGGCGAATTGTCGGATGCCGACCTTGTCGACGAACCTGCCGATGATCTCGCCCAGGGCGTCAAAAGTATAGGGGGCGTGCGAGCGGTCGGGCGTGTCGCTGTTGCCGAAACCCGGATAGTCCGGGGCAAAGACATGGTAGTCCGTCGACAGGTCACGGATGAGATCGCGAAACATCGCCGATGACGACGGCCAGCCGTGGAGCATCAGCACGACCGGGGCGCCGGGTGCCCCGGCTTCGCGGTAGGAGACGGAAAGTCCGTCGATGTCCACGGTCCGGTAGTGGGTCGGAACAGCCGGATGTCCGGAGAGGGACGATTTGCTGTTCGGCAGAGTGGTCTTGGCTTTGGCCGACACTGTGCCGGACGCAATCATGGCGGCAGAGCCGGCGAGGAAACTCGCCGCGAAGGAACGACGGGTGTGCATGGAGGGGTTGTCCTGCAGGTTGGAGTGAGGGAGGCGATGTCGCCAGACCGTCAGCCGCCGAGATGCAGTGCGACGTGTTCCAGCTTCCGGTTGTCGGTCGACCACAGCTGCTCGACCTGCTGCGCCATGGGATCGGGGAAGATGTAGGTCTGCCCCTCGGCAATGGCCCGCACGATGCGGATGGCGGCGTGGTCCGGGGTGACCTTCGGATAGGGCACCGGTTTGGCCAGATCCGTCTCGATCGGCCCGGGATAGATGCCGATGACGGTGATGTTGTCTTTCTCCAGGGTGCCGCGGAGGGATTGCGTGAGGGAATGCACCGCCGCCTTGGAGGCCGAATAGCCGGCCATCAGAGGCACCGCCGACAGGCCGACGACGCTGCTCACATTCGCGATCGTGCCGGATTTGCGGGCGACAAACTGCGGGGTGAAGGCACGCAGGACCCGGAGGGTGCCGAAGTAGTTGGTCCGCATGTCGTCTTCGAAGGTCTCCAGGCGGCTGCTGATGTAATCGCCGAAGGCCAGCGTCCCGGCGTTGTTGACGAGAACATCGATATCCCCCGCCAGCTGGGCTGCCGCAGTCACCGACGCATCGCTGGTGATGTCGAGCTGCAGCGGCACCACCCGCGGGTCCGGCAATGCCTGCAGCGACGTCACATCGCGAGCGGTGGCGTAGATCTTCGCCACGCCGGCCTTCAGCATTTCCCGCACGATGGCTGCGCCGATACCGCGACTGGCGCCCGTCACCAGGACGACTTGGTTTGAAAGGGGCATGGCCTTCTCCCGAAGATCTTGATTCCGGCGCCTTCAGCACAGAGGTAAACGGAGTCGTTTACCTGAGGGATGTGTAAACGGAGTCGTTTACCTGGTCAATCGGGTTCGCTATGACCAGGGAATGGACAGCGGCGGGGACATGGTGATGGGCCAGGACGGCGAGATCGAAGGCAAGAAGGTCGAAATCGTGAAACACGCCTTCGACCGGTTCTACGCGGGCGGCTTTCAGGCGACGGGAATGGAAGCCGCCTTGGCCGGCAGCGGCATATCCAAACGAACGCTGTATAAGTATTTCCCGTCGAAGGAGGATCTGATCGCGGCCGTGCTGCAGCTCTACAGCAAGGTCGTCGTGGATGAGCTCTTCGGCCCGGTCGCGGACATCGCCGATCCGCGCGATCAGATCGTCGATTTCTTCGACGTCCGAAAGACGACCGGCCGCATGTTGACACGCGGTTGCCTGGGGCTGAAGGCGGCCCAGGATTATGTCGGCAAGCATGACGGCATCGTCGAGCTCGGGATCAGCGCGAACTCACGCGGCGAGGCGAAATTCCTCGAACTGTGCCAGCGGGCGGGCTTTGCCGAGCCCGAGCGGCTCGCCAAGCAGCTCAACCTGATTCTTCAGGGGGCCCTGGCGCTTGCGCATGCGTCGGGTGACACGGCGCCGTTCCTGTTGGCGAAGGATGTGGCGTCGACCCTTCTGGAAAAGGCCGTCGGCGCCCGCCGCAAGAAGGCCAGATCAAAGCACTGACCCGCCGGAATTTGCGCCGACAGAAAATATAAAACGTCTGGCGTCTGCATGCTCAGCAAATCATAAACGATTGGCCTGCGGCACCCGCGCCATCAAGGACCCGGCCCGCCGGGCCCAGGCGATCGGCACCATCGGGAAGAGCGGGATTGTTTGCGGGATCTACTGCATCGCCAACCCTCCGGCCCTTCCGGTGCGCCTTGACCCAGGCCCATCCCGCTCCGGCCGTCATTTGTGGGTTCCATCGGCTCTGTGGTCGCCACTCACGCACCGGGGGGACGCGATGAGGATCTAGAGCATACCGTCGTCGCCGGTCTGGCGCTGGTTGCGGCGATCCTAGTCTTCCGACCCGATCTCCGGGGCCGGACTCGGCCGACCCGAACGATTCAGCGGCCATAGTCCAGCCGGTGGATGCAACAGGCACCACCTTCACGGTCGGCCACTGCGTGCCGGGCGCCGTCGGTTCCCTGAGGAACGCCGACTTCAGAGGAATATTCCGGCAACGCCACCGTCACGGTGCCGACCTGCCCCGGTCGATCGAGCGCCCTTACCATCGGCCTCGCCGCCATCGCCATGGCGGCCGTCAACGCTGATCATCCTACGCCGCCGCAACAGAAGAGATCGGCGCGAGATCTAGAGCGCCCATCGCCTCGATCTTCTTTGGCACCAAGAAGATCGGCACGTCGGATGGCCATCGACCCGGTCATTGTCCAGAGTCTGATATTTATCATTTGTTAAGTCCTGATTGATTCATTTGATCGGCAGTTCACCGCCGTCGTGGATCTTTATCAGGCAGTTGCACTTCTCTCGGGCGTGTCATCGGATACACATCGTCCGACAAACCGCATCTGGACCCATCGATAAGTCCCATCTGGACCTATGGCATAGCAAAATATGGCGATACGCTTTCTCAAGACGTGCACTAAATCGCAGATTTCCGATGGAGGACATCCGCGCCGGGCCGCGTCGGGAGCATTTGAGTAAAGATTTAGGGGGATGCGATGACACAAGGGTCCGGTTCCCGCGCCAAGGCGGGCTCGCGGTCTGTTTCAAAAGTGAATCTGACCTGGCCCGCCGTAACTGGACGGGGCCTGATGGCCGGGCTGCTGGGCACGACGGCCTGGCTCGCCATGCCGGATACGGCGGCCGCGCAGCCCTGCAACCTGGTCATGATTGGGAACGTTGCCACCTGCACCTATTCCGGCAGTTCTTCCACATCTGGCTTCCAGGGTGGCTCTCCCGATGCGGCGCCTATGTCGGTGACATCGACCGGCAACATCACGATGCCGGTGCAGACCAACGAGGCTGTCGGGCTGAATTTCGGGTCTTCCGGACAGAATGTCACCAGTGGGCGCGGCGGCAATGTCCAGGGGCTGCTGATGACCAACCAGGGGTCGATCACTCTGAACGGCGCCGCTTCGACGGGCGACTACAGCTTTGGTATCCAGGCGGTCCAGGCCGGCGGAGGTGGCGGGCCTGGTGGGTCGAGCATCGGCGTCAATGGCAGCGGGGTGCCCGCGGGCATCACCATCAACAATTCGGGGGCCATCGCCCTCAATCTGTCCGGCATCGATGTCGGCGGCGGCGCCGGCATCTGGGGCGATGACGCCGGCGGTAACGGCCCCGATGGAAATTCGGGCGGGTCGTCCTCGGGCACGTCGATCACGAGCAGCGGGGCGATCACCGCCAATGTCAACTCCTATGGCGGCTTTCTCGGAATCCTTGCGCAGTCGGCGGGCGGCGGCGGCTCGATCAACGGCAGCAATGTCGGAACCGGCGGCAATGCCGGGCCCGCGTCAATCACGCTGACGCAGGGCGGCGATGTCAGCTTGCAGCTCAATGGCTCGACGTCGGCCGTCCTCGGGTCGGGCGGCGGCGTGGTGGCGTTGGCGTCCGGAGGGACTGGCGGCGGCAACAGCACCGGCGGGCAGAACGCCGGGAACGGCGGCGGCGTCGCCGGAGCCGGCGTCTCGGTCACCGACGCGACCGTTTCGACCACGGGCACCAACCTGCCCGGCATCGTGGCCTTCGCCCAGGGCGGTGTCGGAGGCCAGGGCGGGTCCCAGGACAGTGGCGGTTTCAGCAACCATGCCGGCCAAGGCGGGGACGGCGGCGACGTTAATGGAACGGTCACGGTCTCGCTGACCGGCTCGTCCCCCGGTTCCGCTGGGGCGGCGACCAACGGGACCAATTCTCCCGGCATCTATGCGCTGAGCCTGGGCGGCCAGGCCGGCGATGGCGGCTATCTCGACCCGCGCGGCGGCGAAGGCACGACCGGGTATGGCGGCAATGGGGGCGATGCCAATGCGGTCACGGTGAGCCTGGCCTCGGCTTTCATCACCACCACCGGCACGGCCTCTCCCGGCATCATCGCTCAGTCCGAAGGCGGCGGCGGCGGCAACGCCGGCAATCCGACCGGAACCGGCGAGATCTACGGCGGCAATGGTGGCAATGGCGGGACCGCAGGCACCGTGACCGTCACGGTCGACAGCGCCTCGACGATCCAGACCAGTCAGACCGGCTCCATCGGCATCCTGGCGCAGTCCCTGGGCGGCGCCGCCGGTGCAGGTGGCGCGGGGCAGGAGGAACATGGCGGAGCGGGCGGCACCGGCGGCAATTCGGACATCGTGAGCGTGACCAATGGCGGTTCGATCACCACCACCGGCGATACCGCCCATGGCATCGCCGCTCAGTCGCTGGCCGGCGGCGGTGGATCCGGAGGCGGCTCCTGGGCCCTCTTCCACTCCGACGGTGGGGCGGGCGCGACGGGTGGCACGTCGGGCGAAGTCGACGTCGCCAACACCGGCTCGATCACCACGAACGGGCAGAATGCTCATGGCGCCATGCTCCAATCCATCGGTGGGGGCGGCGGCGCCGGCGGCGGTGCCGGGGGGCCGATCTCCAATGTCGGCGGCAGCGGCAGCGCCGGGGCCGCCGGCGGCACTGTGGTTTTCACGTCGAATGGCGGCAGCATCACGACCAACGGCATTTCCTCGATCGGCGTGCTGGGCCAATCGATCGGTGGCGGCGGTGGTGATGGCGGCGGTGGCACTGGCGGCTCCATCACCATCGGCGGCAGCGGCGGAACGGCGTCGGCCGGCGGCCAGGTCAGTGCCTTGCTCAATCAGGGCACGGCCATCCAGACGACGGGCGACAACGGCGTCGGGGTGGTCATGCAATCGATCGGCGGCGGCGGCGGCAATGCCGGCCACGCCTTCAGCGGGTCGATCTTCACATCCTTCGCGGTCGGCGGTACGGGCGGCAAGGGCGGCGGTGGCGGCACCGCCACCATCGACACATCAGGGGCGACGATCGTCACCCAGGGGTCCAAGGCGCCGGGCCTGATCGCGCAATCGATCGGCGGCGGCGGTGGCAACGGCGGCCAGGCCTTCGCGGGGTCCATCGGGGTGGGTCTCGACGTCTCGGTGGGGATCGGCGGCGCGGGCGGCTCCGGCGGCGATGCCGGCACGGCCGCCGTCACGGTGGTGAACAGCGCGATCGCCACGGGGCAGGCCTCGGCGCTTGTCAACGGCGTTGGCAGCGGTGGGTCCTCCAACGCGCTGCCGATCGACAGCATCGGCGTGCTGGTCCAGAGCATCGGCGGCGGCGGCGGGACCGGCGGCACGGCGATCGCAGAGGCCGTCGCAATCGCCCCGCCGACGGGTGACGACAGCGCCGCGATGGCCGTCGCCGTGGGCTTGGGCGGGGCCGGTGGCGTGGCCGGCGCGGGCGGCAACGCGCAATTCTCCCTGTCGAACGGCGGCACCATTACCACCAGCGGCACGGGCTCGACCGGCGTGCAGGTCCAGAGTATCGGCGGCGGCGGCGGCGAGGGAGGCGATTCTTCGGCGATGGCGGCGGTGCTGGGCTATGGGTCGAACGGCGCGCCGAAAGACACGCAGTCGCTCGGCCTGACGCTCAGCTTCACAGTCGGCGGCGCCGGTGGCAATGGCACCGATGGTGGTGACGTGCAGGTCGCGATCGGCGGCACCGTCGCCGGCGGGGCCGACCAGGGCGGCAGTGCCCCGACCTCGATCGTCACCTATGGCGACTATGCCGACGGCATCAAGGCGCAGTCGATCGGCGGCGGCGGCGGCAATGCCGGAGTCGGCAGCGGCAACACCCAGGGCTTCGGCACCTCGGAGACCACGTCGCTCAGCGTCACCCTGGGGTCGAAGGGCGGGACCGGCGGCGATGGCGGGTCGGTGACCGCCGATGTGTATGCCGGCAACGGCATCATGACCTACGGATCGGGCGCCATGGGGGTGCTCGCCCAATCGATCGGCGGCGGCGGCGGCTCCTCCCAGGGCGGGTCGTTCAATGTGGTCCAGAGCTTCTCGGCGGAGGACAAGACCATCAAGCCGGGCGCCAGTTTCAGCCTGGGCGGCAACGGCGTCAGCGGCGGCACCGGCGGCACGGTGAACGTCAACGTCGCAGCACCGATCGTCACCTATGGCGGCGACGCGACCGGCGTGCTGGCGCAGTCGATCGGCGGCGGCGGCGGGGTCGGCGGCTCGGCCGGCTCCGACGGGTCGGCCGACAACCCGATCGTCACGGCCTTGAAGGGCCGTGAGTTCGGCAGTGACATCTCGAGCACCTTCGAAGGCCTGAACAACAGTGGCTCGCAGCCGGCGCTCAACCTGACCATGTCCCTGTCGATCGGCGGCACCGGTGGGTCGGGCGGCACCGGCGGATCCGTCACCACTGGCTTGTCGGCCCCGATCGCCACCTCCGGCGACTGGGCCCAGGGCATCGTCGCCCAATCGATCGGCGGCGGCGGCGGCAAGGGCGGCACCGCGGCCGCGACCGGCACCGGCAACTTCGCCGAGATCTCCGACAATTTCGACCATGCCATCGGCGGCAATGGCGGAAGCGGCGGCGATGCCGGCGCCGTGCAGATCAATTTCGGCCAAGGCTCTACGGTGGCCACGGGCGCACCCAACGCCCAGAACAGCGTCATCGGCGGGTTCGGCGCGTCCGGTGTGGTCGGGCAGAGCATCGGCGGCGGCGGCGGCATCGGCGGTGACGGCACCGATGTCGCCACTGGCACGATCACGGTGGGTGGTGCCTCCAACGGCAATGATGGCGGCGGCGGCGGCAATGGCGGCACCGTGAATTTCACCAGTTCGAACAGCAGCACGGCGAACATCATCACCGCCGGCGCCGCGGCCGATGGCGTGGTGCTGCAGTCGATCGGGGGTGGCGGCGGCATCGGCGGCGCCGGCTCCTCCTTCTGGACCCTGAACGGCGGGCCCCAGATGCCGAACCAGGCCGCGGACGGGTCCCCAAACCAGCCGCTGAATCTCAGTGTCGGCGGCGGCGGCAAGGCCAATGGCGACGGCGACACCGTCACCTTCGATTCCAGCAACGGCCCCGTCGCGATCTCGACATCGGGCTACAACAGCTTCGGCATCCTGGCGCAGAGCATCGGCGGCGGCGGCGGCCTGGTCAGCGCCACGCGCAGCACAACGAGCCAGACCACCAAGCTTGGCGGCCTGGGCACCGGCAACGGCGGCGAGGTCGATGTGACCCTCGGCAATGGCAGCCAGATCGCCACCTCGGGCATCGGCGCCTTCGGCATCGCTGCGCAGTCGATCGGCGGTGGCGGCGGCGCCCTCCGCGTCATCGGGTATCCGGCCGATATCCCCGGGCTGGTGACCGGTTATGACGGCAACACGTACCAGTCCAAGCCCTCTACCGGCAATGGCGGTGCGGTGAACGTCACGATCGATCAGGGCTCTTCCATCTACGTCGCCGGTGCGGGCTCGATTGGGATTTTCGCGCAGAGCGTCGGCGGTGGTGGTGGGCTGATCGCCAATGGCAACGGCATGTATGCCGGCGCCCCCCTCGCCGGTCATGCCAGTGGCTCAGCCACGGGTGGCCCCGTCACGGTGACGGTGAACGACTCGGTCATGGCAGCGCCCACGGCCCAGAGCGCGATCGGGATCTTTGCTCAGGTCGCGGGCTATGGCGCCCCGACCGGGCGGGCGGATGTGGTGATCAACAACTACGACAACCAGGGCACCACCATCTCCGGCGGCACCGGATCGGGCAGTGTGGGTGTCTGGATTGACACGCCGGCGAACGGCCCGGTCGCCTATGTGACGAATGACTGGGCCACGATCACCACGGCCGACGGCACCAACGGCACGGCGATCAAGGTCACCGGCGGCGGACAGGTCGCCGTCGCCAATAATTCCGGCGTCGTCGACAACACCCCGATCAACGGCACCATCACCGGCTCGATCTACACCAATGGCGGCCAGGTCAACGGCAACGGCACCTTCAACGCCGGTCCCATGATCGAAGCCGCAAGTGTCGTGAGCAGTGGCACCTTCAATCTCGGGATACCCGGCGAATTGCGGGCCGTCCATGTCACCGGGGATTTCACCGAGACCGGCGATGGCCGGCTGGGCGTGACCTTCGACTCCCTCAACAAGGCGGCCGGCCACCTCCAGGTCGGCGGCACGGCCAAGCTCGACGGCAAGATCGTGCCAACGGCGCTGACCCTGCTGCCCGGCGCGCTGCCGGTGGTCAGCGCCGGCCATCTCGTCTCGACGGCGGACGGGCTGGACTCGCTGCTGTTCCATTGGGACACGGCCCAGTCGGGCAACATCCTGACCCTGGCGCCGCGGTCGGACTTCTCGCCCAGCGGCGTGACCTTGAGCAAGAGCGAAGCCTCCCTTGCCCGCTACCATGAGCGGGCCTGGAACAACGGCGACACCGCCTTCGCCACCCGCTTCGCCGAACTGTCGCGGATCAGCGATGCCGGCGACTACAAGGCGGCGCTCGACGCCTATTCGAGCAAGGCCACCCACGCGCAGTCGATCGCGCTGGCCAATTCGGCGGGCACCATCCTGGGTGCGGCGATGAGCTGCCCGGTCTTCGTCGACCAGAACGTGCTGCTGGGCGAGGACAATTGCGTCTGGGCCCGGGTCACCGGCAGCTGGACCGACCAATGGGCCAGCGGCGACACCCAGGGCTACCACGTTTCCGGCACCACCTACCGGATCGGCGCCCAGCACGAGATCCTGCCCGACTGGTATCTCGGCGCCTCCTTCGCCGCGGGGAAGACCTGGGCGACGATGGACCAGGTGTCGTCCGGCGACGGCGATACCTATGACGGGTCGATCACCCTGAAGCACACCATGGGCCCGTGGCAGTTCGCCGGCTCGGTCGCCTTCGCCGGCGGCGAGTTCCACACCGACCGGCAGATCCGCCTGCCGGGGGTGAGCGAGACGGTGAAGAGCGACCCGAGCATGTTCCTTGCGGGCGGTCGGCTGCGCGCCGGCTACGAATTCGCCTTCGACGACTGGTACATCCGGCCGTATGGCGACCTCGACGTGATCTACACCGACCTGCCCGGCTTCGAGGAGAAGGGCAGCGACCTCTACGCGCTGGATGTGCGCGGCAGCAGCAAGACCAGCGTGGCGCTGTCGCCGATGGTGGAGTTCGGCGGGCGGCTGGATGTGGACGAGGCGACGACGCTGCGGGCCTATGCGGCGTTCGGGGTCAGCTACCTCCCGGACAACACGCGGACGATCCATTCCAGCTTCGTCGGCGCGTCCTCAGCCGACGGCACCTTCAGCGACTTCATCGACTCGCCGGAGGTGATGGGCAAGATCGATCTCGGGTTGCAGCTGTTCCGGGCCGGCGGCTTCGAGCTGAAGGGGGAATATACCGCCGATGTCGGCGACACCTTCCTCAGCCAGACCGCCAGTGCCCGGTTCGCCTATCACTTCTGACGGCGGGATATCGGCGACGATCGGGCCGCGGGGTCGATGCCCCCCGGCCCGGTTCTCGGCAAGGCGGGATATCAGTAGGTGTGATTTGGGTTGTGGCCGGACCGCTATGCGTCCCTCCCGTCATGTCCGCTTCGCAGAGGCAACTGCGATGACCGCTTTCGGGCAGTCCCTGAGACCCATGTGATCGAGAAAGCGCCGGATTCTTCGGGTCTTGGCGACGTCTGGTCCTGAGGAGCCAACGCAAGGGCCGCTTATAGCGCTCCGCGGCCGAGATACATGGATCGGGAATACGGAGAGCGACAAAGCCGCTTCGCTACGAATTCCGAGCGAGGGGCGATAGCTACCTGGCCGGCGTCACCGACTAAGCCACTTCTGTCGTTGGCTCGACGCCGCGGCACTTGAGATTTTCAGGCGGCGCGCGATCTCCGAGTCCGGCAGACCCTCACGGAACATTTGCCGGATGGCCCGCTGGCCGGCCTCATTGAGGCGGCCCGCAGGCGCCTTCCACCAAGCGCTCTCGTCGACGCCGGCGGCCGCGTGCTGCTCGCGCAGCGCCATCAGAGTCTGGTTCAGGTGCTCCACCTGCCGCACGGCAGCGTCGATCGCCGTGAGCGTCGTTGCTCTGGCCATCCGCTAGTGGACCGACTGGGCGGTCGGGTGGCCGAAGGGGCCCTGCAGTTCGCTCGGTGGTACCTGCATCCGTGATCGATGAAACAGGACGCGAGCCAAGAGCGCCGGGCAGTGACGCGACTTCCAAACTCCCCCATCGAAAGGGAACAGCCCAAATGTCGCGCTCATACGATCAAGCGCTATGCACCAGCTCGACGAGATGTTCGTCGGTGGCGATCTGGTTCTGTGCGACGGCGAGCCGGGCCCGATAGCACCGGATCTGCAGATGGGCGTCGGCCGTGCCGGCAGTGACCGTTATCCGGGTCCCCACCCGTTGGGCTTCCGCCGCTTGGGCCTCGGCATAGGCGGCGACCGCGTCCCGACGCAATCCGCCGAAGAGGTCAATCTCCCAACTTGCCGAGGGCCCGATGACGTCCTCATGACCGTCGCGGTGGAAGCCGGGCGAACCGTTGGCGACGGAACCGAACGCACCGTTCAGGCTCAGATGCTTATAGGTCCTCGAGGCGTTGAAGTCGACGGTCGGTAGAAGCTGTGCGGCGGCGGCCGTGGCTCTCGCTTGGCGCATCCGTGCAAAGGCGGCGTCGAGATCCATGTTTTCGTTCAGCGCCCGTCGGACGACCGTCACCAGCATCGGGTCGTTGAACCCCGTCCATCAGTGATCGAGCGGCGGCGCCGCGGGGCCCAGCGTCTGCGAAGTATCGGCGGCGCTGTGGAACGGCGCGAGCTCAGGCTTGGGAGGGGTGTAGTCCGGGCCAACTGTGCAGGCCGCCAGGGCGGTGCTGAGCAGCGAGCTGCTCAGCCCCATCTTGCCGGTGGTTCGAAGTTTCCGGGTCATGACGCGCTCTTGGAGCCGATCTTGCGGATGAAGGTGTAGAAGGCCGGCGTGAAGAGCAGGCCGAAGATCGTGACCCCGAGCATCCCGAAGAACACGGCGGTCCCTAGCGATTGCCGCATCTCCGCGCCCGCCCCGGTCGCCACGACGAGCGGGAAGACGCCGAGGATGAAGGCAAAGGAGGTCATCAGGATCGGGCGGAGGCGGATCCGAGCGGCCGCCGTGGCCGCCTCCTCCGGTGTATCACCGTCCTGGTCCTGTCTTTGCCGGGCGAACTCCACGATGAGGATCGCGTTTTTCGCTGCCAAGCCGACGAGCACCACGAAACCGATCTGCGCCAGGATGTCGATCGGCATGCCCCGGAAGTCGAGGCCGGTCGCCGAGGCCAAGAGGCACATCGGCACGATCAGCACGATCGCCAGAGGGAGCTTCCAACTCTCGTACTGGGCGGCCAGCACGAGAAACACGAAGACGGCGGATGCTGCGAAGATCGCGATGGTCGGGATGCCCTGCTGCTGCTGCTGATGCGAGAGCTCGGTCCATTCAATGGTGAAGCCGGCAGGCAGCACCTGCTTTGCAAGGACCTCCATCCGAGCCATCGCGGTGCCTGACGCGACGCCGGGTGCTGCTGCTCCCAGGACGTCGGCCGCTGGATAGAGGTTGTAGCGCGGGATACGATAGGGAGCGGTTTCGTCGTGGAGGCTGGCGACCGAACCGACCGGCACCATCTCACCGCTAGTGTTACGCACCTTGAGGCGCGCGATCTGCTCCGGAGTCTGCCGGAAAGCTTCATCGCCCTCGACAAGCACCTGGAAAGTGCGGCCCAGATAGTTGAAGTCGTTCACATATTGCGAACCGAGGTAGAGCTGCAGCGTGGAGAAGACGTCGGTTGGCGTCAGCTGGAGCTTCTCGGCCTTCTCGCGGTCGATGTCGGCGTAGATCGACGGCGAACCTGCATTGTAGAGTGTGAACACGCCACCGAAGGCCGGATCCTTGTTGGCCGCCGTGACCAGCGTATTTGTCGCGTCCGCCAGCGCTTGGGGGCCAGAATTGTTGCGGTCCTCGACCATCAGCTTGAACCCGCCCGCGGAACCGAGGCCTTGGACTGGGGGAGGATTGATCACCAGCACGAAGGCATCCTTGACGACAGCCAGGCGCTTGCGCACCTCGGCCAGCATGGTGGAGGCATTCACGCCTGGGATGTGCTTGCCGTAGAGCGAGGGCAAACCGAGAAAGATCGTGGCCGAGTTGGGTGCAACGGTGCTTGTCGTCACATCGAAACCGACGTTCGCGGACGTGTGCTCGATGCCGGGGGTCTTCAGGATGATGTCGTTGACCTCCCGAACCACGGCGTCGGTCCGAGCGAGGCTCGAGCCGGCCGGCAGCTGGATGACCGTGACGAGATATCCGATGTCCTGCTCCGGGATGAAGCCTTCAGGCATCCGTGCGAACTGGAAACCCGTGAGCGAGATCAGCCCGACATAGACGACGAGGATGAGGGCTGTCGCCCGAACGAAGCGCGCAGTTATCCGAGCGTACTTCGACGACATCCACTCGAAGCCGGCATTGAAGCGGCCAAAGGCGCCCTGCAGAATCCGGTTCAGGCCTCTGCGCTCAGCATGGTCGTGGTGCGGCTTCAGCAGCACCGCAGCGAGCGCCGGGCTCAAGGTCAGCGAAACGAAGCAGGAGATCACCGTCGAGGCCGCGATGGTGGTGGCGAACTGCTTGAAGAAGAGGCCCGAGATGCCGGAGATGAACGCAGAAGGGACGAAAACCGCACAAAGAGTCAGCGCAATGGCGATGAGCGCGGTCGAGACTTCGCTCATCGTCTGGTGGGCGGCTTCCCGAGGCGATAAGCCTTGGGCCATGTTGCGTTCGACATTCTCGACCACGACGATCGCGTCGTCGACCACGATGCCCACCGCCAGTACTAAGCCAAACAGCGACAGGTTGTTAATCGAGACACCGAGTAGGGAGAGGAGCGAGAAAGCACCAACGAGCGATACCGGTATGGCGATGACCGGAATGAGGGTCGCCCGCCAGCTTTGCAAGAACAGGTAGACCACGCCGACCACCAGGAGGATCGCGATGGCGATGGTGACCAGAACTTCGTGGATGGACTGGCTGACGAACGTGGTCGGATCATAGATGTTGACGTAATCCATACCCGGCGGGAAGCTCTTCTTGAGCTCGGCCATCTTGTCCCAGACTGCGTGCTCTACCTGGACCACGTCCGCGCCTGGGGTGGCGATGACCCAGAAGGGAGCAGAGTCGGCGCGATCCGCATAGGCTTTGGAGCCATAGTCCGCTGAGCCCAGTTCGACGCGACCAATGTCGCGGATGCGGGTGACGCGACCCTGGGGGTCCGTCTTCACGATGATCGAACCGAATTCCTCGGGCGTGGTAAGGCGACCGAGTGCGCGGACGTTGATTTGGTAGGCCCCACCGGTGTTGCTGAACACGGGCGGCTGGTTAAGAGCGCCAGCCGAAACCTGGGTGTTCTGAGCCCGCAGGACGGTCAGGATGTCGCTGGCGCTGACGTCGCTCGCGGCCGCCTTGTCCGGATCGATCCAGATGCGCATCGCGTACTGCCGTTCGCCCAAGACCCAGAAGTCGGCTACGCCTGGCAAACGCGCGATCTCATCTTTGACATTCAGGATCATGTAATTGGAGATGTATTCCGCGCTCCGGGATCCGTCTGGTGAGTATGGAAAGATGCCAAGCAGTAGAGCCGGGATCGTCTTCTTGACTTGCACGCCTTGGAGCTGAACTTCCTGCGGCAGCCGAGATAGCGTGTCCTGCACTCGGTTGTGCGTCAGCATGAGTGCGGTGTTGATGTCGGTGCCGATCTTGAAGATCACCGTAATGTTGAGCTGTCCGTTACCCGTGGACTGACTGCTGATGTAGTCCATGTTCTCGACGCCGTTGATGGCTTGTTCGAGCGGTGTCGCAACGGTGCGGGCGACGACGTCGCCCGCGGCGCCGGGGTAAGAGGCCGTGATCTGGACCGTTGGGGGAACGATGTTCGGATACTGCGCCACCGGCAGGAATGCCGCTGCGGCAAGTCCGAACACCGTGATGAAGATATTGATGACTGCCGCGAAACGGGGGTGATCAATGAAGAAATGTGAGAGTTTCATGATTCGGCTCAGCCCCAGTCCTAGTCGAATGCGACTTTGAGGGTTTCGGCGTGAGGAGCGACGGTGGCGCCCGGGCGGACGGTCGGGATGCCGTCGACGATCACGCGGTCGGAGGGTTCGAGGCCGGAGCGGATGACGCGCAGGCCTTCGCGGAGATCACCGATCTGGACCAGCTTCGGCGTGACCACGTTGCTGTCGCTGACGGTCAGGACGATATGGTTCGACTGGTCGGGCAGGACGGAAGCGTCCGGCACGAGCATGGCCATCGCGGGGGCCGACACGTCGACGCGGACGCGGGCGAAGCCGCCGGGCGTCAGGAGGCCGTCGGTATTGGGGACGGTGGCGCGGGCATGGATGGTACCGCTCGAGCGGTCGAGGGTATTGTCGATGAAGTCGAGCGTGCCCTCATGGGTGAAGCTCTTCTCGTCGGCGAGCGAGATCTGCACCTTGTCGGCGAGCGGGCCGGCCTGCTTCTGACGATCCCGCAGGAACGTCATGTAGTCGGCCTCGCTCATGTCGAAGTTCAAGTAGATCGAGTCGGTGGAGACGACGGTGGCGAGCAGGGTGGTGGGGCTGGTGCCCGCGCGGCTGCCCGCGATCAGGTTGCCGACCGAGACCTGGTGCGTGCCGATGTGGCCGGTGAAGGGGGCCGTGATGCGGGTGTGGTCGAGATCGAACGTGGCGTCGCGCACAGCGGCCATGGCGTCGTCGAGGGCCGCCTGGGCCGACCGCTGCTCGGCGGCCTTCTGGTCGGCGTTCTGGACGCTGCCGTTGCCGGTCTGCTTCAGCGAATTGGCGCGGACGAGTTCCTGGTTGGCGAGATCAAGCCGGGCCTGGGCGCTTTGGACCTGGGCGGCGGCTTGGCTCAGCTTGATCTGGTAGGGGGTGGGGTCGATCTCGAACAGGAGGTCGCCCTGGTGGACGATGTCGCCGTCCTTGAAGCCGATCTGGGTGAGGGTGCCGCCGACCTGGGCGCGCAGTTCGACGCTCTGGACGGCCGAGAACTGGCCGAGGAACTCGAGGCGGCCGGCGACGTCGCGCTGCACCGGGGCGCTGACGGCGACGCTCGGCAAAGCGGCCGGTGCGACGGACGCGGCCTGCGAGGCCATCAGCTGCGGGCCGGCGATAACCCCGCCCGCGACCAGGCCCAAGACGATCAGGGAAACGCCCCAGGCCTTGAAACCGGGCTTCTTGGAATGCTGGCCGCTGACTGCTCCAGCCTGGCGATGAGTGAGTACGTCCGACATGTTGCCCTCGCTAATTCATCGATCTGGTTGAGTCCGCGATAACTATCTATCGATAGGTTGATGGAGAATAGATAGATGCCGGTGTGAGGGGCTGTCAACATCTATCTATCGATAGAGCGGCACTTACGCTGCGGTCATCCAGAACGGCTGAGCCGGGATCGGCTCACGAGAAACGAGGACGGGGGCCTGGCTCCAGGACCCCGCGCCCCTAATGCGGCAGCTTGCCTTGGATCCTCGCCACGCCGGCACGGGCACAGACCTCGTCCTTGTCGCCGCCGGGCGAGCCGCCGACGCAGATCCCGGCCACGATCTAGTTGTGTGCCTCGATGGCGGCACCGCCGGGGAGGGCCGTGACGTTCGAGGTCGATGCCAGGGATTGGGCCGTACGCGGCGGTTATTTCGTTAGGACGACCGGGGACTGGCTGGTCGTGGTCACCTGGAAGGTCGGTCCCATGGTGACGATCGTGTACGCCTTGCGATAGGCGCAATCGTTGGTATGGATCATCGCGTTGTCGCCGCGCAGGACGACTTGCGGGGTGCCGGACACATCGACCACGGTCGCCGTGACGTCATACCCAGTTGCTGCGCAGGTCCGGACAGCCTCCTGGGAAGCCTCGAGCGCCAGATCCATTGGCAGGATGAACCCGCTCTTTGACACCTGTGCCGCCGCCGGCCCGGAAGCGACCGTCGCGCCCAACATAAGAGCGATTGCGGCGACTGCCGCCGGCAGGCGAAAAATCCTGCGGTCCTCAGTATCGGTGACCACACGGGACGTTGCTCTCAAACTTGCCATTGGTGCCCTCGATCGACGAACGACGTCATTGGAGCACGCTGCAACCAGCTCGCGTGCGGTCCACGAATGGCATCCTTCGATTAGACAGAAAATCGGGGGATTATGCGTTTCTCTATTACGATTCTTGCAACAATTCGCCGAACTCGGTGCGCAAGCCGGTACCGATCTCATCGATGAACGCGCGCACCTTCGCGGGAATATATCGTCCTGGCGGCTGTACGATGTTGATCGGCACGCCGTGGACGGTGCATTCCGGCAGGATCTCCACCAGGCGCCCAGCCTTCACGTGCGGCGCGGCCTGATAGGAGACAAGGGAGATGATGCCAAGACCGGCCGCCGCCGCTGCGGCAGCGGACTCGGTCGAGCTGACCACGAGCCGGGGCTTGACGGATATATGGGTCATCCCATCCGGGCCCTTGATCGGCCAGCGCTCGGGAATCGGGTTGAAGGTGCCGCACGAGATCGTGCTGTGCTTCAGCAGTTCGGAGGGCGTCGCCGGCGTGCCGTGTTCGGCCAGGTAGGCTGGGTTGGCGTAGATCGCGAGCTTCACTGCCCCGGCCCACGTCACGCGCAATGATGTATCGCGCGGCTTGCCGAGCCGCACCCCGACATCGAGACCCTCCTCAACCAACGAAACGACCCGATCGAGCAGCATCACCTGCGCGTCGATCTGAGGATGTTTTTCCAAGAAACGATTCAGGAGCGGCATCAGATGCTGCCGGCCGAAATTGATGGGCGCGGTGATACGCAGCAATCCGCTCGGCTCCGTTTCTTCCGGCGCCGCACCTTCGAACTCAGCATGGGCTGCAAGCAGCATCCGGGCGCGCGTCAGATAGACCATGCCCGCTTCGGTAAGTGCGACCGATCGCGTTGTCCTGTTGAACAACTGTGTCGAGAGACCTTCCTCCAGTTCCGCAATGGCGCGGGTCACCGCGGCCGGAGTGCGTCCGAGCCTGCGCGCTGCCGCTGCGAAACTGCCCTGCTCGGTGACGGCCACGAAAACGGCCACGGCGTCGAGACGGTCCATGGTCGATCTCAGACCGGCGCCGGCCGGCCATCGGGCCGTCGGCGGAGCAGGACGCGGTGCTGCCACCAGCGACTGTGCCCTTGCGGACGAGCAGCGAAGCTAGTGCGGCCGTCGGCCGCTCTGCTCCTCGCGCTGCTCGCTCTCGCCTGGTTGATACGCATTTCCTTACCGTGTACATCTATCGATAGATTGATAGCCGTAAAGCGAGCTCACTTGGGAGTCAATATCTATCTATCGATAGACAGATTTCGGCCGGACGCGCAGGCACCTCTGGGCTCGCGCCAGAACGGGCGGAGCTCAAGGCTGCAGAGATCTTCCCGGACCAGGGCACCTGGATGGGCGCGATCCTCCTTCGCCGCGCAGCGCGCGAGCGAAGCCAACCGAGTTTGGCCTGCAAGGACGTCCGCTCGATGAGCGAGGCGTCCACTGGTGCTTCGCCGTGCGCGGTTTCTCTCCGTGCGGCCCCCGGGGCGCCTGACGATTTCGGCTCACACGCAGGGCGCTACTGCCTTGCCGTGGAAGGCCGCTCAGCGGCCATCACGACGACCGCTCATTGCCCTTGGTCGGCGATCGCCGCCACCCGGCCGCGACACAGTTCTCGTCCTTGTCGCCCCCGAGACAGCAGCCGACGCCAAGGCCTGCGGCGATTTTCGTTCCCACGCTTGATCGCGACCGTGCCGAGGAACGCCACGACATTGCGGCGCTGGCGAGCTATGCGCCGGTCCCGTTGCGTTATTTGGTGACGAGCGATCGCGGAAGTCACTCTGATGGGGGCGGCGGAACAGGTGACCGCAGACGCGCCTCGATCTCCTCCCACGTCCCGGTCCGAGCGAGGAACGGCGAGTAGTCCGGCGGCGAAAAGCGGCCGGGCAATGCCTTCTCGACCCGACGTACCTCGCGCACATGAAAGCGGACGAGACGCTGGGCGCCGTCAAAGGCCTCCAGTTCTGCGCCTTCCCAGATCACCTCCGCCTCGGCACGGACCTGCAAGAAGCCGCCGTTGTCGAAATCCACGAAAAGCAGCCCGACCCGTGGATCGATGGCGATGTTGCCGAGCGTGTTGAAAATGAAATTCCCGACAAAATCCGGCGCGGTCAAAGTCTGGGCGTCGTCTACTCGGATAAAGCCGGGGCGCCCCCCGCGATGGGATACGTCTGGGCCGCCGTGTTGGCGGTCCGTGGCGGACGGATTATTGCTGGCGATGAAAAAGCTGTCGGCACGGCGTATCAGCGACGCCGCGGCGGCGTCCACGGCCTCGCTCCGGACGAGGATCGGCGATGATGTTGGCGGCGTGGCCACGAAGATCGTCTCGCGGGCTTGGATGTACTTCTGGCAGATGCCCATCGTCTGCTGCACCGCCAGGAGGAACCCGTTCGCGGACAGGGCCTCTACGACGCCGATCGCCCGATTGCGCCGGCGGGTCGGAAGCTCGATGCCGAGCAGCGCCAGGGCTGTCCCTACATGGAGGTTCGCCTCGAGCAGATCGCCAAAGAGGGGCAGGGCATCGACGCGGAGATGATGCGTGTCCGGCGCGCTGACGAAGCCGGGATCTCCCATGACGACCGATGCGGCTGGGTCGCCCTGCTCCCCAACCGAGCCGATGAAGGCGATCGGCAGCAGCGGGAAGAACACACGATGCTGGGCCGTCAGGTAGCGCCGAACCGACCGGCGGCCGACGGTGTCGATCTTCGCCTCCATCCCCAGGCGACTTTGAACCTGGAGCTCGCCTTCGTGGAAGGGTGAGCCTGGTAGGTCCCAACCCGGCTCTGGACGGGGAGGCGGTTCCATCGACCCACTCCTTCATCGCAACCGTACCTGTCGCTAGAGCGGTATACGCTGCCATCAACGGACAAGAGCAACTATGCCGGATTCTCGGAGAGATCATGTTATAGCGTGCAATAATCCCCTGGAGCGCCGAATGGACCGTCTGGACGCTGTGACCATTTTTGTTGCCGTGGCGGAGCAGGGGAGTTTTGCCGCCGCTGCGCGGAAACTGCTGCGCACTCCGTCTGCCGTTACGCGTGCCGTGGCCGAACTTGAGACGCGGCTGAGTGCCCGGCTACTCAATCGGACGACCCGGTCGGTCGCCCTAACCGAGGCAGGGCAGCTCTATCTTGAGCGCGCCCGCGGTCTACTTGCCGCGAACGCGGAATTCGAAGGGGCCGCCCCGAGAGACGGCCAGCCGAGCGGTGTCCTCAACATCAGCGCCCCCGCGAATTTCGGCGCCCAGCATCTGATGCCGCTGGTCTGGTCCTTCCTCGAGCGATATCCGCGGGTCGAAGCCAGGGTCTGGCTGCTCGATCGTGTGGTTTCCATGGTGGAGGAAGGAATTGATGTCGCGCTCCGCTATGGGAAGCTACCGGACTCCTCGCTGCGTGCCACGAAGGTCTTCGAGGCGAAGACGACCGTCTATGCCAGCCCTTCTTACATCGCACGCCATGGCGTCCCCGCTACGCCGGCGGAGCTCGTCCGCCATCGAACCATCTCCACCTGGCCCCTCAATCCGGTCCCGGAACGCTGGTCGTTCGGCAATCCCGACAACAGCCAGCAGGTGATGATCAAGCCGCGGCTGGTGGTCAACACGACCGAGGCTGCGGCCGACGCCGCCGCGGCCGGCCTCGGTCTCGCCTATCTCGTCTCTTATCAGGCGGCCCGGCATCTGGCGGCCGGGCATCTAGTCGAAGTGCTGGCCGAATACAGCGTCGAACGCATCCCTTTCCACATCGTCCAGCAGGCCGGCCGCTATACGCCACCGAAAGTGCGCGCCTTCATCGACGAGATCGGCCGAGACCTGCGGCGCCAGTTCGCATAGGGCAGCGGCCCATTATTGCGGAATCTGTAATAGAGAAACGCAAGTTCCTCGAATTCCACGTCATTCATAAAGGGTGTCATCTCCAGGGCCATATCGCTTCGGCTGATGGTCGTATCACCCTGGGGGTGGCTCATGGCAACGTTTCACCGTCATGTCGCGGTCGACGACGTCGTTGTCTTCTACCGTGAAGCGGGCAAAGCGCGATGCGCCGCAATTGCTGCTGCTGCACGGGTCCCGTCCTCGTCGCACATGTACCGCAATCTCATTCCGGCCTTGGCGCAGCAGTATCATGTCGTCGCTCCGGACCTGCGCGGCTTCGGCTACACCGAAGGACCGGCGCGGGACCTATTCGCCTATAGGTTCGAGACCATCACGCATGTGGTCGACCGGTTCGTGGAAACGCTGGGGCTCGGCCGCTTCGTTCTGGTCGTGTTCGATGCCGGCGCGCCCGTGGGGTTCCGCCTGGAGATCGACGAACTGCGCTTCCAGCCCATACTGCTGAACACCGATGCCATGGGCGATCTCGAGAAGGCCAAGCATCGCGCCGCCGAGCTGGCAGGACGCCACGGCCGGATCCGGGTGCCGGCCACAGAAAGACACTCTCGCGTCCGACCGAAAGTCGGCCCTGTTGGTCAAATGCGGCAGGCCGGGGGTTCGAGATGAGAAAGAAGCATGACCAATCCAGATCCGCACTTCGGGGCGCCAGCCTACGCGACATCGAGATGGAAGCGATCTGCCGGAGCGTTCTGAATTTATCCTCTCGATCGCGGCCTATCGATAGATAGAGGGTTGACGGCCTCAGTTGGTGGCTTTATCTACCTATCGATAGATCATATCTGCGGACAAAGCTATCAGCTGCTCAGGGCTGACCCGTCAGCCTGGCACATAGAAGGGACCGAAAATGTTGTTCGAACACAAAGTCGATATGGAGATCAGTGGTGATCGCACCGCCCTGGTGCTCGTCGACATCCAGAATGATTTCCTCACTGACGGCGGCAAGTATTACGTCATGATCGAGGGCCTCATGAAAAAGAACAACGTGAATGCCAACCTTGAAGCCTTGCTTCGCGCCGCGAAGGATCACGGCTACCCGGTGTTCATGTCACCCCACTACTTCTTCCCGCACGATCATAAAGGCAAAACCCGCCTCAGCCCCATGGAAGACCTCGCCCTCCACGGCGGCGTCGTTGCGCGCGAGAGTCCTCTTCACACGCATGATGTCCCAGGCGGCGGCGCGGACGTTCCCGATCGATTCCGGCAGTTCATGGAGGACGAGAATACGACGGTCGTGTCGCGCCACGTCACATACGCGCCCACCAATGACCTCGCCTATTTGCTGCGTCGACGGAAGATCGAGACGGTTATCATGGCCGGCCCCGTGGCGAACCTCTGCCTCGAAGATCACATGCGCAACCTCATTCGAGACGGCTTCGAGACCGTGATGGTCCGTGACGCCGTCGCCGCCGCAGCGAACGAGGAAGGCTCTGGCCTGGACGCCGCTATGATCAACTGGCGCTTCATGGCCAACGCGGTGTGGACCACGGAAGAGACGGTGCGCCGGATGGCCGAGGCGGCCAAGGCAGCCGCCTGAAATCGACACGGCCCGCTCGGGCCGTCGACACCGAAGAAACGACAATCGAACACGGCGCACCACCGAGGCTTCGGTGGCTGGCGTTGCGCGTCCAGCCGGCATCACCCGCAAGCAAGCACAAGCAGCTTTTCGACCACAGGAGATTCAAATGAGTAAGGGCACTATCCTCGTCATCGGCTCGAACGCGACCGAGCTTGAGGCACAGGGCGGCGGCACGATCAAGATCGGCCAATTCCTGAACGAGACCGCCGTTCCCCTCATGACGCTCGTGGCCGCCGGCTACGATTTCGTCCTCGCCACTCCGACCGGCGAGAAACCGCATATGGATCAGGACTCCGACGCTCTGATCTACTTCGCCAACGATGACGAAGCGCGCAGCCGCGCCCGAGACTTCTTCAACGGCCATCCGTCTATGAACGATGTCCGCACGATCCGTTCCGTGATCGATGGTGGCCTCGACCGTTTCGTCGGTCTCTTCTTCCCGGGTGGCCACGCGCCCGTCGTCGATGTGATGCAGGACGCGGACGCCGGCGAGGTGCTGCGCTACTTCCATACCAAGAGCAAGCCGACCGCCGCCATCTGCCACGGCCCGACCGGCATCCTGGCGTCGCTGGACAATGCACACGAGTTCCGCGCCGCACTGATCGATGGCGACACGGCGAAGGCGCGCGAGCTGGCCAGGGGCTGGCAGTATGCGGGCTACAGGATGACTGTCTTCTCGCGCGGCGAGGAGGAGTATGCGGAAGACAACGTCTTCCACAAGAAGCTTATCTTCAACATGCCTGATGCGCTGGAAGCCGCCGGCGGCAACGTCGTCAACACCGACCAGAACTTCACCTCCTTCGTCGTCGTCGATCGCGAGCTGGTGACCGCTCAGAACCCGATGTCGGACCACGAACTGGCGGCCAAGTTCATCGAGGTGCTCGGCAAGTCAGCCTGACATCACATCGCCATCATCAGCAGCTGACAAAGTTCAGGAGAAAGCCATGAGATTACGATCACTGGCGGCCGTTGCCTTTGCGGCGCTCGCGGTCACGGCGACCGCGCAAGCGCAAGACAACACTTCCTTTCCCCCGGCCAACGGCGGTACGTCGGTCTCCAACCCAGCCAGCCACTATTCCTTCAGCGACACCGGCGCGAGAGGCGTGAACCCCAAGACCGGCATTCAGGTCGCGAACGTTTGGGGTGACGTGACGAAGGGTGCTCACGGTGCCTTCTTCCGGTTCGATTCGGGGTTCGTGAGCCCGCTCCACACCCATACCTACGACTACTACGCCGTGGTCATCAAAGGCGACCTGGAGAACTACCAGCCCGGCCAGAAGCCCGAGAAACTGGGGCCGGGCTCATACTGGTATCAGCGCGGTAAGGAAGCCCACACGACCGCCTGCGTCTCCAAGGAGGCGTGCGAGATCTACATCGTTCAGCAAAACAAGTTCGACGCGCAGATCCCGCCCAAGGTCGAATAGGCGGCTCGAGCTACTGTCGGACGCCCCCGAGGGAACCGTCGAACCGACGCTCTTCATACAGCGCATTGCAGCGCCCACCGCTGTGCGCCGCATGTCTGGCAGGTGACGGCATGACAACGGCCTGACCGGACCCAGCCGATCGCGGCGCCAGGCCACCTTCACCCCGCATGGCCAACGCCGTCGACAGCACACCCGATTGGAATTCAACATGACGACCGAGACCATCTCCGAACAGAACAAGAAGACCGTCCTGGCCTTTTACAAGGAGGCCCACTTCGACGGTGACGTCGATGGCGCCATCGCTCGCTATGTCGGCGACACGTACATCCAGCATACCCCGGCCGCCAATGACGGCGTCGAGGGCCTGCGCGCCTACATCAACGGCTTCCTGAAAGCCTTTCCCAATGCCAAGGGCGACATTCGCCGCGTCATCGCCGACGGCGATCTCGTTGCTGTCCACGCCCACTGGACTGGCCTCATCAGCCCGAATGGCGACGTTGGCGTCGACATTTTCCGAGTGACGGGCGGCAAGCTCGTCGAGCACTGGGACGTCATCGCGCCGATCCCCGACACCTCGAAGAACAGCAACAAAGTGTTTTGACACCCGGGGGCGAGGGCCGCTCCGACGGCCCTCGAAACAAGGTGCGGACACGGCGGAGATGTCATGGTGACCAACCGAGAAACCAACCTGACAAGCCCGCCGGTGCAGGGGGTAGCCACGCCGGTGAGCACCATGCCCGGCTTCTACGGTTGGCGCGTCGTCGCCGCCGCGTTCACCGTCGCGGTGTTCGGTTGGGGAACCGGTTTTTACGGCCCGCCCGTCTACCTGGAGGTTGTGCGCCAATCGCGGGGCTGGCCAATCGGGCTCATCTCGGGTGCCTTGACCTTGCATTTCCTGGTCGGCCTCGCCCTCATTCCGAACCTGCCCGCCCTCTACCGCCGTTTCGGACTGCCGATCGTCACCATCGTGGGCAGCGTCGTCATGGCGATCGGCCTTCTAGGCTGGGCTCTGGCAAGCGCTCCGTGGCAGCTCTACGCAGCCGCACTCTTGTCGGGCGCGGGATGGTCCGTCCTGGGCGCGGTTGCCGTCAATGCCATCGTTTCCCCTTGGTTCGCTGCCAAGCGCCCTTTGGCGCTCGGCGTCGCGTTCAACGGCGGCAGTGTCGGGGGCGTCATCTTTTCTCCTTTCTGGGTCGCGCTGATCGACAAGATCGGCTTCCCCGCCGCAGCGTTGGTCGTTAGCGTCGCGATGCTCGCGACTCTCGGCGCGTTGGCAGGTCTCGTGCTGACCCGGACACCCGAAAGCCTGAACCAGGCTCCCGATGGCGATGCTTTTGTCCCTTCGGCTCTTGTGGTCGACACGCCAGCAGAAACAACCGCTCCAACCCCAAGGCTCAACCTTTTCCACGATCGCGCCTTCCTGACGCTGTGCATCGGAATGACTTTGGCCTTGTTCGCGCAGACTGGGCTCGTCGCACACCTCGTTTCTGTACTCACGCCTGCGCTCGGAAGGCAAGGCGCTGGGTTGGCGGCCGGCACATCCGGAATTGCGGCCGTCGTCGGGCGTCTTGCTGTCGGTTGGCGCGCAACCGGCACCTCTAACTGGCGCGCCATTGCGTCGTACAGCCTCGTTGCTCAAGCGTTGGGATGTGGCGTGCTGCTCCTCTCTCACGGAAACAGCTCAACCCTCCTGGTGCTTGGGGTTGTGCTCTTCGGTCTTGGAGTCGGCAATGCCATCTCCGTGCCGCCGGTGATCGCCAACTTCGAATTTTCCGAGAAAGACGCCGCTAGAGCCGTCGCGTTGATCGTCGCCATTTCGCAGGGCGCTTACGCCATAGCCCCGACGGTATTCGGCCTGTTCCGCCAGTTTTGGTCCGATCAGACGATCTTCGTCATGGCAATCATCATCCAACTCGCGGCGATCTTCGCCTATCTGCTCGGACACCGCTCTCGCGCTGTCGCCACGCACCTTTGCGCGGTGCGAAGTCGGCCACGACCTGCTTGATCCATCGTCTGCGCCACCCGGGGCCGGCTTCCCGGCGAGTTTGCCGGGATGATGGCCTGGATTCTGCGGAACCCGAGCGGGCTCAACGGGAGCTCCATGCTCGACGCGCTGGTGATGGCCTACGTCGAGCTCCGCGAGGTGGTTCGCGCAAATGGGGGCGAGCCCACGCCGATCGTCTTGTGACATCACCAGATGGGCGGCACCGACAGGCCATAGATCCGGGCGGAAGGCGGCCGCCCGCCATCTCCCCCGGCGTGCCGCCGCGTTCTGGCGGGAATGGTCTCGGCCTACGCTGTGGCAGGCGCGCAGCCATCCTGCCTGACCACGCGCACCGTGGACGCCGGATACTTTTCCAGCTTTTCGACCGGACGAATGGGACGGGCGACGAGGTTTCCGCCGCAGTTCGGGCAACGTCCGCCCAGCGTCGCCTCCGTGCAATCCCGGCAAAACGTGCATTCGAAGCTGCAAATCATGGCATCGGCGGCCTCAGCCGGCAGG
This sequence comes from Inquilinus sp. 2KB_23, assembly GCF_052115705.1. Taxonomy (NCBI): domain Bacteria; kingdom Pseudomonadati; phylum Pseudomonadota; class Alphaproteobacteria; order Rhodospirillales; family Rhodospirillaceae; genus Inquilinus; species Inquilinus sp. 2KB_23. The sequence continues at coordinate 45,472 of NZ_JBFRHF010000002.1, read as the reverse complement.
TCCTTGTTGCAGCATTCGCAACTGGGTCTGAGCTCCAGCATCTTCATCTCTCCTGACGCGCAGAGGTTAGGAATGGTTCGGCCGCGGGACGGTCCCGTCGCCGATTGCCGGGTAGTATTGGGGGCTCTCGCGCCGGTCGAACATGCCGTAGTCCCGGACCACGCGCACAATACGATGACGCAATTGATCGGCGCCGGCGCCCACGGCCGGCGTGAACTGCTCGGCAGCGGGCCGATCCCGCCACGACGCTAGGAGCACCAGCTTCCCCTTGTTGTAGATGCTGGCAAAAACGTCGTAATCGATCAGGTTCCTCGCTTCCCGATCGAGCCGCAGCCAGTCCGGAAGCGCCGCGGCCGTCACGCCGGGTTGAGGCTGTACCTCGGTCAACGTCACGAATTTGGCCGGACCGATCTCCGTCTCGTCCAACCGCTGCTCGACGAGCGAGGCGCCGGGCGGCGGCGCCGTGTCCGCCACGATCTCGCCCACGCGCAGATGATAGTCCTGGAATACCTCGTCCCGCCCGCGCGCTTGAGTATCGTGATGCTTGGCCAAAGTGCGCCAGCGCACGACCGACTTTTCGTCGCGCCAAGTCGAGTGTGAGAGGATCCATCCGGGGCGACGGGTGCTCTCGAAACGCTCGTTATCGATAAAGCCATCGATCCCTTCCAGGATCGGCTTCAGCTCCCTCGCGAGGTCCAGATAGAGGTCGAATCGCTCCGGCCTGGGATGGACTTCGAAGATCACCGAGAACATCGCCTTCTCCTCCGATTGCCACGATCGCCCGGCGCTCGCGTGCAGGCGCCGGCCCGTTGCAGCCCGTCCGGCTCGACTTTCCTCTATCGATGGATAGAGAGATACCCATTGCGCTTTCTGGAGGCAAGGACTATCTATCGGGAGGTAGTTACAGGAGAGGGTCCATGAGTGACATCAAGACCGCGATCATGAATGCCGCCGAACGGCGCATGCAGGTCGGCGGCTTCGGCGGATTCAGCTTCCGGGAACTTGCGGCCGATGTCGGCGTCAAGAGCTCGAGTGTCCATTACCATTTCCCGACCAAGGAGGCGCTCGCGGCAGCCGTCATTCGTCGCTGGGCCGAGGAAACGTCGAAATTCATCGACGAAGAGCTGGAGAAGGATTCCGATCCAGTTCGAGTGTGGACGAAGGCGTTCCGCGGAACGGCGGTTTCCGAAGGGCATATGTGCCCCTGCACGGTCTTGGGCGCCGCGTCACAGGACCTGCCGCCTGAGGTCTCGCGGGAGGTCAAGGGCTTCTTTAAGATGTGCCTCGACAAGTTGACTGCCGAAGGGCTTTCGGCGAGCAATGCCGCCGAGTTCTTGTCGACCATCACGGGCGCCTTGGTCGTGGCCAACGCCCTCGGCGACACGACCGCCTATGACCAGGCCACCAGCGACCTGCTGCGTCAACGCGAGGCGGCGCTCGCTTGAGCGCCGGCGACACTGACCTTCCCGCGGAGTGATGGACCCGCTGGGAGGTTAGCAGTTTCAGCCGCGTTCCCGACGAGATGGATCGCTCGGCGCTTGGACGAGCTACTCACGCGATGACAGGGCGCCATGATCGATATCTGGCTGCGGCCATTCGCGGCGCCGACCGCGCTCATCGCGGCTGGATGGCCGATTTGGCGCGCGACGTCGCCGTAGCTGTGGGTCTCGCCGTAGGAGACGGTCAGGAGTGCCTGCCAGACCCTCGCCTGAAAGGGCGTGCCGGCGAAGGCGAGCGGGACATCGATATCTTTGCACTTCCCTTGGAAATATTCGGTCAGCTGCCGCTCGGCCACGCCAAGCGGGCTGCTGTCAGGATTTTCGGTAGAGCGCCGAGGCGAACCCGACGCGGGTTGTCGTGCTCCCACAAGATGTGGGCCAGGCCGTCGTCATGACCCACCAGCTTGAGCGCGCCAACCGGCGAGCCGACCCATTTGAAGACCAGGTTCACCAGCGGAATTCTCGGCAGGCAGCATCCGGATAAGATCGTCACGCAGAGCCATCCGGACAATTCAGCGGCTTCGCGGCGGAGCAGGTGGTCTCACCTCCGTCGGTCGCCGTCGGGGCGCCCCGCCCAGTGGGAAAGGTCCCAGGCCATCTCGAAGCCGCTCTTCAACTCACGGTTGGTCGGCACAGACCGTTCCTCCCCGCGATCGAGCCCCACAATGACGTGGATCGGATCTTTCGTCTGCAGGTCGTTAACCGTGCGCGTGACAGGCTTGTCGTCCATCTCATCTTCTAAGTAGGTAAACCCATCTGAGCGAGCTATCTATCGATAGATCCTATTACAACCTATGCGCCGTCCGGCGAGGTTCAAGGGCGCCCGGGCGACGAAGTGGAGCGCGCTCGCGGCCCCAATGAAGGGCTCGGCGGATATGCCGCCGGGCCCAGCATCGCCATGCCCCCGGGCAAGAGCTTGTCCCAGCAACACGGCTCCGCTTCGCCCACCCCGACGCTCGGGGCGGCGAAGGTTGGCGACGCCTCAGGCGTCGACCCAGTCAATGGGCCCGAGGAAGTCCATCTTGCCGACGTCGACGCCGTAGTGCCGGAGCACGGCATATGCCATGGCGACGTGGAAATAGACGTTCGGGATCGTCAGTTGCAGCAAGTAATTCGGGCCGACGAGGACCTTGCCGGCCGGCGCGAAAGACAGGCTGACCCGTTGCTCGGCCGCATCGGCGTACTGCGTCTCCGCCACGCTCTCCACAAAGGCGACGGTTTTCCGGATGCGAGCGCGCACCTCGTCGATCGTCTGCTCGGTATCGTCATGCTTGGGCGGCTTCTGCCCGGAGAGCCAGGCTGCGGCTGCGTTGAGATAGTCGCACGCGCTTTGGACCTGGTAGATGAAGGGCTTCATGTCGGGTGCAAGGCGGCCGCTCATCAGCACACCGACGTCGAGGTGCTTCGCCGCCGCATGCTCCTCTGCCTTATCGAGCCAGGTCTCGACGTTCTCCACAGTCTGTGCGCATTGCGTAATCGCTTGGTAGTACATGGGAATTTCCCCCCATCCGTTCCGTTCGTGGAAGCCTCAAGGCATGGGAGAATCCTAGCCGCGGATGCTGACCAGGCCACGACCTTGTCCAGTTTGCTCAGGCGACCTCGGCCTCACCGGCTTCGACCTCCTCATAAGTCGGGTAGTCCGTGTACCCACGGGCCTCAAACCCATAGAAGCTGCTCCGGTCATAGCGATTGAGCGGCAGGCCGAGCTCGATGCGCTTCGGCAGGTCCGGGTTCGCGATGAAGTGGCGGCCGAACGCGATCAGGCTGGCGACGCCACCCGCGACGGCGGTCTCCGCCGTGTCCGGCTCGAAGCCGCCGGCCGCGATGATCGGCCCTTTGAAGATCTGTCCCAGCTCCTGTGCAGCGACCGGCCCCATGCCTTCGGCGATCAGATCGTCGCCTTTGATCCGGGGCTCGATCAGGTGGAGATAGGCGAGGTTGAGCTCATTGAGGCGCTCAGCGACGTGGCGGAACAGATTCCGTGGGTCACTGTCGGCCATCCCGTTGAACGTGCCGCTCGGCGCGATGCGCACACCCACCCGATCGGCGCCCATGACGGTGATCAGCGCCTCGGCCACCTCCAAGAGCAGCCGCGTCCGGTTCTCGACGGAACCACCGTAGCGATCGGTCCGCTTGTTGCTGTTGTCCTGTAGAAATTGGTCGATCAAATGGCCGTTGGTCGCCATGAGTTCGACGCCGTCGAAACCCGCTCGCTTCGCATTGCCAGCGGCGACACGGTATTGCTCGATGATGCCGGCGATCTCCGCCGTTTCAAGCGCCCGGTGCGGCGACGGCTGCGAAAGGCCGTCCGGCGTCACGACCAGCATTTTCGGGTCGACCCAGTAGGTCGGATCAACCGAGGCCGTGACCGGCTCCTCGCCAGTCGTCGCGATGTGCGTCGTACGGCCGGCATGCCAGAGCTGGACGAACATGCGACCGCCCTTGGCATGAACCGCGTCCGTGACGCGCTTCCAGCCCGCGACCTGTTCGTCGCTATAGATTCCGGGCGCACCCCGGTAGCCGCGGCCGGTCGCCGAGATTGCCGTGGCTTCGGTGAAGATCAGCCCGCCGTCCGAGGCACGCTGGCCATAGTATTCGATGTTCAGATCGCTCGGAGCGCCGCTCGGCCACTGAGCGCGCAGGCGGCTCAACGGGGGCATAACGACGCGATGCTTGAGCGTGATGGCGCCGATCTGAATCGGGGTGAAGAGTGTGTTGCGAGCCATGGTGATTCGCCCTGGGGAAGAAGGGCCGCGCCGCTTTTCAGTCGGCGCGGCCCCATGTTGTTATGTTTGAGATGAGATGACGATGATGCCGACCGTCACTGGCGGCCGGCCATGACGCCGCCGTCGACCGGCAGCACGACGCCGGTGATGAAGCTCGCCTGATCCGAGGCTAGGAACAGCAGCGCCTCGGCCACGTCCGCCACCTGGCCATTGCGGCCCAGCGGATGGAACGTATTGAAGGTCGGTAGCACCTCTTTGACCTGCTCCGGCGTCAGGAAGGTGTCGTAGACCGGCGTCTCGATCACCGCCGGGGCAATTGCATTCACACGGATCTTGTCGGCCGCCAACTCGATCGCGAGATTCTTGACCAGTGCATGGACGCCGGCCTTCGCCGCGGAATAGGCCGAAGACGGCGTGGCGCCGATCGCCTGCAGAGCCCACATGGACCCGGTCTGCACGATGGCGCCGCCACGGCCGGCCGCCTTCATAGCCTTCGCGGCGGCCTGCGCCGTGAAGAACGTGCCTTTCAGGATGTTGTCGAGGAAATGGTCGTATTCCTGCTCGGTCACCTCGAGAAACGGCTTCGGAGCGAAGATGCCGGCATTATTGAACAGCATATCGAGCCGGCCGAACCGGTCGAGTGCCGTCTTGACGAGCGCCTCGCCGGTTGCCGGTAGCGAGACGTCGCCGGTGTAGACGGCGACGCGCGTCCCGGTGGGGTCGATTTCGCGCGCGGCTGCCTCGGCCTTGAGGCCATTGCGACCGTTGATGACGACCGAGCCACCCTCGGCGACGAACCGGGTGGCGACCTCCTTGCCCATGCCCGAACCACCGCCGGTGACGATCGCAATCTTGTTCTGGAAGCGCATGTCTTTTCTCCGCAGCTGAGTCTATCTATCGATAGGTTGATGCGCCACAAATAGCCCTGGCTATTCCGGCCGTCAAGGTCTATCTACCGGTAGAGATATTTCTATCTATCGATAGAAAGAGGAGGATGGGGGTGAATGAAACTGCCGAGAGACTGATGGACCTGGCGGAGGGCCATATGCGCCACGCGGGATATGGCGGCTTCAGCTTTCGTGATCTTGCGGCCGAGATCGGCATCAAGAGCGCGAGCGTCCATCATCATTTTCCGACGAAAGCCACGATGGCTGCCGCCGTCGCCCGGCGTTACTCCGACCGATTTTTTGCAAAGGTCGCGCGGAGCCCGGACGAGACAGCCGACGAGGTCATTGCCGCCTATCGCTCAGCGTTCAAGGCGGCGCTCGACCAGGATGGCACGATGTGCCTCTTCGGCGTTCTCGGTGCCGAATCGGGTGGGCTGTCGCCTGAAGTTGCCAGCGAAATCCTGTCGTTCTTCCGTCGGTGCATTGCGGACTTGTCCCAGCGCATCGGCGGTCCGGACGCAGAGGCACGGGCGTTCCAGGTCATTGCGACCCTCGAGGGCGGCATGATGCTCGCTCGCGCCTACCAGGACACCACGGCATTCGACCACGCCGCCGACGGGCTCCTGTAACCCACTCGGCCTCCGCGCGGACGGGAGATCGCCCGCGCGGAGGCGACGGTCGAGGCGTTTCGACAAAAGCTGAGGCAACGAGATGAGTGGAGAATCGAGGCTGGACGACGAGGCGGCTGTCGAGTTCCATAACCGCCATGCCAAACAGATCGTCGAGCAAATCGTGAAGGAGCCGATCGCGGCCGGTGGCACCATGTCGGACGTGATGGTGCTCTGCGAGAGTGTGCTGGTCGGCGTTGTCCTGGGGTGCTTTCAGCTCGGCAGCGACGTGAAGGTGCTGGACCTGATCGTCGGCCGGGTGAAGGAACGGCTCGCCAAGGTGCGCCTTGAAGACCTCGAGCCCGAAGGAAACGGGTGACGTCAGTCACGGCCGAGCATGAATAAGCAGTATGCTGCACGTCCGCACCGTCAAGCGTTCGCTGGAACGCCGGGGCGATCCACGGGTTGGCCGGAGCTGTCGATGACGGATAGCAGGAAGCGAGCAGGTGGCGCGGCCGGGAACGACCGGGTACTCGCGCGGGGCCGGTCGTCCCGCTCGAACGCGTCAGGCCGTTTCGAGCCGGTGCAGGCAGAAAAATTCGATGACGGCTGGGGCGAGCACGAGGTCGAAGAGAGTCGCGCAGAAACGACGCTGACGGCCGACCGAGCGAAGACCATCCTGTCACGCAACGACAGTCCCGATATCGGCTTCGATCGCTCCGTCAATCCGTTTCGAGGGTGTGAGCACGGGTGCATCTACTGTTTTGCCCGGCCGACGCACGCGTATCTGGGACTTTCCCCGGGCCTCGACTTCGAGACCAAGCTTTTTTTCAAGCCCGACGCGGCCGCTCTCCTGCGCGAGGAGCTGTCGAAGCCGAGCTATGTTGCGGAGCGTGTGCAGCTCGGCGCAAACACTGACTGCTACCAGCCGATCGAAAAGCGCCTTCAGATCACGCGCGAAGTCATCAAGGTTCTGGCGGAGTTCCAGCACCCGCTCGGAATTACAACGAAGAACCATCTGGTCACGCGGGATATCGACCTACTCGCTCCGATGGCGGAGAAAAAGCTCGCCATCGTGGTGATCTCGATCACGACACTCGATCGCGCGCTCGCCCGCGCCATGGAGCCGCGGGCTTCCACGCCCGGTCGCCGCCTGGAGGCGATCCGCGCGCTTAACCGCGCCGGAATTCCTACGATCGTCAACGTGTCGCCCATTATTCCCGGACTGACCGACCACGAAATCGAGGCGATCCTGGACCAAGCGGCCGAGGCCGGAGCGCGATACGCCCATTATTCGATCCTCCGGCTCTCCCACGAACTCAGGGATCTGTTCAAACAGTGGCTGGCCGCGGAACGGCCGGAGCGCGCCAGCCACGTCATGTCCCTGATCCGCCAAACGAGGGGCGGGAAGGAGAACGACACCCGCTTCGGGTTGCGCATGGTCGGAGAAGGTCCGGTCGCGGAGATGTTGATCGCGCGCTTCCGGCTCGCCCGGCGCCGTCTCGGCCTCGACCAGAAGCTCACGCCCCTGCGCGCGGACCTGTTCCAGGTGCCGTCGCAGCCTGGCGACCAGCTCACCCTTCTCTGATCGCGCGAGGGGTCGTGCCGCCGCACCACGAACGCGGGCCTTCTTGAAACGAAGGTCACACCCGGTCGATTGGTGTGGGCGTCGCTGCGGCGGTCCCAGACGGTGCTGTCCACGATCCTCGGCAACAGGTGGTCCTTGCTCGTTCTCGACGAAGCCTGACGAGGCACGACCGGGAGTTGCGGCTTGAACTCTATGGAAGGACGCAGCTCCGCTGCGCCTATCGCGTTGCCAAACGGAAGTCCGTGAACACCGACACCATCGTATAATTTTGCGGCGGTCATGGTTCATTTATTGATTCATTCATTGCCGCGTTTCCTCCCCGCTAACCGGCAAAGTGGCCTAAACCCTCGTCCCCCTGAGGCGGCCACGAACTCAAGGCGCTGCGCCTGCCCGGGCAGCGCCTACGGCCCGGCCACACGAGCTGAAGCCTCGCCTGCGGCCGGGCCGCTCTTTTGGGACTCAGACCACCACCGTTCTGCGGCCGATTTGGGGTGCTCTGGTCCGGCTCGGTCGGCCGAAAGCGCCGGTATTCCGCGGGTTCGGTCAATGTCCGCTGTCGGCGAGACTATTCGATGACCGCATATGGCGCGATAGCGCCGCGCCAAGCCGTCAGGCGCTCGAGGCGATCTGCGTCGTTCTCGGGCTCTTAAAGGCACCATGGGCGGCACAGCGGCCACCAGCCGTTCAGGACCAGGCCCCCGCGATCGACCTGCAACTCGACGCCGTAGCCGTGCAGTAGGGCGGGGCGTGGAGCCGCTGCATGCGCGGTGCCGCGGAGCGGCGTACGCGGTGCCGCGGGCGGGAGCAGCGGTCTAGCGCGCCATGTTGTGAAGATCGCGAAGCAGGCCACCGGGGCCATCATCGGCAGTTGCGTCATGTCCGAGCTTGGTGAGCCAGCACCACATGCTCGCCCGGTGGAAGAGCGTGTGGAGCCACAACGCTCTTTCCGGCTCCGGGTGATCGATCGGGCCGTACCCGTCGAGCAGTGGCTGACGGCTCAGCGCATCTTCATGCGCGCAGCAGAACAGGGCCTTAGCCAAGTCGAACAGGCGATCCGCAGCGCGGGCGTTGCCGAAGTCGATCAGGCCGCTCAGTCGAAGGTTGCCGCCGGGAGGGCTGAGCGCAAGCAAGTTGCCCTGGTGGAAATCATCGTGGCACAGCACCGGGCCCGGGCTTTCTGCGAGCAGATCGGAACTCGCCTCGACGAACTGTTCCAGACGGCGTACGAGATCGGCGTCTCCGCCGAGATTGCGGAACCGTCGGAAGAGGTCCCCGAACGCCTCTGCCATGTATTCCGCGTTGGTAATCCGTGGAGCTTTGATGCCGTCCCCGATGATGTAGCCATAGGCCTTCATAGGGATGGCATGCAGGCGGCGAAGGAGTTCGCCCGCCTGACGATAGACGCTCTCAATGCCGGGGTCGCGGAGATGGTCGCGCAACGGCCGGCCGGGCAACAAAGTCAGCAGCGCGAAGCGAAGCGGCAAGATCGCACGGGACTCGTCCACCCGCAACCAACGCGGAACAATCGGCGTCAAGTTCGCGAGCCAACCCGCCACCCGCGTCTCCTTCGCCGGCTGCCATATGGGTTCGTCCGGATAGATCTTGAGGACCAGCGACCGGGTGTCCGTGCCGGCCAAATCGATGCGGTAGACTTCCGTGCTGCCGCCCGCCAGGCGGCCGAACCCCTGGACCCCCTTTGTTGGATAGAGGCTTTGAACGATCCGCTGCACTGTCTCCAGATCCAGGTCGAAGGTCAGCCTTCGGTTGGGCGCCATCAGAATTCTCCTGATGCGGCTGTGTCTGATGAATCGACGAGGGCTCGCAGCAGCGCCGGCGCCGACCAGGATAGTACGGGAGCGAACCGGGAATCTCTCACTATGGCTCCAGCCTGGGCGACCGCCTGACCGGCGATGACGGTCGCACGGCCTTCGGCGGAGGCGACGGCGCCGACACATTGGTGGATCGGCGGCGGCGATGTCCTCGTCGGTGAGGCCGGCAATGACACTCTCGACGGCAACCGAGGCAACGGCCGGTTCGTCGAGCCGGATTGCGACGGCCGGTTTTGGGGCGCCCAAGTCGCTGTGAACTGGCGGGGAGGGGGCCGGAACCCGCCAATCCGACCGATGTCCGGAAAGGGGCGCCTCAGCTATGGCCGGATGTGGCGCCTCGGGGCCTCCGGGATCAGGTGGCATCCCTTAGGCAAGCGCACCAGACTTTACACACCTCTGGGGCAGGAGGTCGGTTGCTCGCAGGTGGTGCACGACCTCCTGACCGGGATGCAAGCTCCCCGTATCGGACGGGCTCACTGTCATTGGTTTTCGCAGGGAGGAGAGGCCGTAGAGGAGCGGCTCACACGCCCTGGTAGACCAGACGGGTGAAGAAGGCGGGGGAAATCAGGAACTGACCCCACTGCGCATCATGGGCCGCGGTCGGCTTCGCGGCGACGATGTCGTCTACTGGACGACCCTGCCGCTTCAGCGTCGCGACAGTCCCGCGGATATCGGCCAGCATGTCGCGATAGGCGGCGAGCTCGGCCCGGTTGCTCACCGGTTTGCCATGGCCCGGGATGATGATCGTCTTGCTCGTCGCTGCGGCTAAGATGGCCTCCGCCGCCTTGATCGTGCCGTCAATGCTGCCGCCAGTGGAGTAGTCGATGAACGGGTAAATGCCGTTCCAGTAGATGTCGCCGCAATGCAGCACATCGGCCTCGCCGAAGGTCACCGTCAGATCGCCGTCGGTGTGGGCCGGACCGGGATGCAGGAGGGCGATCGTCGCGCCGTTCAGGCTCAACGTCTTCTCCGAGGCTACCAGCTCCGACGGCACGGCCGACAGCGGCGCTGTCGGGAAGTTGTAGTCCCAATCCTCGACCCGCTGGGCCGCCAGCAAGTGCTTGTGCGTGTTCTCATGCGCGATGATGGTCGCCCCGTCCTGGTTCAGCCACTGATTCCCGTCGGTGTGATCGAAGTGCCAATGGGTGTTGATCAGATGCGTGATCGGCTGCCGGCTCAGGCCTTTGACGGCCTCCAGGATTCGTAGGCGCGACACGGTGATGCCGGCGTCGACGAACATGTTGCCGTCCGGGCCGGTCAGGACCGCAATATTGCCGCCCGAGCCTTCGAGGATACTGACGCCACGGCGCAGCGAATGCACCGTGATGCGCCGCTTCGCGGCATCGGCGCGGACCAGATCCACGATGTCGCGCGCCTCGACGAAGGCCTGGGCAGGCGTGAGCCAGCCGCCCAGGGCGGTGGCACCGGCCGCGACGACACAGCAGGTGCAGAAGCCGCGGCGTGACATGACGTAGTGATGCGGCACGGACATGCGAGATCCTTTGGGTGAGGGGACAGCATCGGGATGCGGAACGGACATGGTCGGTCGGGGAGGCCCAATGGGATAATCCCACCAACTCTGCACTTCCGGGGGGCGCCCGTTGATGGCTGGACGGCGCATCGTCATGACCAGGCGGATCAATCCGCTTCCGAGCGAGGCGCCGCAGCTGCTTCCGCGGCGATACCGGAGGGCGTCGTCCGGTATGAGCGCTCGCCCGATCATCACTGTGGATCTTTTTGATGGTCTGTCGGACCGGCAGATTGATCCTGTCGGTCATCGGAAAGCGCTGCCCGGTCATTAACGGGCGGCGTATCAGAGCGCAATCTCGTGGACGCTCAGCAACCGTGCCGGTGGCTGCAGTCGGCCCTTTCCCAGGCCCTCCGTGTCCAGAGGACGCCATGAGACTTGAGAGCGCCTATTCCCATCCCGAGACCCTCCAGCGGCTGCAAGCGGCGCTGGAGGGCAAGGGGTTCCGCATCTTCTCGGAGATCGATCACCGCGCGGCCGCCCTGTCGGTCGGGCTCGACATGCCGGCGACGACCGTCCTCCTCTACGGCAATCCGAAGGGCGGCACCCCGCTCATGCTCGCAGCGCCGGATATCGCCCTGGAGCTTCCCCTGCGGGTGCTGGTGCGCGAGGGGGAGGGCGGGACGGTCTTCGTGACCTACAACCCCTCGGCCACACTCGAAGGCCGGCATGAGTTGCCCGCGGGGATGGCCGACAGGCTGGCCTCGGCCGAAGCGGTGATCGCCGGCGCCGTAGCATCGCCGGCCGCGGGCTGAGCCGTCCTCGCCGTCACCGGCTTTCCGAAACAGGATGAGACAATGACGAACGATCAAGAGGCGGCGGGGCCGTCGCCCGATTCGGTATCGCGTCGAGGCTTCCTTGTTGCATCGGCGGGCGCGGCCGGCGCGGTCGCAGCCGGACAGGCGGCCTTGGCCGACACGCTTGTGGATGTGCCGGCACGGGAGCCGGGCGACGTCCTGGGCGCTTACAGCGAACGCTCGGAGTACGTCCACATCGCGCGCATTCCCGAGGCCGGGCCAGGGGTCCGCAATGTCGATCCGGTCGATGCGATCAATTCGAAAGCGCCGCTCGACCAGTTCGTCGGCACGATCACGCCCTCGGACCTGCACTATGTGCGCAGCCATGCCGGCACGCCGAACATCGATCCGGCCAAGCACCGCGTGCTGGTGCACGGCATGGTGGCCAAGCCGCTGGTGCTGACCATGGCCGACCTCCGGGCCATGCCGTCGATCTCCCGCTTGGCCTTCCTCGAATGCACCGGCAACGGGTGGGAAAACTGGAAGACCGCGCCGGACGACGTCACCGTGCAGAACACGCACGGCTTGGTCAGCACGCATGAATGGACGGGCGTGCCGCTGTCCTTCCTGCTCGACCTCGTCGGCGTCGATCGCGCGTCCAGATGGATGCTGGCGGAGGGGGACGACGGGGCGGCCGTGGCCCGCAGCATCCCGCTGACCGACGAGGTGATCGGCGAGGCGATGCTGGCCTACGGCCAGAACGGCGAGCCGCTGCGGCCCGCCCATGGCTTCCCGCTGCGGCTGTTCATCCCCGGCTTCGAGGGCAATCTCAGCATCAAATGGCTGCGCCGCCTCAAATTCGGGGACCAGCCGTTCATGACGCGGTGGGAGACGGCCCGCTACACCCAGCTTCTGACGAACGGCAAGGCGCGCCAGTTTCAGCTGCGGCAGGAGGTGAACTCCGTCATCACCTCGCCGTCCGGAATGATGCAGATCAGCCCCGGCTACAACCGCGTCACCGGGCTGGCCTGGAGCGGCTACGGCAAGATCGACTGGGTGGAGGTCAGCGCCGACGGCGCGAAGACCTGGAACCGGGCCCGGCTGAACGAGCCAGTGCTGTCGAAGGCCCAGACCCGCTTCGACTTGGACTGGGTGTGGGATGGAAAGCCCACCAAGATCGTCAGCCGCTCCGCCGACGAGAAGGGCAACGTCCAGCCCGACCGCAAGTCGTTCATCGCGGCCATGGGCGAGAATGCCCTGTTCCACTACAGCGCCCAGCAGACCTGGAGCATCGATGCGGCGGGGAAGGTGCGCAATGTTCTCGATTAGCAAGACGGTGCTGGCGTGCCTGGCGGTCTGCGTGCTCGGCTCGGCCGCGAATGCCTATGAGTTCGGCCGCCCGGCGGCGCCGGACGAGATCAACGCCTGGGACATCGACGTGCGGCCGGACGGGGCCGGGCTGCCCGACGGCAGCGGCACGGTGGCCCGCGGCAAGACGGTCTATGACGAGAACTGCGCGGCCTGCCATGGCGACGCGGGCCAGGGCGGCTACAAGGACCGGCTGGTCGGCGGGCAGGGCACACTGGCGACCAGCCAGCCGGTGAAGACCGTGGGCAGCTACTGGCCCTACGCCACGTCGCTGTTCGACTATGTGCGCCGCGCGATGCCGTATCCGGCTCCGGGATCCCTGAGCGATGACGATACCTATGCGGTGGTCGCGTATCTCCTGAACCTCAATCGGATCGTGCCCGCCGATGTGACGCTGGACAAATCCAGCCTGCCGAAGATCAGGATGCCCAACCGGGACGGCTTCATCCCCGAGCCCGAATTCCGGGCGATCACCAACTCAAGATAATCGCGCATCGTCCCGGATCCGCCGCTCGGCCGAGGCCGCCTCGCCGGCGCGGCGGATCTCACCCGGGCGGACGCCGTGCCGCCGGTGCATCGCCCGGCTCAGCGCGCTTTCGGACTGGTAGCCGACCTCGGTGGCGACCTGCCCCAAAGAGGAGCCGCGCAGTAGTTGGCGCCGGGCCAGGCTGAGCCGCAGATCGGTGAGAAAGGCGAGCGGCGGGCAGTTCACCGCGGCGCGGAACGCCCGGACCAAGGTGGCGCGGGAGGTCGCGGCCCGCGCGGCCAGGTCCGTCAGCGTCCAAGGTCGGGCTGGCTCGCGCAGCATCGCCAGAACGGCCCGTGCCGTGGGGCGGCTCCCGAGCAGGCGCAGCAGGCCGCCGGATGCGCTGCTGGCCGCCAGATAGGCGCGCAGCATCATCACGAGCAGGGCGCTGGCGAGATTGGTCGTGATCGCGGCCGCTCCGGGTCGGTCTGCGTCCAGCTCGTCTCGAATGCGCTCCAGCAGGGGTCTTGTCTCCAGCGCGTCGGGCCATTCCGGGCCGCGCAGCAGGATCAACTGGGGCAGGGCGGCGATCACCAGGCTTTCGGTCGCGGATTCGAATTGGAGCCGGCCGCAGATCACCTGGGTGTCGGGCTCAGCATCCAGGGTGATCTTGCGACGGATGGAGTTGCGATAGGCCTTGGCGACCACGCCGGCCTGGGCGCCGGTCGCGCCCGGAAGGGCACGCAGCACATGCGGATCGCCATGCGGCAGCAGCACCACGTCGCCGGCCTCGAGCCGCAGGGGCGTCTGGCCGACCACCTCGAGCTCGCATTCCCCGCACGTCAGCATGTGGAAATAAGCCCAGCCATGACGGTCGGCCGGATGTGGTGACGCCCAGTGGCCGCCGAAGTCGCAGAGTTCGTCGAGGAAGGGGCGGACCTGCAGGAGCTGCGCCAGGCAGCTCAGCGGATCGTCGGGTGTTTCCGACGGCGCGGACGTGCCCCGAACCGCCTGGCGCTGCGCCATGGTCAGGCGGCTTTGGCGTAGGTGAAGCCCGCGCGCTGCAGCTCGACCATGAAGGCGACCACGCTGGGAACCAGGATGACGCCGGGGATCAGGCCGTTGGTCAGGTCGGCCGCGATGACGTCGGCGGGCGTGGCCGCGAAGTCCGGAATGCCGTGGAGCCTGCGAGCGACGGCATGGATGGAATCGTGGCACGCGATGAACACCGCGCCGCGGCGCTGCAGCGAGAGGATGTTGTTGTTGGCCGGCCCGTAGAAGCCTTCCAGGTCCTGCAGGTCATCCTCGGCTGAGACGCCGGGCTTTTCGAGGATGAAGCTGTTCGCGGCAGGCTTGCCGTCGGTCAGGCCGGCCAGCTTGTACCTGTCCCAGGTCGGCTGGTCGAACAGCGCCAGATGGGCGGTGCCATGGACCGCGGCAACGGGGAGGAACTCCGGATTGCCATGGGCGAAGACCTGACCGTTCATCGCTTCACGGATCAGGTTGAGCCATGGTGTCGACAGCTCGGTCACCTCCCACATCTGGCGCGACCGGTATCGGTAGGTGAGGACATCGCCGGCGGCCTCCTGGTCCCAGCTGTCGGGTGACGTCAGCATGAAGGGCACCGTCCGGAAACCACGCCGGCGCGGTACCGCGGTCAGCCTGACGGCGAGCTCGCTGAGCTCGCCCATCGTCAGGGTGGGGGCCGGAAGCTGCTGAGCCCCGGCCGCGATCGGCCGGGTGGCGCCCGCCACGGCAACGAAGGCAGTGGCCTGGCCCATCAGGCGGAGGGCGGTTCGGCGGCCTGTCGGCGAAACGATGCTGTTCATGAGATCTGTCCTCGGGAGGGAAGTCCGGCACCGGAGGCCGGCGGCATCCATGCCGCCGCATCTGGCATTCGATGCTGTGCGTGAGGTCCGCGGCGACGCCGGCGCCGGCCTGGCGGCGACCGGCATCGCCCGGGCATCAAAGGGGAACGTCAGTGGGCGTAGACGTTGGCCGACACGCGGACGAGCTTCTCGACATAGCCGGCGACGGCTTGGAGGGTCTTCTCATCCGTCAGGCCGTAGTCCGCGGCGAGTCTGTCGAAGCTGGGATAGCCGATCCAGACGCGGCTCAACTGGTCCTGCCACACGAGCACGCGCAGCGGCAGGTCGAGACCGGCGCCCTGGTTGTCCTGCATGATCCTGGTGCCGACCTTCGGATTGCCGAACACGATCACTTGGGTCGGGCGCAGCTCCAGATCGGCGTCCTTGGCGTTGGCGCCGTGGTCGAAGGTGGCGAAGACTGGAACTTTGTCGGCGGCAAGCTGCGCCTTGATCCGTGCGACCGTCTCGTCGGCACCGAACTTGCTCTCCTGGGCGACCACCATCTGCGGGTCGACATCTGGGCCGAGGCCGGCCTTGTAGGCCTCCGCGATCTCCCGGGCCAGGCCGGTCATGTCGACGCCTTCCTTGTTGGTCAGCAGCGTCACGCAGACCAGTTCCTCGGCGGCCGTGAACCGGCTCATATAGGAGCTGAAGCCCGGCGAGTTGCCCTTGATCTCCATGAAGCCGGGATGATGGGTGAACTCCCACCCCGCCATCGCCGGCACGACCTTGCCGTTGGCCAGGGTGGCCGGCTTGTAGATCAGGTCGCGATTGGCCTTGTCCTTGACCAGGACGCTGCCTGCCAGGGCGATGTCCCACTTGCTGATGTCCTCGGCGGAGGACCAGATGCCGCCGAAGGCGTAGAGGCTGGCGGAGGCGTCGGTTCCGACCGGGGTCATCCGGCCGTCGGCCTCCCGGTAGCCCGTCGCCGGCTCGACCGGGTCGATGTACTCGACCTGCGACGTGAACTTGACGTGCTGGTTGACGCCGGGCTGCGGCGCCGGGCGGTCGAGGAAGCTCTTGGTCGGCAGGTCGCCGGCGAACATGGTGCTGGTCAGGCCCAGCGGCTCGATCTGATACCTGGTCACATAGTCGTGATAGGACATGCCGCTGGCCTTCTCGACGGCCAGGCCCAGCAGGATGAAGTTGGTCGCGCTCAGCCGGGCGTCCGTCCCGGTCTCGAACAGCAGCTTCCTGTCCCGGACGAGGTTCAGCAGATCGGCCGGCTGGTACGGCTTGGCGGCGTCGAAGCCGTTGTCCCGGAAGTCCGGAATCCCCGACGAATGCTGCAGCAGCTGCAGGATGGTCACCTTGCCCCACTCGGCCGGCAGGTCGGCAACGTAGTTCGAGATGGGGTCATGAATGTCGAGCTTGTGCTGCTCCTGCAGCTGGAACACGGCGACCGCGGTGAAGGCCTGGGTGATGGGTCCGACATTCCACATCGTTTTGGTGGAGGCGAGCTCGTCATTATCCAGGTTGATGCGACCATAGCCGGCTGAGCGCGGAATATACGGCGCCTGCACGATCGCCATCGTGATGCCGGGCAGGCGGTTCTTGGCGACGAAGTCGGCGATCATCTTGTCGATGGTCTCGCCATGGCTCTGCAGCACGGCGCTGCCTCGCGTGATCGGGTAGCGGGCGGTCGCGTCGGGCTGCGCGGCGAGCGCGACCGGTACGCTGGAGATGGTCGCGAGCAGAGTCGCCGCCAGAAGGTGACGTTTCCTGAACAGGCTTGCGTACTCCAAGGAACGAGGGGGCTGGTGCGAGTGGATGTCGGATGGCGCTCTGCGGTCGGCCGATGCAGATTTAATCCGATCCTTGATGGGACGGGATGCCCCCTGGGCTCATTGAAATGACCGATCGGATCAAACCGATCGTGTCGCGACGAGCGCCGGATCCGCCTGCCCCGCTTCGGCAGCGACCTCGATCGGGACCGGCGATCGGCCCATGCCGGCGAAGCCGGTCCCCGGTCGGCATGCCAGCGGCTACTTGCCGAAAGCGGCGGCGATCTGGCCCACGAGCGTGGCCCAGGGCATGTCGAGCGCGCCGTAGACCGCGGCCGCCTCCGGCCGCCCGTTATCCTTGAGGATCTCGACCATCAGGGTCGCGTAGTCGGACAGGACGACCCCGGCCTGCAGCATGCGCAGCAGGCCCGCTTGCCGCTTGGTCTCGCTGAAGGTGCCGGACGCGTCGACGGCCACATACGCGTCCAGCCCCCGCGCGACGGCGGTCATAGCCGGGAAAGCGGCGCAGACCTCCAGCGAGATGCCGGCGAAGATCAGCTTCCTGCGGCCGGTGGTCTCGATCGCCCGGGCGACGCGGGCGTCGTCATAGGCGTTGACGGTGGAGCGGTCGATGATCTCGACGCCGGGCAGTGCGTCGACGAGCTCGGGGAAGGTCGGTCCCCACATGCTGTCACGCGCCGTCGTGGTGACGACGATCGGAAGGCTGAGCGCCTTCGCCGCCTTGGCCAGGGCGACGACGTTGTGCTTCAGCTCGCCGGTCGAATAATCACGGACGCCGGTCATCAGGCCGATCTGGTGATCAACGAGGATCAGCGCGGCGTTGTCGGCGGTGAGCGGCTCATAGCTGCGAACGGACATGGCATCCTCTGCGAGGCTTCGGTTGTGAAGGTGTGATGAGGCGGGGCTTGGCGCTCCGAGGTGGAAGCGCCCGGGCCAGCCGTCGTGACGACCGGAAGCTAGTTCCTGGCCCAGCGGCCCAGAAGCCGGCAAAATCGGAACCCAGCGTCCGTGTGAATGAACGATAGGGCTGAGCATGCTGGATCTGAACGACTTCTTCTACTTTGTGCAGATCGTCGACCGGGGCGGGTTCACGGCGGCCGGGCGGACGCTGCGGGTGCCTAAATCGACGCTCAGCCAGCGCATCCAGCAGCTCGAGGGCGGCCTCGGCGTCCGGCTGCTGAACCGGACGTCACGGCGCTTCGGAATGACCGATGCGGGCGAAGATTTCTACCGACACGCGGTCGCGATGCTGCGGGAGGCCGAGCAGGCCGAAACGGTGGTCCGTCAGCGACTGACGGAGCCGACCGGGACGGTGCGGTGCACCGCCGGCGTCGCCACCATGCAGTTCGCGATGTCGGACATCATTGCCGACTTCCTGGCCCAGTATCCGAGGGTGAATGTCGTCGCGCATGCGGCGGACCGGACGGTCGATATCATCGGAGAGAATTATGATATTGCCATCCGGGCGCATTCGGATCCGCTGCCGGACTCCAACCTTGTGCAGCGGACGCTCGCCCCGGCCCCCTGGTTCCTCTTCGCGGGAGCGGACTACCTCGCCGCCCACGGCGCGCCGAAGACACCCCAGGAACTGCAAAACCATCCTGCGCTGTTCATGATGAGGACGGGCGTCGCCCCGGTCTGGCGGCTTCGCCACGCGCGGCAGGCGAAGAACGAGATCGTGATGCCGCTGGCTCCTCGGCTGCTGGGCGACGACATGGTCGGCCTGCAGCGGGCGGCGATCAAGGGCCTCGGCGTGGTCGCGCTGCCGGGATATGTGTGCCGGGCGGCGGTGCGGTCGGGCGCGCTGCAGCGAGTGCTGCCCGACTGGCTGGCCGGCGATTCCATCATCACGGCCCTGATTCCCTACAGGCAGGGGCTGCTGCCCTCGGTGCGTGCCTTTCTCGACCATCTGGCGGCAGAGTTCCCGAAGGCCGTCCTGATGTAGATCGTTCGTCCTGGTGGACGATGCGTTTGAAACTGGGCGGCTTCCCGGTCGATACGCCCGGCTTCTAGTTTGGCCTCCGTCACAACCATCGTGCTGGAGCAGCCGGCGATGCAGGCGATCGACAGAGATCTCGAAATTCCGGTCCTCGCCGAAAGGCTTGGGCGCGTAGTCGCGGGGATTCCTCACGCCATCGGGGCGGGATTTACCGCGCATCACTTCTCGGAGGAGATGTTCGGCGGAGAGATGGATCCGCTGCTGATGGTGGATGACTTCACCATGAAGGCGCCGACCTTCGAACCCCACCTCCACGCCGGCATCTCCGCCGTGACAGTGATGTTCGAGGACTCGATCGGCGAGTTCCTGAACCGGGACACGCTCGGCCATAACATCGCGCTGAAGGCGGGCGATCTGTACTGGCTGGCCGCGGCCAGCGGTGCCGCCCATGAGGAGCGGCCCGAGGCCGGGGCGCGGACGCATGCCCTGCAGATCTTCGTCAACCTTCCGGCACGGCTGAAGGCGGAGCCGGCGCGCTCGCTTCTCGTACGGGCGGAGGACGTGCCGGTCGTCGAAGGGCAGGGGCACCGCGTGCGGGTCCTGCTGGGGCGCAGCGGCGGGGTCGCCGGAGCCAGCGGTACGCCGGAGGAAACGACGATGCTCGACGGCGTCCTGGGTGGGGCCGGCCGCTTCTCCCATGGCTTGGCGGACGGGCATCAGGCCTGGATATACGCTGTCTCGGGCCGGCTGGCCGTTCGCTGCGGGGAAGAGGCGCGCCTGCTGGAGGAGGGTAGCGCGACGACCGTCGCGGCCGGGCCTGGGATCGACATCGTCCTGGACTCCGGGGCGCCCGCCCATTTCGTCCTGATCGCGGCGAAGCCGATCCGCGAGGCCTTCGTCAGGCATGGACCGCTGGTGATGTCCACGGCGGCGGATGTCCGGCGGACGCTGGTTCGTTACGCCGAGGGCAGTTTCGGCCGCATCCCGGCCTAGCCCTCCCTTTCTCATCAACATCCCTTGCGCCGCGCGCGCTGACGCACCGCGCGGACGGCAGAGCCTTGCCTTGTGGAGCCGACCATGCCGAAGCTCGACACGATCGTGATGGAGATCTCGATCGCAGAGCGCGAGCGGGAGCGCGCCCTGCGCGACCGGTTCGCCCGCTTCTGGAGCAGCGCGAGCGGCGGGCCGAGAACGGTCTACGACGCCTTCATCGCCGCAAGCCCTGTCGCCGGCGGTGTGTCGCTCGAGCCCGCCCGGGCTGGCGGCATCCGGGGCTGGTGGGTCCGCCCCGCGCAGGCCGAGCCGGGGCAGGCGATCCTGTTCCTGCATGGCGGCGGCTATGGGCTGGGCTCCGCCGAGGCCTATCGCGGCTTCGTCAGCCAGATCGTGAGCCGCTCCGGCATCCCCGCGCTGATCATCGACTATCCGCTGGCGCCGGAGGCGACGCTGCCGGCCGCTCCGGCGTCGGCCCTGGCCGCATTGCGGTGGCTGGCAGGGCGGGGGTTCGGGCGGATCGCCGTCGTCGGGGACTCCGCGGGCGGCGGGCTGGCGCTGGTGACGCTGGCGGAACTGGCCCGGCACGCCGAAGGCGCGACACCGGTGGCCGGGGTTGTCTTCTCCCCCTGGACCGACCTGGCCTTCACCGGGGCGTCGATGACCGACCCGGCCGTGGAGGATCCGCTGATCACCCAAGATTATCTGCAAGGCTGCGCCCGCAACTATCTCGGTGCCGTGGAGGCCACGGACCCGCTCGCTTCGCCGCTGTTCGGCGACCTGCGGGGCCTGCCGCCGCTGCTCATCCAGGTCGGAACCGACGAACGCCTGCTCGACGACTCCCGGCAATACGCTGATCGCGCGGCGCAGGCGGGCGTACCCGTGACCCTCCAGATCTGGCAGGGCATGCATCACGTCTTCCAGCTCGATGTCGCGCATCTCGACAGCAGCCGCGCCGCGCTCGACCGGGCCGCCCGCTTCCTTGCCGACGCGTTCCAGCACCAGCGTGAGGCCGCCCGGGCGCGGCCTTCCCATCAGGACATTGGAGATACGACAAGGCATACGAAACCATGACCGAGACGTCTTGCGACGTCGTCATCGTCGGCGGCGGGTCCGCCGGCGCGGTGCTCGCCAACCGGCTGAGCGAGGATTCGGCCCGGCGGGTCCTGCTGCTTCACGAGCCACGATATAGCCCGTTACGGGCGCTCTCCGGCGCCAAACGCAACGGCTGCTCACGAGCGCCGTGCTCCAGCCCGGCTGGCCGGAAGTGCCGGAGTCCCGCGGGCTCTGTCAATGTCCGCTATCGGGATGCCGCCTCTTTGACCGCATATGGCGCACCCCAGCCAGCCAGGCTGGCCGGGAGGGGCAGCGGATGTGAGGGGGAACAGTAGCCGCGTCCTGATCTCGCCGCCGGCGCCGCAAGCCTCGTGAACGTTTCGGGCTGTGCGGCACACCTGGTGATCGGGATGTCCGAGGATCGACCCATCCGCGACGCCGCATGGTACGATTGTCGGCGCCTGCGGCTGCTCAGCCGGTCTTTCGCCGATTGGGGGTTTGGTCCATGGACGATGCAGCCCTCCCAATTCTCGATTGCCACCAGCATTTCTACGATGCGAGGCGCCTGCGCTACCCGGTCTTCGCGCAGCGCAGTGCCGGCTTCGAGGCCCTTGTCGGCGACTACGGTGCATTGCCGAGGGTGTACCGTCCCGAGGACTATGCGCAGGACACGGCGGGGTTGAACGTCGTCAAGACGGTCTGGGCCGAGTTTATCTCGGAGGATCCGGTGGGCGAGGTGCGATGGGCCGGGGAGCTGGCGCGGGCGACGGGCCGGCCGGACGGCATGATCGGGCTCGCCGACTTCCGAAGCCCCGATCTGGAGCGCAGGCTGGATGCCTACGCTTTGGCGGGGCCCATCCGGTGCGTTCGCCAGCATCTGGGCTGGCATCCGACAGATCCGCTGCTTCGCTACGCGCCGGGACCGGATCTCCTCTCCGATGCCGCGTGGCGGCGCGGGGTGGCGTCGCTCCGCGGCCGCGAACTCGTCTGCGAAATCGAGGTCTTCGGTCCTCAGCTGCCCGATCTCGCCGCCGTGGCCGCCGTCTGCCCCGACATCCAGTTCGTCCTGCCGGTCATGGGCTGGCCTGTCGACCTCACGAGCGACGGCCGATCGGCCTGGAAGCGCGGCGTCGCCGCTGTCGCCGACCGGCCCAATGTTGCGCTTAAGATCTTCGGGATGGAGTGCATCTTCGGCATTCGCTGGACGGTCGCCCAAATCCGCCCGTGGATCCTGGAGGCCATCGATGCCTTCGGCCCGCACCGCTGCATGTTCGCGAGCCATATGCCGATCTGCAAATTGGCCTGCACCTTCCGGCAACTCTATGATGCCTATCTCGAGGTGATCGACGGCTGCAGCCCTTCGGAGAAACGCCAGCTGATGTGCGACACGGCCGCGAGCGTCTACAGGCTGTAAAGCGAAGCCGAACGGATGGCTCCGAATCCCAGTCTTGTGTCCGCAACGGGCCGCCTGCGATCACGTCCGCTCAGGGGAACCTCGGACGATGTCTGGTTGTGGAGCGCTCGAGCTCGCCCCGATAGCCCGCAAATGTCCGGATCCTTTGGGTTCGGGCAATGTCCGCTATCGGGGCATCGGATCTCTGTCCGGAAATGGCGGATATCGTTGAAAAAGTCCCGAACGATTACTTGGAGTGTAAAATCGAGCAAGTTTGCTGCAGATTCGTCCGCCATCTAGCATCTTTTTGTGCTCCGGCTGCCTACTTTTAGTCTCTTTGTTGCGCGCGGAAATGGCGCTCCGACTTTTTCAACAGAATCGGCGCATTCCGGCCGCCCAGTCAGACGCCCCCTACAGTCTCTGTTGTTACCCGATCGGCAACTGTTCTCGTGGTGAACACGTCGCCGATCACCGCTCCATCGGAACCGCGCCGCAACCGGCAATGATGAATGAGGGCGCCGGTCGGCTCGCGGCGCGCCAGCAGGCAAGCCGTAACGGTCTCGCAGCGGTCCACATTGCCGTAGAAGAAGACATCGCGCCGGACCGTCGCCACGGCCCGCGCAAGGACAGGCTCGAACCGCCATTCGGCACGATCGACCATGACGACGAAGCTGGCGAAGTAGAGAAACCCAGCACCGTTGAAATCGAGGCTGGGGCAGGGATTGAATGTCCACGTTCCAAGCTCACTCTCGCGGTGCAGGTCGAACCCCATATGGCGTTCGACGCGCCCCGCCCGGAATCCCGCCGCAAGACCGGCCAGTTTGCTGGCGGACGTGCCTTCGCCGACCGGCGGCAGCCCCTCGATCGCGACGCGCGCCACGGTATGGTTGCCGCCATCGGGCGCGCGGCGCACGAAGGTCGAGATCATGGTGACGACGCCGATCGCCCGGCCCTCGATCGCCAGACGGTGCCGGCTCGACATCTGGGTGCGCGACAGGCGCGCGAGCGACGATGTGATCCTGAGCCTGTCGTTCGCGCGGGCGGCGGCGAAGTTGGCGTCCTCGATCGAAAGCGCGCAGAAGGCGGCATAGACCGGCTGGCCCGCCTCGTCCCGGAAATCCGGCGCGGGCCTGCCGGCGCTCTCGGCCAGGAGCAGCCAATGCCTGTGCCCAAGTTCCTTGAGCAGCCAAATCTCCGACAGGCCGTTGCCGCTGAGATGCGGCATGCCAAGGAGAATCCGGTCCGACCGGGACGGTGGGGCCGCCGGCTCGGCCGGCGCGTGCACGCCGAGCCGGCAGGAGTCACCGAGATCGCTGACAGTGAAAGGCCAATTCATCATCTAGATCAGCCCGCCGCGACAAACTGACGGATGCCGTCGGACCGGACCTCCTCCGGGGCCTTCAGCCTCTCCACGATGCGGTCGGCGAGGTAGCGCGCGTCGCGCGACACGCCGGAGAAGCGCCCGGAGCCCCAGCTGTGCAGCCAGGGCAGCCCGAGGAAATAGACCCCCGTCTCGGCGGCGACGCCGCGGCGATGCTTGGGATGGCCGGCGCCATTGAAGGCGGGGACGTCGAGCCAGGCGAAATCCGGCCGGAAGCCGATGCACCAGATGATGGTGGTGATGCCGGCCGCGTCGAGATCGAGCGCCGTGGGTTCCGCTGCAGGCTGCCAGACCGGCGTGTAGACCGAGGCCGGCGGCGCGGCGATGCCGGTCTCGGCGATGTACCGGTCGATCGCGGCGTTGATGCCGTTGTAGACGCGGTCGGCCTCGTCGAGGGCGGCTGTCAGCGTCGGGCGGAAGGTGACGCTACTGCCGTCGAGGCCGTCGAGCAGGCCGTAGAGCTGCATGCCCTCGAGCGCGAATTTGCGCAGGTCGATGTCACGCCCGCCATCCCGCCCGGTGACATAGTGGTTGGTGTTGTCCCGCACGCCCTCGCGGAGCGGATGCTGGTCGACCGACATCTCGTAGTAATTCATCTCGGCCAGCCAGGTGACGACATCCTTGCCGCGATAGAAGCGGGCGCAGCGCGGCGCCCCGCCGACGGCGAGATGAACCTTGCGCCCGGCCAGGTGGAGATCCTCGGCGATCTGGGCGCCGGACTGGCCGGAGCCGACGACCAGGACGGCGCCGTCGGGCAGGGCCTGCGGGTTCCGGTACTGCTCGGAATGCAGCTGCCGGATGTGCGCCGGCAGGCGTTCGGCCATGCGGGGGATGATCGGCACGGTGTAGCCGCCCGAGGCGACGACGACCTGGTCGGCGATATAGTCGCCGTCGGAGGTGGCGACGTCGAAGGCGCCGTCCGCCCGGCGCCCGACGCGCAGCACCGACACCCCCTCGCGCAGCGGGGCGTCGACCTTCGCCCGGAAGCGGTCGAGATAGTCGACGATCTCGTCGCGCTTCATGAATCCGTCGGGATCGGTGCCGTCATAGGGATGGCCGGGCAGGTCGCATTGCCAGTTCGGCGTGACCAGGCAGAAGGCGTCCCACCGCTGCTCCCGCCAGACATGCATCGCGGTCTTCTTTTCGAAGACGAGATGGCCGATGCCGGCTTCGCTGAGATAATGGCTGATCGACAGGCCGGCCTGGCCACCGCCGACGACGGCGACCGGGATGCGGTTCGGGCTGGCATCCGACATGGCGGATCTCCTCCTCTATTCCTGGAAGGACTCGACGCTGACGAGGGCGTCGGGCTGGTCGATGAAGCGCCGGCAGGCCGCTTCGAGGCGGGCGATCTGGCCGGCGGCGCGCGGGCAGTCGAAGCCGAATTTCTGCCGCACCCGGTCGCCGGCGATGGTCAGCGCGGTGCGGCTGCGGTCGAGGAAATCGGCGACCGGATAGGCTTCGCCGGGCGCCAGATGGTCCTTGATGACGAGCGAGGGCGAGTAGCAGGTCTCGCGCGTGCCGTCGGGCCAGCGGATGGCAAAGATCATCTCAGGCATGCTCGACCTCGCGGATCTGCCGATAGGCCGGGAGATGCGCTGCCGCGGTGCGGGCCCAGCTGTGGGGCGCGAGGATGGCATCGATGCGCCGGGCCAGGTTTGTGCGGGCATGCGGCTGGACGGCCAGCGCCATGGCGTCGGCGATCGATCCTGGGCTGCGCGGGTCGCACCAGACCACGTCGCCCTCGGCGAAATGCTCGGTGAAGGGTGGAATGCGCGAGGTGACGACGGGCGTGCCGCAGGCGATCGCCTCGATCGCCGCCAGGCCGAAACCTTCCTGCACCGACGGGAAGACCAGCGCATCGGCGATCCGGTACAGCGCCGGCATCTCGGCTTGGTCGATGGGGCCGGTCAGGACCACGCGGCCGGAGGCTTCGCCGGACCGCTCCATCTCAGCCCGGAAGGCCGACTGATAGGCGCTGTGGTCGAGCAGCGAGGCGCCGCCGGCGATCACCAGCTGTGCGGCCGGATGGATGGCGAGGATCTGGCCGAAGGCCTTGAGGATGGCCAGGGTGTTCTTGCGCGGTTCGACACCGCCGACCGCCAGGAACACCGGTCCGGCACCGAGGCGGAGGCGCTGCTTGAGGTCGTGGTCCTCGGGGCCGGCCGTCGGGGAGAAGGCGTCGCGATCGACGCCGTTGCCGACTGGCGTGGCGGCGATCCGGAAGTCCCGGGCCAGCACGTCGCGCCACAGCCGGCTGACGACGAAGCACCGGTCGGCTTCGACGATGGAGCGGGTCTGCAGGGTAGCGATCCGGTCATCGGTGAAGCTGTCGATATGGTGGACGGTGCGCACGAAGGCGGGGATCAGCCCGCGCTGCTTCAGGCTTGCCAGTGCGTTGCCGGAGATCCCGTCCTGGGCATGGAAGATGTCGAAGCGGCGATGCGCCGGATCCTCGAAATACCTGATGTACTCCGCTATCCGCGTCTCGACGAGATCGTGCAGTGCCGGGCCGACGGGGGAGGCCGGGATCGGGATCGTCCTGCACAGGGTAGGACGAAAGAAGCCGGCGCCGGTGACGTCGGGGGCATGGACCACGGCCTCATGGCCGAGGCGGGTGAAGGCTTCGGCGACGGCCAGTGCATGCGCCACGCCGCCGCGCGGATTGGTCGAATGCGCCAGGATGGCGATGCGCGGCGGACGAGTCATGCGACGAGCTCCGCCCGGCAAAAGCCGAGCAGGGGCCTGTCCGCCGGATCCCAGATCAGCTCGGTCGTCGTGCCGTCGGTGATCGTCACCGTGCTGCCCGACCGGATCGTGCCGATATCGGCGGCGGCGATGCCGCGTGCGGCGAACAGCTCGAGGATCGTCCCGGCATTCTCGGTGGACGCCGTGATCAAATAGCCGAAGCTGGGGAAGGTCATCAGCCAGCGGTCGAGCGGCACGCCGTCCGGCCGCGGCACCGCCGTCACGTCGATGTCGATTGCCACGCCCGAGCATTCGGCCAGCATCGCGGCGGTGCCGACGATGCCGCCCTGGCTGATGTCCTTGGCGGCGCGGGACAACCCGGCCTCGGCGATCATCGGCAGCAGTTCCAGGTCGCCGCGCAGCCGCTCTGCCGGCGCGTCGGTCGCCGCCTCCCAGTTCGAGAACGGCTCACGGTAGCGGCCGCGCAGATCGATCGCCGCCAGCAGCCGGTCGCCGGGCCGGGCATCGAAGCTGGTCAGCAGCGTCTTCGCCTTGCCGAGAATGGCCACCGAAAGCTGGCTGCGGTCGGTGCCGAGATTGGTGTGGCCGCCGACGATGGGGACGCCGAAGCGCTCAGCGGCCGCCCGCATCCCGTCGAAGATCGCGCCGGCGCTCTCCGCGCCATCGGCCCACAGCGCGTCGACCACGGCGACCGGACGCCCGCCCATCGCCGCGACGTCGGAGATGTTCACCATCACGCCGCACCAGCCGGCGAACCAGGGATCGCCGGCGACGAAGGCGTTCATGAAGCCTTCGATTGCCAGCAGGGTGAATCCGTCGCCGTCCGGGATGGCGGCACAGTCGTCGCCGACCGGCGTCGCGGATGTGCCGGACAGGCCGAGCCGGGCCGCGGCGGTCGCGATCTCGGCCTTGGCGGCGATGCCGCGGCTCGCCCGCAGCGTCCCGGCGAGGCGGGACAGGTCGAGGCTGTCCGCCGTCATGCCGCCTTCCTCAAGGCCAGGAACCCCGCATCCGGCGTCCGGAACGGCGGATAGAAGTCGAGGTCCGCCTGCATCCGGTGGTGCGGGCGGCCGTGCAGGTCGACGATGTCGAGCGTCCGCCAGTGCAGGCGCTGGAACAGCGGTGCGTTCTGGCTCTGCACATGGGCGAGGAAGCGGATGGCGCCGCGCGCATGGGCCGAAGCGACAGCGAGCCGGATCAGCGAGGCGCCGAGCGCGCCGACCTTGCGATGGCCCTCGGCCACGGCCAGGCGCGAGCCCCACCACAGGCCGGGCTCCGCCTCATGGATGCGCACCGTGCCCACCACCGCATCGGCGGCGATGCCCAGCAGGGACAGGGCGACGATCGGCGTCGCGATCTCGTCTATGGCGTCGCGGTCGTCGCCGGCGAACAGGCCCTGCTCCTCGCAGAACACCGCCCGCCGCAGGGCAGCGGCGCCCCGTCGTTCCCAGGCCGTGGTGGCGTATTTGACCTGGTACTCGCTGGCGATGAAGGGTTTCCCCAACTCGATGATCATGCGCCGGCTCCCTGGGCCGCTTGGCCGCGCTCATAGGTGGACAGGGCGGAGCAGGCGCCGCATTTGGCGCAGCCGGCCTTGACGTCGACCGATTTCAGCCCGCCCGCGATCAGCATTCCGGCCAGCGGGCCGAGAATGGAGCTCATGAAGCCGGAGGAGGGCGGCGGATGGCTTTCCAGCGGCGTGCCGGAGATCGGCACGAAGGGCACGACGAAGGGATAGACGCCGATATCGACCAGGCGCTGGCAGGTGCCGAGGATCTCGTCGCGCGTGTCGCCGAGGCCGGCGAGGATGTAGGTCGAGACCTGGCCACGGCCGAAGACCGGGACGGCGGCCTGGAACGCCGTGATGTAGCGCTCGACCGGGATCTGCGCCTTGCTGGGCATGATGCGACGGCGCACGTCTTCGGTGACCGCTTCGAGATGCATGCCCAGGGCATCGGCGCCGGCGTCGGACATGCGGCCGAACCAGGCATCGTCGTCCGGCGGCTCGCACTGCACCTGGATCGGCAGGTCCACCGCGGCCTTCACCGCCGCGGCGCTTTCCGCCAGGATCGCCGCACCGCGATCCCGGCCGGGCGGGGTGCCGGTCGTCATCACCATGTGCTTGACGCCGTCGAGCTCGACCGCGGCCTTGGCGACCTCCGCCAGCTGGGCCGGCGTCTTGCGCTCGATCGTGCGGCCGGCGGCGAGCGACTGGCCGATGGCGCAGAACTGGCAGGTCTTGGTCCGGCTCTGGTACCGGATGCAGGTCTGCAGCACGGTGGTGGCCAGCACGTCGCGCCCGTGCAGCACGGCGATCTTCGAATAGGGAATGCCGTCTGCCGTCACCCGATCGTAGAATTTGGGGCGCGGAGCGAAGGAGACGTCGCCGACCGGCAGCCCGTCGCGCAGGACGCGGCTGCGGCCGTCGGGGGATGGCTGCTCGATCAGATACGGGCTGGCGAAGGCCGGCGCGGTGTGGACCGGCACCATCACGGTCATGCCGTCGACGGTCATCGCCTTGTGGTCCGACGGGCCGGCGCCGCCGCGGCGGCTTTCGGTGCCGGCCCTCGGGTCGACCAGCCTAGCGCCGAAGGATTGCAGCTCGTTGATCAGCTCTTCCGTCCTGAGCGCGGCCGGCGTCATCTGTCTCATCATCGGGTCTCCCGGGGACGAAGGGGGCGGCAAGGGCGGCGGCCGCTTCCCGCAGGGGAAGGGCCGGACGGCTGTCGAGGGTGAGGCTGAGCAGCTCGGGGCGGGCGTAGTGGCCGACCGAATCCATCATCCGCTTGCGCTTGGTGATCAGCGCCATGTCGAGATCGGCGACGAGCAGCCCTTCGCCGGTCGTCAGCGGCGGCACGACGTGGTTGCCCTCGGGGGCGATGATCGCGGTCATGCAGCCGCCCCGCAGCGCCTTCTGCAGCTGTGGGTCGGGCGTCACCGAGGCGATCTGCTCCTCCGTCAGCCACCCCGTGGCGTTGACGACGAAGCAGCCGCTTTCGAGCGCGTGGTGGCGGATGGTCACCTCGATCTGGTCGGCGAAGATCGGGCCGACCAGGGAGCCGGGGAACTGCGCGACGTGGATTTCCTCGTGCTGTGCCATCAGCGCGTAGCGGGCGAGGGGATTGTAGTGCTCCCAGCAGGCCAGCGCGCCGACACGGCCGACGGCGGTCTCGACCACCTGCAGGCCAGCGCCGTCGCCCTGGCCCCAGATCATGCGCTCGTGGAAGGTCGGCGTGATCTTCCGGCGCCGGAGCTTCAGCGTCCCGTCGGCATCGAACACGAGCTGGGTGTTGTAGAGCGTGCCGTGGTCGCGTTCGTTGACGCCGAGCACGATCACCATGCCGTGCCGGCGCGCGGCCGTGCCGACCGCCTCGGTCTCCGGCCCCGGCACGACGACCGCCTCTTCGTAGAGGCGCAGATGCTCGCGTCCCGTGAGGACCGGCGGCAGCACGAAGGAGAAATAGGGGTACCAGGGCACGAACGTCTCGGGAAAGACGAGCAGTTCGGCCCCCTTGTCCGCGGCGTCGGCGATCGCGTTCAGGACCTTGGCCATCGTCTTTTCGCGCGAGGTCAGGTCGGGGGCGATCTGGACCGCGGCGACGCGGACCGTGGCTGTCTCAACCATTGCGGCTGTCTTTCCTATGACCGATGCGGCCGCGGGGCCGGCCGCATCGGTCCGCGGCTCAAAGCGTCCAGGTGTCGAGGATGAAGGCGTTGTCCCTGCGGTGCAGGAGGACGATGTCGAGGACGTCGAGCGGGTTGATCGGGATCACCCCGGGGATGAGCGCGCCTTCGCCATGTCCGTACAGCGCCTGCAGGGCGAAGCGGCAGGCATAGACCTTGCCGCCGTCGGTCATGATCTTCTCGATGCGGTTGTTGAAGTTGAGATGCCCGGGGAAGGCGTCGTCGCCGAGCTTGGGAAAGCCGCGCTGGACGCCGAGAGTCACGCCCGGGCCGTAGAGCAGAACCGAGGTCTCGAACCCCTTCTGGATGAGGCGGGAGGCCTGGAGGAGATTGACGAGACCGATCGAGCCTTCGAAGGCGACGGTGTGGAAGGTGACGAGAGCCTTCTCGCCCGGGGCGGCTTTGACGTCCTCGAACACCTTGGTTTCGTAATCGACGAGGAAATCACCCTTCTGGTTCGCGGGCTTGGTCACGGCTGGCATGGCTCACCTCTCCGAAGCGGGATTGGACTGCGGCAGCGACCGCAGCGTCGGAGACAGTTGATGCAAGCAATATGCCAGTCATTGGATTCCCTCGCTTGCGCATTTTGCCGCGATCTATATGCATTCAATTATACAGTCATTCTGCCTGTCGATTGAGCAAGATTCTGCCCATTTTGATTCCATGAAATGGAAATCTTCCGAGCAACCCGGCCGAAAATTAGCTTGTCGCAGAAAGCAATCAAGATGGGATGTGCATACAAAAATGCAGTCAATAATATGAGGCAATTTCGCGACGTCGCCGTGGCGGCGGTGCAGACAACACGATACAGTCAACCTGCCTTCATCAACGATCGCGCATGATGTACGACTGGACCCCCGACCTCTCGATCTCCGACCGGCCCCGCTATCTCGCCCTCGCCGACCGGATCGCCGCCGACATCCAGTCCGGCAAGCTGGTGACCGGCGACCGCCTGCCGCCGCAGCGCAAGCTGGCGGAACGGCTGGGTGTCGACTTCACCACGGTGGCGCGGGGCTATGTCGAGGCCCAGAAGCGCGGGCTCATCGAATCCCGCCAGGGCCAGGGCACCTTCGTGCAGAGCGGGCCGAAGGCCAGGGCGGTCCCGGCCCCTGCATCACGGCCCCGGCCCGATGCGGTCGATCTCTCGATGAACCTGCCGCCGGAGCCCGACGACCCGCAGTTGATCGAGCGCATGCAGGCCGGGCTGGAGATGGTCGGGCGGGACCTGGTGTCGCTGATGCGGTACCAGGGCTTCGGCGGCGGCCCGATCGACAAGGAGGCGGCGTCCCTCTGGCTCAGCCGCCGCGGGCTGGTTCCGGCGCAGGAACGCATCTTCATCACGCCCGGGGCGCATCCCGCCCTGCTCGGCATCCTCGGCATCCTGGCCAAGCCCGGCCAGGTGGTGCTGAGCGAAGCCATCACCTATCCCGGCATCCGCTCGATCGCCGCGCAGCTCAACCTGTCGCTGGTCGGCCTGCCCATGGATGACGAGGGCATCGATCCGGATGCGTTCTCCGCCGCCTGTTCGAAACTGTCGCCCAAGGCGCTCTATCTCAACCCGACCCTGCAGAACCCGACCACGCTGACCATGTCGCAGAAGCGGCGCGAGACAATCGCCGCGATCGCGCGGCGCTGGGGCGTCCCGATCGTCGAGGACGATGCCTATGGCTTCATCCCGTCCCATGCGCCGGGGCCGCTGGCGTCGGTCGCGCCCGACATCACCTGGTACGTGGCGGGGCTGGCCAAATGCATCGGCGCCGGCATGCGCGTGGCCTATGTCGTGGCCCCCGACGCGCGGTCCGGCTGGGCCTTCGCCGCGGCGGTGCGCTCGGCCACCGTGATGGCCTCTCCGCTGACCGTCGCGCTGGCGACGCGCTGGATCGAGGACGGCACGGCCGACAGCCTGCTGCGCTTCATCCGCATGGAGGCCGCGGCGCGCCAGGCGATCGCGCGCCAGGCCCTGCCGCCGGGAAGCTTCCGGGGCGATCCGGTCAGCTTCAACATCTGGGTTCCGCTGCCGGAGGGCTGGACGCGTTCGGCGTTCATTGGGCACATGCGGACCACCGGGATCGGCGTGGTCGCCAGCGACCCCTTCACCGTGACCGGCAACCCGCCGGAGGCGGTCCGCATCTGCCTGGGCGGGCCGGCGTCGCGCGCGGCCGTGCAGCGCGCGCTCGACTTCGCGGCGCATGCCCTCGAGGAGCTCCCGGCCGTGGCGACATCGTTCCTGTGAACCGATCGTGCTCGAGATTGTGGATTGAAGTCGGTCAAGGCTGACTCGGATAGCGCTGTTCGCAGCAGCGCGCGCCGATGGCGGCGACGTCTGTTTTGAGCGTGCCCGGTCATAGCGTCATGGCGAAGAGGTCGGTTTCGCCTTCGTCCACCATGTTGCCGGCTCGGCAGCCCGCGCATCGCCGCGCTGGGCCACGGCGGCCGGGGCGGAGGCGACAGCCTGAGGGCGTGGGCCGGAGCAGATCATGGCTGCGCCCGGACGGCTTCAGGACGGCGCCGGCGGCCTGGGCTGGACGCCGAGGCGATGACGATCGAGAGCCTTGCCAGCGGCCTGGGCGCCCGCATCAGCACCACCATCACCGGCGACCAGGGCACGGCCCTGGTGCTGCAGGCACGGGCGCGCTGGAAGCACGAATTCTGAACGACCGGGCGGTGCCGGACGCCGGCTGCCGGGCCGCGGCTTCCCATCCGCGGCCACCAGCGGCGATGCGGCCCCTGCCGAATGCTACCGTGACCGCAGCACCCGTCTCCTTTGGGGAGCTTCGGAAGATCCGAACTTCGTTTCCTTCATAAAGATAAACGAGTTAACCAATGTCTGCTGTTGAGACGCTGGCGCGACGTCTCCTTTTTGGCGCCCTCCAGCCGGGCCGCACCGGCCCATCGGGCCGAATCGGACAATGTCCATCCCGGGAACCGCGCTAGCAGCGATGATCCGTGACTTCCCCGCATGGATTGTTCGAAGTGCGATATGGGACCCAAAAGCAAGAGGCCGGCTGGCGAGGTCACCATGACACCGGTGATGACTTCAGGATCCACGACACCAACGCCCACGCAATGCTCGCGCTGGCGCTGAAGGCGAACAAAGTCGGCGCAAATTCCGGATTGCCGCCGAGCCCGGCTGCTGAGGCCAATCCGCAGCCCGGGGTCGCACCAGGCAAGATAAAAAGTGATCCTCTCGACGCGCTAACTGGCCGTTCCATCCCGCGCATAGCGCGCCGGCGGCATGCCCACGTGCCGGGTAAAGGCAGTGCTGAATGTGCTCGCCGACCCATAGCCGACGCGGACCGCGACCTGCGAAATCGCGAACTCGTGCGTGCGCAGCAGGCGTTTGGCGAGCGCCATGCGCCAGGCGAGCAGATATTCCATCGGCGGCAGTCCGACGATGCGGCTGAATCGGGCGAAGAAGGCGGAGCGCGACATCGCGGCTTCGGCAGCGAGGCCGGCGACCGTCCAGCCATGAGCCGGCTTCGCGTGCATTGCCCGCAAGGCGGCAACCAGGCGATTGTCGGAGAGCCCGCGCGCCAGGCTCGGTACCGAACCCGCGTCGGCACCGCAGCGCAGCGCCTCGATCAGCAGCACCTCCAACAGGCGTTCGAGCACCAGTGCACGCCCGGGCCGTGATCGGCGGGTCTCGTCGCCGACCAGTTGCATAAGCGTCGCAAGCCGCGGCTCGCCGCGCGCCACCACCATCGTCGGGAGCAAGGATACGAGGAGGGTGGCATCGGGAGATGCGAAGCTGCACAACCCGACCTGCATCCTGAGGTTGATCGGCGCGTCCGGCCGGCCGACCCGGAAGCGCCCTTCGCCAAGCTCGACCGGCAGCATGTCTATCCCATGAGGCGGCGCGTCGATGCTCTCGATGACCTGATCATTGGTCGACGGCGACAGCACGAAATCACCGGCGCTTACGATGATCGGCGGCTGGCTCGCGCCGACCACGCGGCACTCGCCTTCCAGAACCGCGAAGTAGACGGGCTTGCCCTCGACATCGCGGCGGATGCGCCAGCGCCCGGCATAGTCGACGAGCTTTGAGAAGCTGGCCGATGGCTGGAGCAGGGTCACGATCTCGGCAAGCGGATCGACCGTCATATCTGGACTATCGCCAATTGATTCGAGACGTTCACCCATGGAAGGTATCACGCACGAGAGCCATCTCCGGATCGCCTTCGACAATTCCGGAGCAATGTCATGCCCAGCGTCGTCATCACCGGCTGTTCCTCGGGCTTCGGCCTCGAAACCGCGAAATTGTTCCTTGAGCGTGGCTGGAAGGTGATTGCCACCATGCGCAACCCCAAGGCCGACATCCTGCCGGCGTCCGACAATCTCGTCGTCCTGCGGCTCGACGTCACCGATCCGGCGAGCATCGCCAGCGCAATGGAACAGGCCGGTGAGATCGACGTGCTGGTCAACAATGCCGGGTTCGGGGCAGCGGTGCCGGTCGAACTGATCAAGCCAGAGACGGCACGCCAGTTGTTCGAGACGAACACGCTGGGCACGCTGGCCACGCTGCAGGCGGTGCTGCCCAAGTTCCGCGAGCGCCGGGCGGGCGTGATCGTCAACGTCACATCCACGGTGACCCTCAAGCCCCTGCCGCTCGTCAGCGTCTATCGCGCGAGCAAGGCGGCGGTAAATGCGCTCACCGAAAGCTTGGCGGTCGAGATGGAGCCGTTCGGCGTGCGCGTGCATATCGTGCTCCCCGGCCGTTCGCCCGAAACCCAGTTTGGTGAGAACGCGATGCCGCACCTGCGCGGGCTCGACAATCCGGACTACAAGCCGCTGATCGAAGGGATGATCGCCAATTTCCGCGAGGATAGCGGCCCGGTCACGCATGCCGGCGATGTGGCGGAGGCAGTCTGGCGGGCGGCCACGGATGCGAATGCGCCGCTCAGGATTCCGGCGGGAGCGGATGCGGTGCAGTGGATGGCCGAGGCAGCCTGATTCTCGATCAAGGCCGCGCGCCGGTTGCCCATGGATTGTTGAGACCGTGACCGCGCGGCCGACACTGTCATCGGCGGCGCCGGCATCGACACCGCATCCGAGAGCGGTTCGGGGCAACCTTGCCCATCAGCCTCCAGACCGCCGGCGGCGACGGCGAGGGCGACACCCTGACCTGGGTAGAGCAGGTGGTCGCCTCCGCCTTCGCCGACGATCTCGCCGGCGACGCCGGCAACAACACCCTCTGCGGCGTCGCGGGCAACGATGTCATCGCCGGCGGGGCCGACGTGCTGAAGACGCGGCGCCGGTAACGGCACCTTCATCTGCAGCACCATAGCCGAGAGCACGGTGGCGTCGACCGGCAAGGACGCCATCGTCGACTTCGCCAGTGGCGACAGGACCGAGCTCTCCGGTATCGATCCCGACGGCAACGATGCCACTGGCGCCACCGCCTTCAGCTTCGGCACCGGCGGCCTCACCGGCGCGGCGGGCGAACTGCGGGTGATCGACTTCGGCGACGGCCGCCAGGGCGTCTATCTCGACGTCGATGGCGACAAGCGCCCGGACCCTCGTCCCCCTGAGGCGGCCACGAACTCAAGGCGCTGCGCCTGCCCGGGCAGCGCCTACGGCCGGGCCACACGAGCTGAAGCCTCGCCTGCCGCCGGGCCGCTCTTTTTGGACTCAGACCACCACCGTTCTGCGGCCGACTTGGGGTGCTCTGGTCCAGCTCGGTCGGCCGAAAGCGCCGGTATTCTGTGGGTTCGGTCAATGTCCGCTGTCGGCGAGACTATTCGATGACCGCATATGGCGCTCTTCTGCCTAATCCGAGCTGGCGCAGCCAGGGCTCACTGCCCCGGGAACGGTAGGGCGAGTGAATATTGGTCTCGAGAGCAGGATGCTTCGGTCACCAGGCTGCACCGGTGCCATGGCCAAACAGTCCCACCCTGTCCCGATATTTGGCACAGATTGGATTGGATTTTGATTTGGCATTCGGATCTCGGGCAGCTCGTTCCGCATGCCTGACGACCGATGCGACAAGCGAGGGCAACTCGAGGCCGGGCGACTCAGTCTCTCATGCCGCGGCGAGGCGTCTCTCCACGATTCGCGCCAGCAGGCTCGCGCCGACCGGCAGGATGCCGTCATCCAGCACGAAGCCGGAATTGTGCACCGGCACCGAACCCGCATGGCCGATGGTGCAGTAGACGCCCGGCGTCGCGTGCAGCATGTCGGCAAAGTCCTCGCTGCCCATCACCGGCGCCGTCTTCAGATAGGCTTGGTCCGGCCCGACGATGTCGCGGGCCGCTTCGAGATAGCCCTCGACCAGATCTTCGGTATTCACCAGGACGTCGAACACGTTGCGAATGTCGCATTCGATCTCGACCTCGAAGGCGGCGGCGGTGCCCGCCGCGATGGCGCGCATCCGCTGGCGCACGAGCTCATTGACCTCCCGGTCCAGGAACCGGACCGTGCCGGAGACGACGGCCTCCTCCGGCACGATGTTGTAGGCGCTGCCCGCGTGGATCTGGGTGACCGAAAGCACGGCCTGCTTGAGCGGACTGACGTTGCGGCTGACGACCGATTGCAGCGACTGAACCAGCGCGGTGGCGACGATGATCGGGTCGCGCGAATGCTCGGGCATGGCGCCATGGCTGCCGCGCCCGCGGATCCGGAAGTCGAAGAAATCGGCGCCCGCCATGGCTGGTCCAGGCTTGATGCCGATGCGATAGGGCTCATCGGCGGGCGCGTTGTGGAGGCCGTAGATCTCGTCGCAGGGGAAGCGCCGGAACAGCCCGTCGGCCAGCATCGCGCGGGCGCCGCCGCAGCCTTCCTCGCCCGGCTGGAAGATCAGGACGGCGGTGCCGGCGAAGTCGCGAGTCTCGGCCAGGTAGCGCGCGGCCCCCAGCAGCATCGTCGTGTGACCGTCATGGCCGCAGCCGTGGAAGCGCCCGGGGATCTTCGAGGCGTAGGTCAGATTGGTGCGCTCCTCCATCGGCAAGGCGTCCATATCGGCCCGCAACCCGACGGCGCGGCCCGGCCCGCGGCGGCCTTCGATCACGCCGACGACCCCGGTCATGCCCAGGCCGCGATGCACCTCGATGCCCCAGGCCTCCAGCTTTGCGGCGACGA
The DNA here is from genome assembly GCF_052115705.1 of Inquilinus sp. 2KB_23. Classification (NCBI taxonomy): domain Bacteria; kingdom Pseudomonadati; phylum Pseudomonadota; class Alphaproteobacteria; order Rhodospirillales; family Rhodospirillaceae; genus Inquilinus; species Inquilinus sp. 2KB_23. The sequence continues at coordinate 8,394 of NZ_JBFRHF010000002.1, read as the reverse complement.
TGCCGGAGGTGCGGACCTCCTCGAAGCCGATCTCCGGATGCTGGTGCAGATCCCGCCGGATGGCGGTCAGTTCGTCCTTGTAGCTGTCGATGCGGTTGATGACCGGCATGTCGGGGCCTTTGCAGACGGGGAAACCAGGGTTCGAGCGGATGGGCCTGTGCCGCGGCCCGTTGACGGGATCTCGTGCGCCGGGGCTAGACGGGCTTCTGGTAGGACACGGCGAGATCCTTCGGATCGGCCACCCATTCGCTGCCGCCGAGGAACAGGCGGCCGGCCGTGCCCGAGGCATCGAAACCGCGCTCGACGGTCTCGCCATGGCTGGCAAAGCCGTTGGCGAGCGTGATGCGGCCCCGGTCCGGCCCGGTGGCCTCGATCTCCGTGGCGTCGGCGAAGGGCTTGAGCCCCGCGGGATCGGCGGCCAGCACCAGGTCGCCCATCGGGACGAGGTCGATGGCGCGCCAGAGACTCCACCAGCGCCCGGCCCAGCCGGCGACCGCGGGTGATGGAGCCCCATGGCCGGCGAACCGGTGAAGGATCGAGACGATCCCGTCCAGCCAGGCATGGGCCGGGCCGTCGATGGCGTTGGTGAGGACGGAGAGGCCGATGCCCCAGTCCGGCACCATAGCCGAGCGGCTGATGAAGCCGGGGAAGGCGCCGCCATGGCCGACCAGCACATGGCCGTCGACCCGGCCGATCGTGGTGCCCAGCCCGTAATGCCGGGACTCCGACTGATGCGGCACCTCCCAATGGGGGCGCGTCATCTCGCGCCGGCTGGCGACCGAAAGCACGCTCGACCCGGCTGCCGGGTCGAGGCTGGCGAAGAAGCGGGCGAGGTCCCCGGCCGTGCTGACGAAGCCGGTCGCCGCGGCAAGGGCGAAGGTGGGCTGGTCGCCGGTGATCGCGCCCCGGCCGAAGGGCATGCGACCGCTATGCCCCGCCGCCAGGGGCGTGCCGGCTGCGAGAGGCATGTCCGGGGCAGTGCTCGCCAGCTCCGAGGCCCCGACGACCTCGCGCGTGATCCAGCGCGCGTAAGGTTCGCCCGTGATCGCCTCGATGGCGAGGCCCAGGAGGCCGAAGCCGAGATTGGAGTATTTGAAGCGGCTGTTGGCGTCTATGGCGAGCGGACGCGCAAGCTCGGCCCGAAGCGCCGCCTCGTCGAAGAAGGGGGCGCGGACCTGCCAGTGCGGGGACCGGGTCCCGTCGCGCATCGTCCCGGAGGCATGGGCGAGCAGCTGGGCGATGGTGGTCTCCGCCACCAGCGCATGCAGGCCCGGCACATGGGTCCCGATCCTGTCGTCCAGATGGAGGCAACCGGCCTCATGCAGCTTCATGATTCCGGCGGCGGTGAAGGTCTTGGAGTGGGAGGCGACGCGGAAGCGGTGGGCCGCGGTCAGCGCCTCGCCGGTCCTGAGGTCGGCGACGCCGAAGGCGCGCTCCCACAAGACAGTCCCGCCTTTTGCCACCGCGACAACGCAGCCGGGCTGCTCGGCCGCCTTCATCTGATAGTCCATCCAGCGGCCGGCATAGGCGAGCGCGGCATCGAGCCATTCGGTCATGACACGGTCTCTCTTTCGCTTCTTCCGGAGTGTGGTTCAGCCGCCTGCCAGGGCGCGCTTCGGGACGGCCGCGCCCTCCGCCGCCCAGCAGGCGACGGCATGCCCGTCATCGACGCCGGCCAGCGCTGGCTCGTGCTCGGAACAGCGGGGGAGGGCGATCGGGCAGCGATTGCGGAAGCGGCAGCCGCTGGGAAGGCGGGCCGGATCGGGCGGGTCGCCGAGCCGTGGTACCGGGTCGTCGCGGCGGGCGAGGTCGAGCGACGGGACGGCGGCGAGCAGCGCCTTGGTGTAAGGGTGGCGAGGGGCCCGGAACAGCTGCTTCGCCGGGGCCATCTCCACGATGCGGCCGTAGTACATGACCGCGACGCGGTCGGCGATGTACTCGACCACGGCGAGATTGTGGGACACGAACAGCAGCGCCAGCTCGAATTCGGCCCGCAGGTCGCGCAGCAGGTTCAGGATCTGCGCCTGCACGGAGACGTCGAGCGCCGAGACCGGCTCATCGCAGACGATGAGGCTGGGCTTCAGGATCAGCGCACGGGCGATGCCGATCCGCTGCAGCTGGCCGCCCGAGAGCTCGTGCGGGAAGCGGAAGCGGTGCTCGGGCCTCAGCCCGACCTTGTGAAAGATGTCGGCCACGGCCTCGTCCCGCTCATGCCGATCCAGCATCTCCTGGATGTCGAGAGCCATCCTGACCGAGGCGCCGACCGTGCGGTGTGGATCGAAGCAGGTCCTGGGGTTCTGGAAGATGAGCTGGGCATGGCGCCGCTGCCGCTTGAGCTGGTCCGGCGACAGGGCGAAGAGGTCCTGGTTGCGGAACAGGACCGTGCCTGCGCTCGGCCGCTGCAGGGCGATCACGGTCCGACCCAGCGTGCTCTTGCCGCAGCCGGATTCCCCGACCAGCGCCAGCGTCTCGGCGCGGGCCAGCGTCAGGCCCACGCCATCGACGGCGTTGATGGTCCCCACGACGCCGCCGAACAGGCCCTTCCGGACGGGATAGCGGACATGCAGGCCGTCGACCTGGAGGAGGGGTGGAATGCTCACGGTCCGTCTCCCGTCGCATCCGGCGCCGCCCAGCATCGCAGCCGATGGCCCGGAGCCACCGGGTCGAGCGGCGGCATCTCCTCGCGGCAGCGCGCGAGAGCGAGGCTGGCGCGGCGGCCACAGCGCGGCGCGAAGGCGCAGCCCGCCGTGGGGCGGCTGAGATCCGGGATGCCGCCCGGAATGTCCTGCAGCCGCTCGCCGACCGACTGCCCGAGCCGCGGCGCGGCCCGCAGCAGGCCGCGCGCGTAGGGATGGGCCGGGTGGTCCAGCATCGTCGCGACCGGGCCATCCTCCACGATCCGCCCGGCATACATGACCGCCACCCGGTCGGCGAGCCTCGCGACGACGCCGAGATCGTGCGTCACCAGCAGAAGCGATGTGCCGGCGTGGCGGCAGCTGTCGCGCAGCAGCTCCAGGATCTGGGCCTGGATGGTCACATCCAGCGCCGTCGTCGGCTCGTCGGCGATCAGCAGCCGCGGCCTGAGCGCCAGCGCGATTGCGATCATGACGCGCTGGGCCTGGCCGCCCGAGAGCTGGTGCGGATAGGCGAGCGCCTTCTGCTCCGGCGCCGGGATGCCGACCGAGCGGAGCAGGGCGACGGCGCCGTCCCACGCGCCTTTCCGGCTCAGGCGCTCCTGTTGGCGCAGCGGCTCGGCGACCTGCCAGCCGATGCGGCGCACCGGGTTCAGGCAGCCCTGGGGCTGCTGGAAGATGATGCCGATATCGCGTCCGCGCCAGCGGCCGAGGTCGCGGGCCGACATGGCGAGCACGTCGCGCCCGTCGAACAGGATCTTCCCTCCGGCGATCCGGCCGGGCTTCTGGATGAGCCGCATGATGGAGAGGGCCAGCACGGATTTGCCGGAGCCGGACTCGCCGACCAGCCCGACGATTTCCCCGGGCGCGATCCGCAGGTCCACGCCCTGCACCGCGTTGACGGTGGCGGGCCCGAAGCCGAACTGGGTGCGCAGGTCGCGGATGTCGAGAAGCGGCGCGTCGTGCAGGGGCGAAGGCGTCGTCATGGCCTCAGCTCCTCGGGTCGAGCACGTCGCGCAGCCCGTTGCCCAGGATGTTCATGCCGAAGATCGAGATGAACAGCGCGGTGCCGGGGGCGGCCACGGCCCACCAGGCGGAGAACAGGTAGGTGCGGGAGTTGACGAGCATGGCGCCCCATTCGGGGGCCGGCGGCTGGGTGCCGAGACCGGCGAAGGACAGCGCCGAGGCGAGCAGCGCCGCCAGCGGCGTCGCGAAGGAGAGATAGACGATCAGCGGCGACAGCACGTTCGGCAGCACGGTGCGGAACAGGATCTCCGCCTCGCTGGCCCCCAGCGCCCGGACGCTGACGACATAGTCCTCGGACTTCACCGTCAGCACCGTGCTGCGCACGAGCCGGGCGTATCCGGGGATACCGGCGATTCCGACCGCCGCCATGCCGGTCCACAGGCTCGGCCCGAGGATGGCGACCACCACCAGCACCATCAGGATGTAGGGAAAGGCCAGGAGCACATCGATCATCCGCATGATGATCCCGTCCGTCAGCGCCGACCCCGCGCCGGCGACGAGGCCGAGCACGGTGCCGATGGAGGCGGAGATCGATGCGGTGACGGCGCAGATCAGAAGGAAGTAGCGGGTGCCGTGGATGATCCGGCTCAGGAGGTCGCGGCCGACCTCGTCGGTGCCGAACCAATGCAACGTCCCCGGGGGCATCAGGCGCTGGGCAGGGCTGATCTTGAACGGGTCGTAGGGGGCGATCAGCGGGGCGAAGGCCGCGAGAAGGATCAGGATGAGCAGAACTGCGCCGCCGGCCACGGCCGAGGGATTGCGGAGGAGCCGCCCGCGCAGTTGCCGCCAGCGCGGCTCGGCCTTGAAGACCGGTTCCTCGAGCACCGTCTCGGTCACGACACGAGCTCCACACGCGGGTCCAGCCAGGCGTAGAGGATGTCGGCGGCGAGGTTGATCACGAGGTAGGTGACCGCGCTGATCAGGATGATCGACTGCGTCAGCGCGAAATCCCGCCACTGTATCGCGTTGACCGCCAGTTCGCCGATGCCGTGCCAGCTGAAGATGGTCTCGACGATGAAGGCGCCTCCCAGGAGGTTGCCGATCTGCAGCCCCACGACCGTCAGCACCACGATCAGGGCGTTCGGCAGGGCATGGCGCAGGATCAGCGTGGTCTCGCTGGCCCCGCGCGCCCGCGCCGCCAGGATGTAGTCCCGCCTCAGCACGTCGATCATGCTGCTTCTCGCCACCCGCGACAGCGGGGCCGCCTCGATCAGGCCGAGCGCGATAGCGGGCAGCACGATCGCCAGCGGACCGTGGGGGACCACGGGCAGGAGCCTGAGCCAGACCGAGCAGAGGAGGATCAGCAGCAGCCCGAAGAAGAAGGCCGGCATCGAGATGCCGAACAGCCCGATCGTCGTCGCGGTTACGTCCAGCCAGGTGTTGCGCCGGGCGGCGGCGAGGATGCCGGTCGCGAGGCCGACGATCAGCGCGATCGCGAGCGCCGCGCCGGTGAGCAGGATGGTGTTGACGTAGCGGTAGCCGATCTCGTCGATCACCGGCTTGCGTAGACGGATCGACTCCCCGAGATCGCCATGCGCGAGATCGCCGACATAGAGGACGAACTGCTGGTACCAGGGCAGGTCCAGGTGATATTTCGCCCGCAGCGCGGCGATGGCCTGCGCTGCGTCCTGTTCCGAGAGCTGGCCTTGATATATCGCCGTGGCGGCGTCGGTCGGGATCAGGGCCTTCATCAGAAAAGTGATCAGCAGGATGCCGATCACCACCGGGACCAGAAGCAGCAGGCGTTTCAGGACATACCGGCCCATCGCTCTCTATTCCGCGACCTTGAGGTCGGCGGCATAGACATAGCCGAGATAGTCGAGGCGGTAGTCCTGCAGCACCGCGCGGGTCACCGTCATCGGCCAGTCGGTGAGCAGAGGCAGGATCATCCGATCCTCCAGTACGGCCTTCTGCGCGTCGCTGACGAACTGCATGCGCTTGGTCGTATCGAGGGCGGTGTCGGCGGCGACCAGGGCATCGTCGATCGACGGGTTCGGCGGCAGCAGCTGGCGATGGCCGGGGGACCGGAACAGCTGCGACATGACGCTCGGGTCGGACCAGGTCCAACGGTTGAGGTCCATGTCCCAATCCGGCTTCAGCAGGCCGGGATAGAAGGTGCCCCAATCCGCCGTGCCGACATCGACCTGGATGCCGATATCGCCGAGATTGGCCTGGATGACCGCGAGCGCCCGTTCCGTCGTGCTGTCGGCATAGCTGCGGATGGTGAACTTGGCCGGGACACCGTCCTTCGCGCGCACCCCGCCATCGTCCTTCCAGCCGGCGGCGTCGAGGAGAGCCTTGGCTTTGTCCGGGTCATAGGGGGTGCCGTATTTCTGGGCAACGGTGTCGTCATAGCCCGGGATGCCGCGCGACAGCGGACCGAGCGCGATCATGCCGTTGCCGCCGAAGGCCGCAGCCAGGACGGCCTCGCGATCGACCGCGTGGCTGATCGCATCGCGGAAGGCCCTGTCGCTGAACGGGGCCTTCTTGTAGTCGAACTCCATGAACATCAGGTTCTTGGCGTTCTTGTCGTTGATGACGGTGAATTGCGGATCGTCGGCGAGCGGCCGGACCGCGTCCGCCGTCAACTGCGCGGCGTCGAGCTCGCCGGTCTGCAGGGCCGATGTCACCACGCCTTCCTCGGCCATAACGTTGAGGACGACCCGGTCGAGATAGGGCGGGCCCTGATTGGCCGCATCCGGGCGGTACTGCTTGAAGTTCGGGTTGCGGACCAGCTCGATGCGCGTGCCGGGGGTCCAGCTGTCGAACATGAAGGGCCCGGTCCCAACCGGATGGCGGGCGTAGGCCTGCCCCGCGGCCTTCACCGCAGTCGGGGAGTTGAAGCCGAAATAGGACTGGCCGAGCAGGTTGACGAAGGGCGCGAAGGGCCGGGTGAAATGGAAGACAACGGTGTCGCCGTCCGGGGCGTCGACCTTCTCCAGGGGCCCGACGATACCCTTGGAGGGGGAGGCGCTGTTCGGATCGAGGATCGTGTCGAAATGGAACTTCACGGCCGCCGCGTCGAACGGGGTGCCATCGTGGAAGGTCTTGCCGCCCTTGAGCTTGAAGGTGATGGTGCGGCCTTCGGCGTCCGCCTGCCAGGATTCGGCGAGCCAGGGCCGGGCCAGCCCTTTCTCGTCTAGATAGACCAGCGACTCCAGCAGGTAGTTGCCGAGAACGCTACTCACGGCCAGGGAAATACTCTGCACATTATAGAGGCCTTCCGGATCGATAATCAGGCGGAATCGCGCCACCTTTTCGGTCTGGGCGAAAGACGATCCCGACCTTCCCAGCGCGAGGGCGCCGACGGAGGCCGCGGAGGCGAGCGCGAATTGCCGACGGTTCAGCACCGAAATCTCCCTGTTCGTTATGAAAAGAGTGATTGTGCGGCCGCCATTGGACAGATGGATCGCGCGGCCTATATCCGAATGATTGCTCGGATTTAGGCGGTGCGCAAGAGCCGGTGATGGCCATGCGAATTGGATGCAATTTTCTTGCCAAAGAAAGAAGAGGGTGGCCGGAATGACAAGTTTCACGCCCGGAAAGACGGGAGCGACGGCGAAGCGCAGGCCGGTCCAGGCTCGATCGCGCAAGATCAAGGCGGCGATCATGGAGGCGGCGCACGACGTCATGCGCGAAAGGGGCATCCGGGCGATAACGACCAATGCCATTGCGGAGCAGGCAGGGATCAAAATCGGCTCGGTCTATGATTATTTTCCCAACAAGGAAGCGATCATCGCCGAGATCTACGAGGAGAAGCTGGCCCAGGTGCGCGGCTTCCTCGAAGCGGGATCGGAGAGGATCGATAGGGCAGGCTGGCGGGCGCAGCTTGCCGATCTCATTCGCGAGACCTGGGCCTACCAACTCGGCATCGGCCTCGATCGCACCATCGTTGATGCATCCTACTACTATGAAGACCTGCTCCGGATCGCCCGCGCGCATTCGCAGCTCTTCGCGTCGAACTACGTGCGTCTTCTTCGCCGGCTGGGCACGAGCTGGGACGACGAGCGGCTCTTCGACCTCGGCATCAGCATCTACACCCTGGTCAACGCGACATGGAGCTATTGGCGGCTGAGGGAGACCGGCGACCCGGTCGCCATTGAGAGGCAGATCGTTCTGACGATCCGTCTCATCGAGCCAGCGTTGGATCGCGCACCGTAGTTGATGCCACCAGGCGATCCTGATGTTGGAGTACAGGACGCACGTTGCATCGGCGCGGCTGGGAGCGAGGGCCACGGCATGGTGTTATCCAGCTTCCCCCTCTGGCGATATCGGTATCTCCCGCTGGCGGTAGCTCTGCGGTGTTTGCAGCCAGCTCGTTCGGATCAAAGTCGGCGAAGTCCGCCTCGGAGAGTCGACCACAATGGCCGGTTTCTGGCACTTCGGTCTCCTCGGACTGGGAAGAAGGAGCCGGATTGTGCTGCTCAAACCGATGTCCGGATTCGGAGCGCTGGCATGGCGTCTCCTTATGGCGCGCTCCGGCCATGTCCGAACGACAGCTCGGAGTGGCGGACTTCTGGCCGGACACCGGTCACCGATCCCCGCCTTCGTCCAGGACCAGGCACTGAACCGGGGTGTCGGCTGGGATCAGGTCGCGTCCGTGAAGCTCTTGTAGCAGCCTGAGGCAGCGCTTGCCGATGACGACGCCGTAGCTGCCGTCCGGCCGCTCGTGGACCACGATGACGCCATGCTTGCGCTCGGCGGGCGTCGATGCCTGCAGCTTGTCCAACGGGAT